>DXXK01000017.1 GCA_019416425.1 Bacteroidales bacterium
TTTATGTACCACTTGTGTACCACCGCCATTTTTCGGACTATATACCACAAAAGAAAAATCCTCGATATTCGATTGAATATCAAGGATTTTTCATCAGTCGGGGTGACTGGATTCGAACCAGCGACCACACGCCCCCCAGACAAGCATTCGCTATCGCTACGACCGACTCAACATATATCGACGGGTTTGTCTCGACTAAAAAATAATTCTCGGTTCATTTTTTTACCTCTTTATTTGCTTTTTAATACAGTTCGTTATATTTGCACAGAGACGTTTAATATTAGACCGTTATAACATACATAACCATCAAAATCGACGAGGTGACGCCTGAGATTCAGAAGACATTGGATTATCTGACGTCTTTGTCCGGCGTGACGATTTCCTCGACTCCGGGTACTTCGAGAAACTGTCAAATTGTTAGCGATTAATCATTTGACAGCTTTATTTTATCTGCCATGTCCGCAATTTGTCCGCGTTTTCCGCAATACTGTTTTTATATTCCGAAAGCGGTATTGAGGCGAATTTGAGAACTACACAAGAAACCCTTTGACAGAGGCTAAAAGTACAAGAAAGAACGGTAGCATCTTTCATGCTACCGCTTGATTTGTTCTCAGATAATTAAATCTGTTATTTTATCAGGCAATGATAAATCACTATGTTCATCCACATATTGCCTTATTTTATTGTTATATTTTTGTTTTATCTGCATGCTTTTTGGCATATTCGTAGTCTTCGTCCGTAAATACGAAGATATATTCCACACTCCTTTTTCCCTGCATTTTTTTTTCGAAAGCTGTTGCGGAACAGAAATTATGGTAGGTATCGCCATCCTCCGAGTGGTGAGTTATTGTGGTTCCATCGTCGAATTTAATCTGTGCATCAACTGGATTCGGTAAACCATATCCACCATCGATACTGTGCTTTGTTGTGAAAGTTGTGCCGCTTTTTAGCGCAACCGAGCCGGTTAAAAATTCGCTACTCGGTTTCTCTACAATTATTTCGATATCGTGCTGGCTGGCATTCTCAATGCGGATCTCCGTATTATATAGATAATCTGTGTCACAACTGAAAAGCATAGAGAAGAAGCCAAGCAGTAGCAAGGTAAAAATCGTTCTGTTAGTTTTCATAGACAGCGAATAATTGGTTGATTGTTTCCGGGGTTAAGTTATACAATTGCGCAGCATACTTATTTTTCGCTGCATAATCCAGCAGCAGTCGCTTGACATCAGCAAATGTCTTCGATCGGAAAACGATATCCTCTCCATTTGGCACTTTCCATAAGTACTCTGTTATTGGTATAATAAGCAGCATTTAAGGCTGCCGCCTTTTATCCGGCAGCAGCCTCGCAATGATAAATCACTTTATCAGGTCGGCAAGATTGTCGTCGGTGAAAACGTAAGTAAACCGGAAATAGTTTGTAGCCAATTTCTCTACCTGATAATTGCTCCTATTCCGAATCGCCTTATTCGGTTCTAATAGAATCGTTTTGGAATCATCTATTGTCATACGACACTCGATCTGCGGAAGATATTCGAAAGGAAACCCGATCGCATCCGGTGTAATGTCTTTCACTCCGTCCGACCAAAAATCAATGCAATAAGTTTGGGTCGGAGCCATTATAAACGTAGTAGTTTCAAGTATCGTCCAGGATATAATAGCTCCTTTTATTTCGATCTTGTGAGAAGATTCATTTCGATAGACCCATTCTCCATGATGCACATATTCGGTGTGAGAAGTATCGCAACCCGATAACAGCCAGCAAAACATTACAATGCTACCAAGACGCAAAGAGTTCATCCACATATTGCTTTGTATTATTGTTATACTTCCGTTTAATATTATCTCGCCATTTATTCCATGTATCGCAGCCTATGAGAGCGCTCTCGATTTGTGACATTGTATAACCTTCGACTTTGTCACCTTGCGCATAGGTCTTACCGTTATTTTGCCAGTCATCAATTTGTGAATCTACAAGATCAATGACTACATTTGTATAATTAGGCGTCCCTTGCGGTCGTCCTCTGTATTTGGAATAGACCATTCTTGTTAAATACCATTGTACTCCTGTTGCCCAACTCTCGACCATCTTATCTTCAGCATCATGATAATCCCGATAACGATTCGTGCCAGGCTCCTTAACAATCATTCTCCAGTGAGCAGCATGTGCTAACTCATGTATTGTAGTTGCATAAATAGCATCCGTTGTGTTTTGTGGATTATATAATTTGATTGCACTACCCAAACCTAAAAATCGTCTGGCGGACTTAAAATTACCATTGCTGCTGTTATTTTGTTGATTGATGGCTTTTAATCTCATTTTAGTTCGCCAGAAACTATTTTGAGGCGGTCTGCGTAAACCGCCAATATCTTTGTAATAATAATGGTAGGCTGCACGAAAAACTGTTGCTCCAAAAAATTCTGATTGTGATTTTGAGCGTGCAAAATGATAATCCCAATTTCCCTTCCTTTTAGGCCCATCATAGAAAACACGAACTCCGTCGCCATTTACTTGAAATTCATACCGATCAAGTCCGAAAGAGTAATTTGCAGGCCGCTTAAAACGTCCATTACAACTATAATATCCGTCTGCATTGACAAAGCCTGTATGGGTTGTAAACCATCTACGGGCTTTGACTTTTACTCCTTCAACACCTATCGTTTTCCCAAGTACTTCATCATAATAGCTAATTCTGCCCGCCGGCCTCCATTTACTGCGGCCTCGTGTTTGCGGCCCGGATTCATAGTCTTCGTTATCGTTTCCTGTCAAACGCAAAGATTCTTCGACCAGCGCATCAGCCAATGCTTCATTCCATTTTGTACCGGAACGGGTCATAATCCCGTCATCGTCTTCATCCTTGTCTTCATCGGGAATAAACAAGTCGGAAAGAATTTCATAATCAACGCCTATGGTACTCACCGCAGGCCATTTTGCGACTTCGATGGAGGCGTATTGATAAGTGGGCAAGCTATCCGGAATTGTAGGATCATGGTAATAGCTGCCATATTCCTCGATTTCATAATCCAGTGGAATATCATACCAGATAATCGTAGAATCCTGCAGGATTAAATCCAATTCCTCGGATGAGCGGGGATGAAACTTCACGTAATAATGCGTAGGCTGAATATCCATGTCTGTAATTCCGGCTCTGGTTTTCGGTGAGAGGTTTGCCAGAGCTTTACGCATATTCCCCACTGAATAGGGATTTTCAAGTTGCTGCCCCAGTACAGTCATTCCATCAGTAATAATTTGAGATGAAGTCGGGGGTAACTCAGACGGCAAACTAACAAAATCTTTCTGGCAGCTAAACAGAAGCCCACAACACAAAAAAAGTAAGGTCTGTTTCATAAAGCTTAAATTTAGTTAATAATTCCAATCAGCAGTTGAACTGCTGTGATTTATAAGTTTAACCGAGGTCATTTAAGCCTCGGAATTAGTTGTAAATATTTGAAAATTAAGGGATGGAAATACTTGTAAAATCCTTGGAAATCAGTAACTTAAAGTAAAAAAATACCCCTATTTTTTGCTTGTTATGATTCCCAAGGACAAAGAGTATAGACTAATAAAAATCTATATGTATATCTGCGATATGTACGAACAAAGCCTCAAATACCATTGCCAAAGATACAGCAATAATTCGAAACCGTTGTTCTCCGACGAGGAAATCCTCACGATTTATTTCTTTGTCGGTCATGAGCAGAAGTACACCCTCATCAAGGATATTCACAACTTCGCTAAAGAGTACTTGCGCGACTGGTTCCCGAACCTGGTGTCCTATCAGACATTCAATTACCGTCTCAACAGGATGGCCGGTGCTGTTAGGGAACTGTCCTCGCAGTTATTAAGGATGTTCAGGCCTTCTGACTGTCAGGATGATACCGTGATTGTTGACTCGATGCCGATAATCACATGCTGCGGAAGAAACCGTACAGGCAAGGTCGCCAGAGATATCGCTGACAAAGGATACTGTTCCACCAAGAACCTGTACTATCATGGACTAAAGCTTCACATGGTAGGATATCGCAGGAAAGGGCATCTTCCTCATCCGTGCCAGATAGCGCTCTCTCCTGCCTCCGAGAATGACCTGAAGGTCTTCCAGAGCGAATGCATGCCGGATCTTTTCAACAAGAAGATCTTCGCTGACAAGATATACCGAAGCAATGACTACTGGGAGCAGGAAAGACGCGATAAGGCCAATGAGTTCTACGCTCCCGTCAAGTCAATCAAAGGGGCTCCTGAAGAAGAGAAGCAGAGAAGCAAGGCCGCTGATGACATTTATTCTCAAGCCGTTTCATCTGTCAGGGAACCCATTGAAGCGCTATTCAGTTGGCTGAACGAAAAAACAAATATTCAAAGAGCTTCAAAGTGCCGCTCTACTTGCGGACTGCTAATTCATACGATGGGAAAGGTAGCCATCGCATTTTTATACCTTATTTTCAACTACTGATTCAAATGATTAAAGAATAAGTTTCAAATCGCGGGTTGCCTCGACGAACCTGTCCATGTCCTCGAACAGTCGCTTCGGAGTTACACGGGCATATATCTGGGTGGTCTTTATGTTGGAGTGTCCCAGCATTTTGCTGATGGTCTCGATCGGCACTCCCTCCTCGAGCGTGACCAATGAGGCGAAAGAATGCCTTCCCATGTGGTAGACAAGGTCCTGTCTCAGCCCCGCCATCAGGCGCAGGGATTTCATGTTGGCCCTGAGCGTATGGTAGTCCTGCGGCGGGAAGAGGGTGATGCGGGTATCGTCACGATACTTCCCGATCAACGCGAGTGCTTCCGGCAGCAACTTGACGCGTCCGAGGTAGTCGGTCTTCTTCCGCCGGTATTTCAGCCAGAGGCTGCCCTCGTCATCCTGGAAGAGGTTCTCCCGGGTGATGCTTACCGCATCGGCATAGGCGGTGCCGGTGTAACAGGCGAAGAGGAAGAGGTCCCGGGTGATGACATGTGACCTGCGTTTTTCCGGTATCTCCAGATCGCGTAGCTTCTCGAAATTCTCCCGGCTGAGTGCTTTCGGTGTTGTCTCCTTCTGCTTGGGCAGCTTGAAGTGGCAGAAATGGTATTTCTCCGAGTGCCCCTCCTTGTAGGCGATGCGGCAGATCTTTTTCAGGATGGACAGGTAATGGCGCACCGTCTCCATTGCCAGTTTCTTCTTTTCCAGGCAGAAATCCTGATAGTCACGGATGAACTGCTCGTTGAGCTGTCCGAAGGCGAGGTCCGAGACCTTGAATTCCGTTTTGATGAATTCGGCAAGGGTGCGCCGGGTGTACACGTAGGTCGAC
>DXXK01000018.1 GCA_019416425.1 Bacteroidales bacterium
GGAACAAGGTTCTATATTGTTGCAGTATGCAGGTATTCTTTATAAGTGTAACACTGGAATGACCCCACAAAATATAGAATACGTTTGACTTAAAAAAGATTGAAGGCAAGAAAAGAATAACTTTTAGCTTGCCTTCAAATAGGATATAACTTTAACTGTCACCCGATTACGAGTATTTAAGGATGCTGTTTCAGCAAAGGTAGCTGATTAAGCATTTCTTTTAAGATTATGGCAGTTCGCGGCATTGGCTCCGCAACTGTCAGACCGACCAGATTCTTCTCTTTTGCCACATCATTTATAACACGGACAACCTCAGCGATTTTCATTCCGCCAGGAACCACTCCGACTGCGGCGATAACCTCATTCGGGTCAAGTACATCCATGTCAAAGTGTATGACGACATTGGATGCGCTGGTGTTACGGAGCCATTCGATTACTTTCTCCGAACCGGATACGGTTTCCTCCGGAGTAAGATGCTTGATTCCATATTCGTTTTGCCGTACCTTAATCTCATCCCTCTCCCAATCGCGCAGTCCTACAAAAAGGATTCTGGACGGGTCTATTTTCGCGGGGAGCTGACCGAGTATCTTTTTATCCCCGTCTCCCATAAGGGCGGTTACGGCCATAGCATGATATGCGGGATAAACATCTCCCGGAAGTGTTATGTCGGGATGTGCGTCTATCCATATTACCGCAACATCGTCGGGATATTTCGAGGCGAGCCATGTGAACGGCACAACACTTACGGAACATTCGCCTCCGAGTGTGACAATTCTGTCGGGCTTTTCTATGTCAAGAATATCAAGAGCCGCCCGTGTCTGCTGTGCTATCGCATTCCGGTCAAGCATACCGTCTGTCACAACCCGCTTGCATAATTCGGTTGATACAGGGACGGTCAGAGTTTTCTGCCCCGTGGAAGGTGCAAGAAAATCAAGGAGATGTGCCCCAAGATAGTAACCCCGTGAAGCCTGTTCCGGATCTTTTACCTCGGTAATCCATTTGGCAATGTCTCCGCCTTGCCACTGCGGATATATAAGCCGCAAAGTATTGTCCTGTGCCATAGTTATGTTGAATGTCATAGCCAGTAATATGGCTGTTGTTATTCTATTCAGATATTTCATTTTTGAGCGATTCATTCAAGTTTGAAACCAAGTTCAAGCGCAAGTTTCAATTCCTCGCACATATACCACATTTCCGTAATCATGCCGTCTTCATCAAACTGTATGATCGCCACTTCATCCCATTCGATACGTTTGCCGGTAGCCGGTTTACCGCAGAATGTTCCTTTGTGCAGGACAGAGTAGTGGTATTGAGCCATGACTTTGTTTCCTTCGGCAACGATATTCTGCATCTCGACTTTCTGGTCTCCGAGTGCGGATGACAGCGGTGCCCAGCCCGTTTCCATCCATTGCAGGAAGTTGCCTCGCTGGGGAATCGGATCTCCGGTTGCCGCATACAAGGCGGTGAATCCGGCACGGTTTGTCACGCATCGGGGCGAAACCACCTTGCGGACATAATCAATATCACCTGAAGGAAGTGCCTCCGCAAGTAATTTGATTACAATTTCTTTCTTTTCGTTTGGTTCCATAGAATTACTGTTTTCGTTGTTATCTTTCTTTGCAGAACATCCTGCCATGAGAATGACGACAGCCGCGAGAGCCAACGCCTTACTCCATATTTTCAAATGAAATTCAACGGTCGATTTCATATTCTTTATATTTATCCGAGTGCAAAATTAGTAGTTTCATACTATACAGGCAATTACTGACAAATTATTCATATAAGGACAAATTTATCCCTATACATGCCAAATTTGTTAGTACGGACTCTTTTGATTACTTTTGCGGCGAAAATAGTTTTGAATAGTATGTACGAAAAGAAAATACCCTTCGACCTCAATTGCGATATAAAAATCACGATGGAGATTATCAGCGGGAAATGGAAATGCTGTATAATAAGCAGGTTGCATGAACGGCCCATGCGTCCGAGCGAGATTCACCGTGAATTCCCTTCTGCCACGCCCCGTGTGCTTAACCAACAGTTGAAAGAACTGGAATATCACCGGATTATCAAGAAGAAGATATATCCCACGTTACCCCCACATTCCGAGTATTCGCTGACTCCTGCCGGAGAATCACTCCTGCCGATCATTGAGTTGCTTCGTAAGTGGGGCGCCGGTTACCGCGATGAGTTTAAAGACATCCTTGGAGTAAAATAATTATAATAAAGATAATAGAATTATGGCACGACATATGCGACGATTCAAGCAACAGCTACCTGCTGTTGAAGCAGTGAGAATCCTACGGAAAGGCAAATACTGCGTTATGGCAGTTTCAGGCGATGAAAGTTATCCTTACACCGTTCCTGTAAACTATGTATATGACGGAACCGCGATCTTCATTCATTCAGCAGCGCAAGGACATAAGATTGATGCGCTAAGACGCAATCCGAAATGTACGCTGTGCGTGGTTGACAAAGATGATGTGATACCCGAAGAATTTACCTCCTATTTCCGTAGTGTCATAGTATTCGGAAAAGCTCATTTCGTGGAAACGACAGACGAAAAGATTGCGGCATTGCGGTTGTTGGGCGACAAATACAGCCCAGGCATTAAACCGGAAGATGAAATCGCCCGATTCATAAAGTCGGTCTGCATTGTCAGGATCGACATTGACCGAGTCACCGGCAAAGAGGCAATCGAACTGACACGGGCAAGAACCGAGAAATTTTAAGATTTTTGTTAAATTTGCAGGATATTAAACAACCATAATGAATGCCATGTTAAGGATAACAACACACACCTTTTACGTAATCGCTATGTGCATATGCGCCGTAAACGCTTCCGGCTGCAGCGGCAACGACAGCATCCCCTCAGTCTCGGCGATTGAGTTCCAAAAGGAACTCAAGACCGACTCCGTGAAGTTGCTTGATGTCCGCACTCCTGAGGAATTTGCCTATGGCCACATAGCCGGAGCAATAAACATAAACGTCCAGTTCGATGATTTCCAAGAGAAGGCCGAGAAGGAACTGTCCAAAGACTCCCCTATCTATGTCTACTGCCGAAGTGGCCGACGCTCATTGACCGCAGCAAGGATTCTGGACAGACTCGGATATAAGGTTGTCAATCTCAATGGAGGCATAATCGAATGGAAAGAAGAGGGCTTACCGATAACCACTATAGAAAAGTAAACCTCATCTCGCCTTCTCCAATCGCAGAAGATATTCCTTAGCCTCAAGGCCGCCGCCGTAACCAGTCAGCGTATGGTCACTGCCGATTACACGATGGCATGGCGCGAATATGGATATCGAATTGGCGCCGTTTGCATTCGCTACAGCCCTGACTGCTTTCGGCATCCCTATCTGTCGGGCCATTTCTCCATATGAGATGGTTTTCCCGAATGGTATGGTGAGTAACTGATTCCATACTTTTTTCTGGAAATCGGTTCCCACGAACAGCAATGGGACATCGAATACCTGTCGTCTCCCGGCAAAATATTCATCAAGCTGGGCGATGGCATCCGCTATTACCGGAGACGAGCCTTCCTCAAACTCGGCATCAAGAATACGACATAGTCTGTCGCGCACATGGTCGCGATGCTTTTCCACCTGCCAGTCGCACAGGCACAGTCTATCGCCGAAAGAACCGAGCATTAGCCTTCCGCACGGCGTCTCATATTTTCTCGTAATAATCATGTCCTTTCCCTTTTTATAGGTTATAGTTTTTTGGATGATTTTGGAGCATAGTCTATCATGCCTTCAATCGCTCCCCCCGCGACAGCCCATATATAAAGGCTTGCCACACTGTTGCAAGGAGAAAAGCGACGATGGTACTTGTCAAACAACTTGCGGTCAATACGTCTGTGATGGTATATCATCCGTAAACCGCGCAATATCGCCAAGTCCCCGAAGCTCAAAACATCCGGACGTTGCATTGAGAATAGCATGAGCATTTCCGCACTCCATGCTCCAACCCCCCTGAGTTGGGTAAGCTTCTCAACAATTTGTTCATCCGTCATGCTGTCAAATGACTCTGCATTGAATTCACCTGATTCAAACCTGCGGGCGGCGTCACGGATATAATCTACTTTTCTGAACGACAGTCCGACAGCCTGCAGTTCCTCCCGACCGATTAACAGGATTCTTTCCGGTGTCACCTCGCCAAGCAACGCAACTGTATTCCGCCAGATACTTTCTTGGGCCTTCGTAGAAATCTGCTGACCTATGATAGAATGGACCAGCGCTGAAAATATATCCGGGATGACTCGCCGGCGGATTATGCCTACTTTGTCCATAACCTCTGCAAATCGATTATCACGGCTTTTAAGATAATCGATTTCCCTGTCTCCGTATTGAAAGTAGTATTCCATCATTAAGTTGGATAGATTATACTAATAGATTATATTATATTATAGGTGTAGCCTATATTTGCGTATGCATTTATATCGTTCCCATCGCAAATATGGCGATATCTTTTAAGATTCGATATTTAATCACAAATATAGCTATAATATCCTGAACTGACAACAACTTTCGTATTTATAATATCGATAAAGGTATTGCAGATATTCTGTATTCCTAATATGCCATAAAATTTAAACTTCTTCAGAATTTTTATAAAATGTAAATTAATTTAAACGACTTCATTATCAAAAAGAATGAATCTTCATGGAATGTCATGAATTATTACTAAATTTGCATCAGACAATCTACGATATATCTATGCCTAAAATCCTAAATGTCAACAGAACCTCAGATTACAGCGGTTATCTGGGCGTCACCGACCGGCATCCGCTGGTTACAGTCATCGATTACTCTGAGATCTCTCCGATCCGGCATAGTCTGAACAGATACGGTGTATATGGTGTGTTCGTGCAGGATGACAACTATCTTGAACTTACGTACGGCTGCGGAAGATATGACTACAAAGACGGCTCCCTGATCTGCGTGGCCCCCGGACAGATAGGAGGAAAGGAAGATAACGGCGAAAGAATCTCGATCGGAGGCTGGGCCATGCTTTTTCATCCGGAACTGATACGTGGCACCCAGCTTGAAAAGGAAATCAAGAATTATTCATTCTTCGACTACAGTGTCAACGAGGCCCTTCACATGAACGAGAAGGAACATGACATCGTCGTATCGATACTCCAAAGCTTAAGGGAAGAAACCAATAATCCACGCGATGACTATCAGAACGACATACTTATAGAATACATTTCACTTCTGCTGAAGTACTGCCAGCGGTTCTACAACCGCCAGTTCATCACGCGCAAACTGTCGAACAATGATATACTGGCTAAATTTGACCGTTTCCTCAATGACTACTTAAATGACAGCCAGCAGATATCCAAAGGGCTGCCCACGGTAAGCATCTGCGCCGAACACCTGTGCATGTCCACCAACTATTTCAGCGACTTGATCAAAAGAATGACCGGCGAGAGTCCGGGACGGCATATCAGACACCGTGTTATCCGTCAGATCAAAAACGAACTGGCTGCGGGACTGTCGGTGTCGGAAGTCGCCTACAAGCTCGGCTTTGAATATCCGGCCCACCTGAGCCGGATGTTCAAGAATGAAACCGGCCAGACCCCGACCCAGTACATCCAGTCCCGGAATGCCGGCTCAATACAATGACAATTACATGACGGACTCGCTGCGCGCTAAAGTCCGCAGCGAACGGCTGAAAAACACGAGCAACTATGTCGGTGTAGGTCCAAGGCGCAAGGGCAAGCATGTGATAAAGGCGCCTATGGCTCAAGAACTGTGGCAAATGACCTGGGGAGGACGATGTTGCCATGGGCTAAGGCATCCCGGAACAAGGGCGCGATGTCCGCATCCCTGAAACCGGCGATGCCGCAGCCTATGCGGGTGACATAGAATCTCAGTTCGGGATGAGCCTTGGCGAAAGATATGAACTCGTCGACGTAAGGCTTGATGGTGTCTACGCCTCCCTGCATGGTCGGGATGGCATACGACTGCCCCTGCAGCCCTACTCCCTGGCCCCATATCGCTCCGAACTTGCTCATGGCGACACGGGCGGCTCCCCCGCCATGATACCCACCAAGGTTGCTGCCAAACACAAACACCTCGCCGGGCTTCAGCGCATTGATGAACTCCGGAGTATATGCCCGCTCCTTACTTCCATTATATAAGCCATCCATCTGTTTCGTCTATTTTGAAAAGCTGAATTATATCCTGTCTCTGATTCCTAATTCCTATATCCATAGTATATTATTCAGGACAGGCGCTGCTGATAGACATCAAGCGCAAGTCGTGACAAGGAATAGAATAGGGCCAGAACCTCATATCCGGAACTTGCAGTTTATCATGCATTGAATTTGAATGTATGTAATCATGCGCGCAATGCATGTAGCTGGATTCAAACAGTCCCAAAAGCCATTTCTTTGATCTTATTCCCAACTTCTGGAGGGCACCGTCCATCCATTCTCTGTCAACCATTAGTGATAAATCGGACAACATCTTGAGTCCGCTCTTCTCAATGATATCATTTACCTTATCCTGAGTCACATCCACATCCTGAACTCCTGTTGGCAGATATCTTACCATTCTTGGGACGTGACGTGGATAGAATTGCATGATAGTGCAGCCTTCCCGATTTTCCATTATGTGTATATCGACTGAGATACTGTCAAACTTACCTTTATTTATAATCATACCCTGTAAAGTCCTGTTTAAATCTGTTTGAACAGATATTCCACGCAGGAGTCGCAGACCATCCCCGGAAAGTATGATATCAATACTGTTTCCCAAACCCGATTCCTTCACGAAATCCACAATGGCATCTGCCAATGCTCCGATAAAAAAAGCGTATGGCAACATAAATTCCCGGACTTCACGACACGAATAATCGTTAATCTCCAAGGACCGCTCAAGGATGTCAAGACAATCCTTATGCTCGTCAAGCATATTCATCAGTTCGGGATCATGCTGTCCCGATCCTGCTATCTGTCTTATATATGCATTCTCATGGTGCGAATGAAATGGTTCAACAACACCATATAGATTGTTGACACCGAAATCATGAATCCTATAATGAATGCTGTCAGATTCCGCTCCAGCTCTGAACAATACCGTGTGGTAAGCGTCAACATCGACATGGATCGCTTCGCCACATGTCAGACAAACCGCCTCGTCACGTTCAAACTGCTGGGCATGGCAATCGACAAACTCTATATTTTCCTCGTGGATTCCAACCGCGTCAAACGCTGAGAACCAAGCATCACGATAGTGATTTGCCTCACGCCTCGACAGCCACAACGGCACTTCCACCCTGATCATTGGCAAATGGGCCAGTTCCTTTTCAATGCTGAAAAGCCTTATAAGGTATGCTATCTCCTGGCAGAACACCTTCTCCGCTTGCCGATTATCAGTCATACGGTTAGCCGAGAACAGGTTCCGGACCTGATGTACATGAGGCGGAACCCAATCACAAGGATTGAACGCTATGTTGCCACCTTCCAACATCTCCACATTTTCCGATGGCACGATTATGTTCACGGACAAGGGTATTCGAGCCATCGACTTATGTGAGTCTGCATCATGGTCAACGCTTATGAAACATTGCCGAAGGATGGCATCAAACCTCGATGTGTCGGCCATGGCACACACCAGCCTGGAATCATTTCCGAATTCGAGCGGTTCCATACGCCCGGTCCTTGGATTTGACAGCAGTACTCTAATATTTCGGTCGTTGACAATAATTGAACATTGGTACTCTTCTGGAAGATGGGCCATAGGTCTGCCGAACTTAGGAATGATTATGCCTTCAGCTTCCTCATCGCCCTGCCCGCTTACAGTCAGAGTCATATAGTCCCAAGGTTTCTCCGTCTTGGCAAAGACGAGACTACCTGCTCCGTCACCTATGTTCAACTCCGAACGCACAGTCTCTGAACTGATTTCAGCGTTAGTTTCCGAATTGAAAAAGCGCATCACGCATTCACGGCGATTCTTAAAAGCTATGACATGGTGCGGTAAATCCTCGGTTACCAGGAAAGGAGATATGGCCATATTGAACTCACGGTCGAGATTCAGTTCCACGATATCATCCTGTCTGTATATCTTATGGAATCTGACAGCCCCTGCCTGTACTGGGACATCGAGGTAGACATGATAACAGCCACCAACATAATCAATCGACAACAGATTGTCCACGTCCTCTATAGTAAAATAGTCAAAGAATGTCTGTCGAAGAGGCAGCATGACATAATGATCCTCGGCTACTCTATATAGATAGAGCTGACTGATGGATCTTTGGCATGAATCGCATTCGATTATGCGGTCGGCAAGAAAATCCTCTTCCGTCATGTACGGATAACGGAGACCGGTCCCGAGAAGCACTCTGTCCTGAATATCCCGAAGATCACGGGATTGCATAAAATCCGGATGCCATATTAAATCCCTTACATATGAAGTACCCGGGATTCCGTATGGAGACAGGACAAGAGGAAGCCGTTCGGAACCGGATGTCATTGCCTTGGAATTCCGTATCAGATATCCGCTTCCGGCAACCATGTTGTCAGCGGTATTCTGGTATATGTAATTACCGTTTACAAGTACCTCGGCACCATCCCGGTCTCTCATTCTTTCAAGAGATTCCGGTAACTGATGGTCACTCTCCAGCCGTTGAATTAGATCCATGTGGCCATGCAAACCGGCAAATACATAATCCCTCAAGATTTCCGGCAGCATTCTATCGCTGGCCAGGCTATACAGATAACGTATGAAAGAATATCTACGGCTTGAAAGATTCCACGCATCCTCACGTAGACCGCCAAGGATTCCGGGCTTCGTGTATACCAATGTCAAAGGAGATAGTCCACCTATGACCTTACCCTCCCTGAGGATAATTCCTATCCCTCGTTCTGAATCGATACTGAACAGGGATTCCGTGTCATCCTGAATGAGTTTGCTCATACGTATGTACAGAGGATCTGTCTGTTGCGGCCTCTCAAGTTCATTCCAAGATACCGTGACTACCTCAATTCTTTCGTCCTGGACATACAGCATTTCCATGACATCAAGACATTCCTGGACTATGAGGTATTCCTGATCCTTTGCGGAACGATAGCCGTTACGGAGGTCGTCGGTGACACTTCTGAGGGCATCTGCGGTTTCGTACAGACGTGAGAAAAATGATGGATGTTTCATTTCGGTCAAGCAATCAAATGTTTGTAAAATTCTGTCCTGTGGCCTCATTGGCAGCACTGGTGACAGCCGACAGGATTCTTCCATACGCGGTTATCCCTTCCATAGGGATATTGTAACTTATGCGACGCCTGAATTCATCCTTAAAAAACCTGTATGCCGGGTCTCCAAAATTCAAAAGGAATCCTTGATTGCGCAGCCGTTTCCCCCTGACCATTTGATTCAGGGATTGGGAATCGAAGTCAAAAATGTCCAACTGGCCATCTGAATTCTTAGCCATTTCGTTCCACCACTTAATATATTGCCGAGTGAATTCCAGGATTTGGGATGTAAACCCGTCGGTTTCCGAGCCATTTAGCGATAAATGATGCAGGAGACCATTATCGTGCATTATCTTTTCAATGAATCCATACTGTTCATTGCAATATGCGAATGCCGAGAATGCCCCCAGCGCACTTGAAACATCACGGGAGATACTTGAATCCACTCCGGTGACTTGCAGGAGGTCAGCCACGTTATGCCTGCCTCCGGCCAGGATGTCACAGATAATGGAATCTTGAGTATTGTGGTGGTAGAGAATGAAATCCCCTATGGCCATGGCGGCGGCGAGTTCAGGTGGTGCGTATGTCCCAACCGGAGCAGTACCCCTTGAGTCATATTCTCGAGTTGTCATTCTGCCCTTACAATATATCTGGTAAGTGGTTCTCGGAACATCATAACACTCGTATGTCTTATAGAAAGAGGCCGTTCTATTATTAAAGATGTCTACCGACGGATGTCCTTCAATCTGAAAGTATGGATTTAAAAGTACAAAAGCCTTCTCGACATGACGGAATATCATATTATTGTCTCGGAACAGTCTCAGCATCTCAAGCATGCCTACAAGGCCAGAGCATCCGAATGTGGAGCCTACCACTACTATTTTGTCCATAGGAGTCACCATTCTCATCAGTTCCTTGATACTGATATCATTCGATAAACCGTAAACACCGTAAAGGAACCGCGTAATGCTGATGTCACCGTTAATTCCCGATGCTGACTCCAGAACCTCCATGGAGTTGTTCATCTTATCGCCATATAGAGATCGGGAAAGCATATCCAGAGGGTCATACATATTCCAGGACGAAGTGACGGAATTAAACTGTCTCAAGGCTTCATCCAGATAATACGGCTCGATTATTAGAGGTGACCTGAAATCATTATGGGAAGCATTTGATTCATCCACGTCTGATAGTTTCATCAGTTTTGAACCCCAAAAATCCTTATTGACATCCGTATCCCGATTATTTTGGGATAGGCAGTATTGTTGATGGATCTGTATAGCTCCATCAAATCAGTGGCCTCGCAATATTTCCTGCCACTCCGGTCCAAGTCAATCAGAAGGGGTACTATCTCCTGGCTTTTGAATGCATCGGATGCAAGGAGCATGGTCACGCTCTCCAGCACTTTTGCACCGGTTCCGCCGAAAGCAAGAATGTATGTTCTTCCCATGATTCCTGATATTAGTTCATATTCCGCCAGTCAGATTCCTATAATTCCGGCGGATTCTTACACAGCACCCAATAGGGTTACATAACTATGCGAAATTAATAAAATTTCCCTTTACTTCCAAATCCGGCCTAATCGCTGATAGCAGTTGGAGTATTTTCCTGGCTTTTTTCAAGGAAATCCATACGGTGAATAGTCCTTCCGAATTCCGCCACATCAGGCGCTCCGATATCGAGGCCCCATCTCTGCCCGAGATATTTTGCAAGATACATTCCTTTGATGAGGAGGTCTATAGTTCCTTCGGAGCTGTTCTTATTCGTGGATAATCTCATTACCGGAATGTCAGGAGGCAATATAGCAAGCAGATCATCTGCCATTTTCTCAGACTCAGGAGTCGAGAGAGCGATTATGGCTGTCTGCCCTTTGCGCTGATGGAACCAGTTGAAACGGCCGTGGGCAAAATTCCTGTAGTCGGAAATCTGAAGACATCCTATAGAGCCCTCGGAAAACCTCGATTCAAGATCCACGGCTATAGGCATCGTTTCCGGCGAATACAGGACATAGAATCTATCGGTTTCGCGTGCACCGTACAGAGCGGCATCATGCTCTCCCCACGCTTCCGTCTTCAGATCGTATGTGCTCCCGATGAATTTCCTCAGCATCTGACCCATGGAGTCATATACACGCCAGTCATCAACGGATACGCAATCCCCACGATAAATCCTGAACAAAAGGGAATAAAATGCCAGAAGAGAGTTAGTGGCGAGAAAACAATCTCTGGTTGCCAGTTTATATATGAACGCATTTGGTTCACCATCCTCTGCCATCCGGCTTTCTAATAAACTTGGCGTACACATCAACATCGCGCCAAACTTCTGTGAAGGATTAGAATGAGCGGTCATGTAGGCGTTCATGGCATCGACATTCCTGCCGCCGGCACTGAACAGGAAAACCTTTGCAGGGAGTTTGCTCCATGCGCTGAAAATATATTGATATGGAGTCATGGCAGCGGCCACTATGCCGCGTTCAACCGACAGTTGCATGGCAAGCTGGGCAGCGGAAAGTGATCCTCCCGAACCCAGGAAGATTCGGGGAAGGCCGTCAGCCGCCAATAAGTACTCACGAACTCCCGAGATATCCTGATTGTGGCTCCATTCAAGAGTATCCGGCAATTTACCGAGAACCTTCTCATATCTATTTGTTCTGCGTGTCATAAGATATTATAATTGTAGAAAGCCATGCCTGATGGCTACATTATTTCAGTCGCTTGACGATCTCGCGGCAGCCTCGTTCGATGGTGTCGAAGCAGGTGCGATAGATGTACTCCGTCTGGAAGTGCGGATCCGAAATGTCGGACGGCTCACCGAAACAATAGTCGTTAAAACGGACTATTCTGTCCCAGTGCGGATATACCAACAGACGCGTCACCTCATCGCGATGGTGCTGTGTCATCACGATGATACGGTCGGCGGAATCGAGCAGCTCCTCGGTCATGGGCACCGCCTTGCCGCCCATATCATAGCCATGCTCGGCGGCGATGCTGCACATCACCTCATCGCGGTCGATATCGCCGTAGAACTTCGTGCCGCATGATGCGACCTCCACCCCGTTGATACCCTCGTCGTTCAGCATCTTTCGGAGCACCACCTCGGCCAACGCCGACCGGCAGACATTTCCGGTACAAACAAAAACTATCTTCATATTAAATCTTCGTTACTGCTTATCTCAGCTATCCACATAAGTGACATGCTGATCTATTTTTGTAGAAGCCTTGCGGCCCGTCTCAGGTAGTCAGCCGCTGTGTCGTCGGCATTCGCGGCATACCGCATCTGGGTTTTGTAGTCATCCATAGCCCGGTCGGCACGGCGGTTATAATCCTTTGCCCGGCTGGCATCTCCCCTTCGGGTATAGTAAGCGGCCTCACGCTGGTAGCCCTCGGCTCTTTTGAGATAATATTGAGCCTCCCGGCGATAACCGTCGGCTTTCTTCTGATAGTATTCGGCTTCCTGAGTGTATCGCCTGGCCTGCCGAATATCGTAATCATCGGTAGCCGAGAACGCAGTGAGCGCACAAATCAGCGTGATGAAAATAATGATAAATCTTCGCATATTAACCCTCAATAATTTATATTCCACATATATCCGTATTGAGACCACTCCCCTACGGATTCTATCACTTACCATCTTCTGTCTCGTTAAGGCATCGTTCCTTACGTTTCCAACGTAGCCTACATTATCTTCAAGCACCTCTATTACGTTTAAGATATCAGTGGACAAGACGAGGAAGCTTTGACGGTTTCAAATATTTGTCGTAAATTTGCAGTATAATGAAGATTAGTTTAAACAACTTCTATTGATATGGAAATAAAGAAATGGGAAATAATCAGCTCTGAATACAAATTGAAGAGCCCTTGGGTGAATGTCAGGAAAGATGTATGCCGACTCCCGACGGGCGTCATCAATCCGGAATATTATATTTTCGAGCTTCCCACATGGGTCAATATCATAGCCATAACGCGTGACGGAATGTTCGTCATGGTCGAGCAATACCGTCATGGACTCCGTGAGGTGTATACCGAGATTGTCGGAGGGGCCATGGAACAGGGCGAGACTCTGCTGCAAGCTGCCAAACGGGAGTTGCTTGAAGAGACCGGTTATGGCAATGGCACATGGCAACCGTTCATGGTCATCTCGCAGAATCCCGGCAATTCCGACAACCTGACCCATGTGTTCCTGGCTACCGATGTCGAGAGGATCTCAACCCAGCATCTTGATGCCACCGAGGACATCAAGGTCAGATTACTGTCCGAAGACGAAGTATATCGGATTCTTGTGAACGACGAGATGAAACAGGCACTGATGGCGGCTCCCCTCTGGAAATATTTTGCTTTAAGGGCACAAGGCTATTCCAGCTCCCTAATTTATAGGTAAACATAAAGTATTTGTGCATTTTGTCAAAGTGTTAAACATATACGTAGGAGAACATAAGATCATAACCCCGAAGGGCTCGATGGAGGCATGGCCGTAATCAACGTTGCATAAGGCTACTCAGTAATCTTAGCTACGCAGCATTTTACATAATGGCCATGGAGCTAAAGCTCGACATAAGGTCGTCCGGAATTGATCTTGGTATGACAGGATTTGGTCCTGAGCGGCTCCGGACTGCCTGACTGCGGAGCAGACACACCTTATGCCGAGCGCCAGCTTCATGTCTCAGCTTATGTATTTACCGCGGAGCCTTAACTTATGAAATCTTACGCTCTTGTGTTCTAAAAATACACCTGTTCAATATGCAAAAACATTTTCTATTCATACCTTAAAACAATGATTTTTAATCATTTCGCCTGGCAAAGTTAACATTGAGGTGTGTCATTTTATGGCACAAGCCATTTTAAGACATGTTAATTATTCTTAACTCATAATCAATTAATATCAAGATGATTATTTAGTCTTTTGTCATTTATTAATGCATATATTGCCAAGTTTTCTGATTTTGTTCACAGTTGTTAACATTAGATTTTCGTATTATATAACTATACAGTACCCACAAAAAAATCTATTGATGAACGGTAGACACAAAATCGTGAAATTAGAAAATGGCCTTTCGGCCGTGGAGTTAGGCAAACCCCTGTTTTTCCAGATGGACATGGGCGAAAAAGTCTTCCTGCTGCTTGGTACCCCCGAGACCCTTTCGGAATCATTAGGAGTGCGTCTAACCTACACGCCCGAGATCCTGATCCGACGCGTTTCGAAAAAGTTCGATGCTAAATGCGAATTCATCCCGCTGGAGGAATTCAAGCACAAGGTGACACTTGCGCAGGAGCCCGACTCGAAGTATGTGGATGTCTTGCACTTCTATCGTCCCGGCTGATTCCTCAACAATAGTCCACCCCAAGACAATTACATATGATATCAAAAAAAGACATTGTCACGAATTTAAAAAATCGGATTGTCCAAATGCAACTGGGCATTCAAATTACACATAACGGCAGTTCCGACTGGTCCTTGAGATTTTCTGCAGGCAAAAAGGCGAATGTCGACTTCTTAAAAAGTCTCTTTCAAATTGATGCCAAGGATTGGAACGAAAAATTTATCGAAGCAACTGCGGGAGTTGGTCAGGAGGGATCCCGAATATTGACACTCCATTCATCAGCTTTGCTGGCATTATTGACTTTTGTAAATGTATCAAGCGAAAATCCCCTTGAACTTCTTGGAGAGAAATATGTTAGATGCTGGTTTGAGGTGAAAAACATTGTTATTGAAGGCAGAAACCCTTCAAGCATCGATGTTTTGCTTGAGGCTGAATCCGGCAATCTGTTGTTTTTAGAATCCAAATTCACTGAATATCTCGAAGCTTCATCTCCCAATATAGTATTAGCATATAAATCGCTATATGAGACACTGCTTCCATTGATTCCAGGAATACCCATTCAGATGGTTTTCCCAAAAAAATTCACTGACAACGGGAAAGAAATAATCGGATTCGGGCTTAAACCTAAATCTGAAAGGCACGATTATAAAGATTTATATCTTTCTGGAATTAAACAGTCCATCTCACATCTTATCGGCATCGCCAAGGGACCGACATCCGATGATAATTCTCAATGGGCCAACAACTCTGAAGGAAAAGTACTTCGTTACGGTACAATCCTTTACCGCTTCAAGTCCGCCGCATATGACTGTTACCGAAATTTCTACCATCAAACCATAGGACAAATAACGTCAGACATGTTGGCCAAATGTTTGAAAGGACAAAGAATTCCATTTGTAGGACAAATCGAAATATTGCCTAATGTACTTACCTATCAGAATATATTTAGCAAATCAGGCTTTAAACTCCCAGAAAGGGTTAAAGAGTTCTATAAATTATGAAGATTATCCATCTCTCTGATACTCATGGCTGCCATCATCGGCTACGGGACTTGCCCGAAGCCGACGTTGTGGTACATTCGGGCGACTTCTGCATGGTCGGTAGCGAGCAAGAAGCTATTGACTTTCTCAACTGGTTCTGCGATTTGCCGTATCGCCATAAGATTTTCATCTGCGGCAACCACGACGATTGCCTGTATGGAGCCAATATCGGCGGTCTCGATGACAATGTGCATTATCTATGCAACTCCGGCATCGAAATTGATGGACTGAAATTCTATGGTGTCCCGATGTTTATGGGCGATTGCGTAACCGACCGCCAAATCCGCAACTATGCACGTATTCCTGATGATACCGATATTCTGATCACACATTCTCCTGCCTATGGAATCCTTGATTTCGATGACGGCATCAACTATGGCTCGGAGGAAATCCTCGAAAGGCTCCCGGCGCTACATAATCTCAAAGCTCACCTATTCGGACATATCCATGCCCAACATAGAATAATGTTCCAAAACGGAATAACATTCTCCAACGGCGCGATTATAAATGCAGACTATTCTAACTTATCAGAACCGAGAATTATTGAATTATAGAGTAAGATTTATGGAGCAGAGCAATGTTGAATTAATGCGTGTCGCCGGCATAACTGAGTCAGAAGTGGCATGGTCAAACATATACGCATATTATTATATGAATCCTCGGAACGAACCAGAATATGCTTCAGCATTCACTAATGCTTTACTTGAACTATGTGGTCTAAAACACTCCGATGTATTGCCTGACGATAATTATCGGGTAAGTACGGAAGTGGCGACATCCAGCCTCGGTCGCATAGACATACTCATCGAGGGAGAAAAATCCATAATAATAGAGAAT
>DXXK01000019.1 GCA_019416425.1 Bacteroidales bacterium
ATATTAATGTATGTACATTAGATATGTATAGATAATACTACAACTCATGGAAAGAAAAAAACGATTTATGCTTGAAGAGGAGGAGATTCCCCGCCAGTGGTACAATATCCAGGCCGAGATGCCCAACAAGCCGCTGCCGCCGTTGAATCCTGCCACCAAGGAACCCCTCAAGGCCGAAGACCTGTTCCCCATATTTGCTTGCGAGCTTTGCCGACAGGAACTTAACCAGACTGATGCATGGATCGACATCCCCGAGGAGGTAAGGGAAAAGTACAAATTCTACCGTTCCACACCTCTTGTCAGGGCATATGAACTTGAGGCCGCGCTGGACACACCCGCACATATCTACTTCAAGAACGAAAGCGTAAGCCCGATGGGTTCACACAAGCTGAACTCCGCTATCCCCCAGGCATATTACAACAAAGAGGAGGGAGTCAAGAACGTCACCACTGAGACCGGAGCCGGACAATGGGGAGCCTCGCTTGCCTATGCCGCAAGTATGTTCGGCCTTGAGTCCGCTGTGTACCAGGTTAAGATCAGCTATGAACAGAAACCATACCGCAAGAGCATCATGAGGGTATTTGGCTCGCAGGTGACTCCATCACCCTCCATGTCGACACGCGCCGGTAAGGATATCCTGACCAAGACTCCCAACCATCAGGGATCGCTCGGAACCGCAATATCGGAAGCCATAGAACTGGCCCGCACCACGCCCGACTGCAAATACACACTCGGCTCTGTGCTGAGCCATGTGACCCTGCACCAGACCATAATAGGGCTGGAAGCCGAGAAACAGATGGAAAAAGCCGGAGAATATCCCGACATCGTGATAGGCTGCTTCGGAGGAGGCTCGAATTTCGGCGGCATCAGTTTCCCGTTCATGCGTCATAACTTCACGGGCGAACGCAACACACGGTTCATAGCCGCCGAGCCTGACTCATGCCCCAAGCTGACACGCGGTGTCTTCCGTTATGACTTCGGCGACGAGGCCGGTTACACTCCCCTGCTGCCCATGTTCACGCTGGGACATAACTTCAAACCGGCCAATATCCATGCCGGAGGTCTCCGCTACCACGGAGCCGGCGTGATTGTCTCGCAATTGCTGAAGGATGGTCTGATGGAGGCCGTTGACATTCCCCAGCTGGAATCGTTCGAGGCCGGCACGCTGTTCGCCCGCACCGAAGGCATCATCCCGGCACCTGAGTCATGCCACGCCATCGCCGCCGCGATACGCGAGGCTAAGAAATGCATAGAGACCGGCGAGGAGAAAGTCATTCTCTTCAACCTGTCCGGACACGGACTGATCGACATGATGAGCTATGACAAGTATTTCAACGGAGACCTGCAGAATTATTCGCTCAGCGACGAGGAGATCCAGAAAAATCTTGACGAATACGAATAACGTCGCACAAGCTGGTATACCTGTTACAAAGATGGCTCGGCATCTTGATGCCGGGCCATGCTACTTCTTGCGCAGGCGGCTCAGGTGCGTCGGTGACACGTTCAGAAGCGAAGCTATTTCCTGCAGAGAGAAAAACTGGAAAAGTGTCTGGTCCATCGCAACCAGTTCATCATAACGTTCCTGGGGCGTTTTGGTATATAGATTGTTATGTCGGTCGTAAAGGGTATAGAACAACTCACGGGTCGTTGCATCCACAATCTCACGGAGTCTGGAGTCGGTTTTCATCTGCTCGGCCACTGCCGAGGCAGGGATGCAGTAGATCTCACTTGGCACTGTGGCGATTATGGAACAGCGGGATTTCTGCTGATACAGCGATCCGGGAAAATCACAGACGAAATGGCCGACGAACTCAAGGCCGACAACATGCGGCGTCCCATTCGCGGAGCAGCATACGTACTTCAATGCACCGGACTCGACATAGCCTATATATCGGCCAACCGTACCGGCCGTAATAAATTCCTCGCCTCTTTTATAGTGTCTTAAGTCGCCCCGGCTCTGGCACAGATTGCGCCAGAAGTCGGTGTCTATATTGTCGATATATGAATTAAACTGTGGCATTCTATAGTCTTATATTATTCAATATGTAAAATTACAAAAACAAATCGACAATAGGTGTGACAAATGTCACAGTTTCATTATAAAATCAGGATTTCAGGTCAGTGTCGTCTTGGACGACGGTGCCGGCGGCTATAGACTCACGGATACGGTGCAGCTGACGGCGCGAGATGTTGAGGTAAGTGGCAATCTCACCGAGCGAGACAATCTCAAAAAGATGCGGATAACGGGCAAGCAACTGCCGGTAGCGTTGCTCGGGAGTGGATCTATAGTCATTCAGCATATGCCCGTATGCCTGTTCAAACAGGGCATCCAGAAACTTGATGTACAGAGTTGGATCGCACATCAGCCGCTCACGGATCATCAAGGCCGAGACCACCATCACCTCGGAATCCTCCAGAGCAATGATGTCTGTCGGCATCGGCTTGCCATGCGTGGCGCTGAGATAGTTTGCCAGGACTGATTCCTTGAAAACAAAACCGACGGTCTTCCGATTGCCGTCATTGTCGATAAGCGAGTGCTTGAAACCTCCCTTCTCTATCCATCCGACGTTCTTCAGGACCTCCCCTGTATGTATAAAATATTCACCCCGCCGATAACGGTGCAGCTCGCCATGCTTCTCGCATATCTCCCGCCAGAACGAGAAATCGAGTGCCTTCTCAAATGCATTGAACTGTGCCATAATACTCATTCCCAGTTGATAGCGCCCAGGGAGAACTACATCCGGACTTTGGCGTCCTTGGTAAGCTTGTGGACCAATATGGCATATCGAGTGAAATACAATGGCTCCGCATTGTCATCAGGAACTGTAGAGGTCCCAACGCTTATGGACCAGTTATAAGTTCCCTCGATGTTATTGAGGTAGTACCGAATGCGGTAGGTTTCTATTTGCCATTTATGGAGCTGATATGTTATCAGCAATGTATTTTCATTGAAATTGACCTTCTTGTAGGCGTCCGAGAATCCCAACGGATCATCCGGCAGTTCCGACAGATCATTTACAATGAATTCCTTACCTGACCATCCTTGTACCTTATCCATCCATTCCTTGTCACTGGAATTGAAGGATACGGTACAGGGCAAATAGGATTCTGTGATGGAGAGTGCCATCTCATCAGGCACCTCGTCATTCCTGTTGCATGACCCAAGCAGCAACAACAAAACCAAACCAGTCAAAACAAGAACATGTTTCTTCATAACATTATATTTAGACTGAATCATTCTGAAATTCATAGAAGACCATGAATTCTTCGTTGCATTAAACGTCTGGATATACCATATTTGTATAATTAATTGGTCCAATAATCAGCTATTTCGTGCGGACTGACTGATCTTCCTTGGATGGTCGCCATACGCCATTGACCTTGTCGCGTCCGAATCTATAGCTTATGCCAAACAGAACATAGGCAGTATGCGCGTTGAACTTCTGGCGTATCGTGTAATCAGCATAATGTTCTTTAGACCGTGTCTTATTCCATCCGAAAATATCATTTGCCTTCAATTGCAGGTTAAGGCGATTGTTGAGCAGGGAATAGCGGAGCGAGAGGTTGAACAGTTGGAAAGACTCATAATTAATCAGGTTCTGCTGCCAAGGGAAGAAATGGGTAAACTGAGCAGAGAAAATCAAAGTTCTCGGTCTATTAAGCATTATATTGGTCGATACCTCGACCTTGCCCGACCAATCCTTCATACTCCTGATTTTGAAATCCGGAACCTCACTACGTGAGGATGTCCGAAATACTTCACCTCCTGCCTTCATCTCCCATCTTCCGAAGAAAGTGCGCCGGTAATTGACATACAGTCCGGCCTTGTTCGTGAACAGACAATTGTACGGCTTAGTACTGATTATGCCTGTCTCGTCAAACCTACGGATGTAACCAATGGCGTCAGATGCAAATGATGTATATAAGACAGTATATAGACCTCCCAGACCGTAGTAATTAATCTCGGCATTGTTATATACAGTCGGTTTCAGGTTCGGATTACCGGCAGCGTATTCATCGGCCGTGGAATAATACTCGAACGGATTCAGCTCCCAAAGGTTAGGACGTCCCATACCCATAGAGTAACTGATATTGAATGAGCCAATTCGGTCTTTGTTCCAGGAAAGGTTGATTGACGGGAACAGATGCCCGTATTCATCACGGTCGACACTTCCCTCTGACCTCTGTATACCTTTTGTAAATGTGTATTCATATCGAAGTCCGACCTTACCCCAAAAGCCTGCTCCAAGATTACGTGAAGCTGTGATATATGCTGCCGCTATGCGTTCCGAATAGTCGAAAGAATTGGATTCGCGTTTTGGTTCAGACCTATTCATTGTGGCACTCATCAATGAGTTGACGGAGGAATTGAGAATATCTGTATAGGCCATACCGGCCTCAAGCTGCGCCCAACGATATGGAAGCTTGAAGTCTGCCTTCATGCTATGGAATCGATAATTGGTTTTCCCCTCTTCATTCACTCCATAATCCTCAGCGCTATTGCTATATATGGTTGTAATATCAGACACGGTCGGGCTATGACGGTTGAAATAATTGTATGTCAACTGCATGGACTCTCCTTTGGATCCGAAAGTCCAGTCATAGAAACCGGTAAGGGTAAGTGCGTTATTTGGCTTCGACTTGGTGATTGATTTTGATGATGATATATATCCTCCATAATCGGTAAAATTGGTTCCTTTGCTTGTTACAGATTCATAATTGAAATTTGCGATTACGCCAATATTCATATCTGGTGCGAATTTGTATCTGAACAGGGCATTGAAACCGGATTCAACCATATGGGATTTAGTACCTGTTGAAGACACACGGGAAGGAAATCCGTCCAAGAACGAATATTCAATATCATTGTAATTGGTATTGTAGTAATTCGACACACTCGCATCAAGCGACATATCACACTTTCGAGTGGTATGGCTTATACTTCCACTAAAATATTCCCTCAGCTTGTCACTTTGATTAAGGGAGCCATATATACTTCCTTTGGTACCCAGGGTCTCGTTACGTGTGGTGATCGATATATATACGGCATTAGGCTCCGCGGCATATCGCGATGGAGGGTTTGGCAGCAACTCAATCTTCTCAATATCCTCGGCACGAAGGTTCTGAAGACGCATTGCCATTGCCGATGCGTCCAGTTCCATCAGTATTCCGTCGATGATGTATCGCACATTGCCTTTTCCGGCAACCGAGACAGTGCCATTACTAACCGAAATCCGAGGCACGCGATCCAGTATGGTTATACCGTCAAGACCTTTGGCATAGGGATCGTTCTTTACCATGTAGATAATCTTACCATTCTGCTGCTTGACTACCGGACGATTAGCCACAACGACAACCTCGTTGAGTTCGAGTTCCCGTTCCCAGCTTGCAGGCACGGAATCGTTGGATTCCTGAGCGAATAGGCACATAGGGAGTGCCGCCACTCCTAAGAGCAGCATACGAATGTTATTCATATTTATTTAATTAGAAGTTACTTAAATGCTTTTAGCGGTCCGCTGATAAAAAGATAGCATCCATCGTCCGCGTCATAGCTAAGGCCAACATAAATTTCCTCCCCATTGTTGATGATTGTCATGGAGCGAAATCTTGTACCGTTAGATATTAAATCCTGCGAACGAGTAGATCTGGGTAAATCTTTCTCGAACAGTTTTGTAACCTTACTGAGTATACCTTTATTTCGAGTTACGGTACATCCCCTGAAATATTTCTCCTGATTTTTTGATATGTTGAGAGAAACACTCGGATTAGTATTATAGGAGCCATTGAACATTTGCTCGACGTGCAAATTTGGTGTCTTTGCATAAAGTGTTAACGATACCATCGAGAGAACCAACAGCAAGATAATTTTTTTCATAATAAGTAGTTAATTATTGATGGTTACTGAAATTATATCGTTGGCTTTCAACATATAGTCTCGCTCTTTAAGAGAAGCGAATTTCATAAGGGAATCAGCTTTTGCCATTGCCATATTAGTGGCGGCTATTGCTTCATTTCCGTTCAGTCGTGAACCATGACTATATGCCGAAATATAAACAAAATCATTATTATTTGAAGGGTGTTTGCCCGAAGTGCCATGTTCGTTGTTAAAAAGGGGAATGCCGGTGGCGCACAATATGGCTACTGATGCCGCAAGGCTTACCGCGATGCGCCTATTGAACCAGCCGGATTTTTTCTTAACTGGCTTTTCTACCGGAGCTTGAATGGAGATGCCCATCAGCAACCGCACCTCGTCTATGCAGGGCGACGAATATGGCAGTTTGCCGAGCACATATTGCAGTACCGTCTCTTCATGAACGGACAGTCTGCACTCCATATACAGTCGGCAGAGCTGCTCCGTCTCCTGCAGTGTCAGTATATCATCTTGCTCCTTCATCGGTCCAGTCTTCTGTAATTATCACGTATCTTTTTTCGCGACCGGCTCATGTTCATTCTCACAGCCTCGACCGACATTCCGAGGGTTTCGGCAATTGCTTCATACTCCATACCGTCATGCGTGACGAGCGAGTATATGCGTCTTTGAATATCCGTGAGTCCGGATGTAAGCAGCGATTCAAGCTTCTCCATATCCTCAAACTGATCGGCATCGACCGTCAGTCTCTCCGCCTGAGCCTCGTCCAACGACTGCGTCTTCGGTCTGCGGAGCCTGTCGATACAGACGTTCCTCAACACTGCGAACAGCTTGTTGCGGGCCTCTGTCTCTGTCTCAGTCTCCTCTCCTCGGCTTCGCCACAGGTTGAAGAATGTGTCCTGCAGGGCATCCCTGGCATCCTCATCGTCTTTGAGGAATCCCAGAGCGCTTCTGTGCAGCTTGTCACGAAGCACCATGAACGAGGATGTCAGATTGTCTCTTTTCATTGCTTACATAATAGATACGAATCAGCTGACCAAACGTAACCGCCGGCACAAAATTTGTACAGATTATCCACGTCTTTTTTAACCGATTCAACTTAATCTTCACGTGTCTTCATATTATTACCGCAAAGTTAATATGTAAAAATGGAAAAAGCTGTGACAAATGTCACAGCTTTTCATTACAATCCCGTTTTGAGTATTAAAAGCGGGATTTTTCGGAGTTGCCTGCACCGATGCCACGGTAACGGTCACGGGTGGTGTTGAAGCGGTACTGGAGAGAGAGCATTATTGATCGACCGGGAGAGAAGTTCTTCTGGACAAGCTTCACGGCATCGTTGTACATAATGGCATTGTTGGCGGAGGAGTTGAACAAGTCTTTAGCCTCAAGGGTGACGCTGAAGGTGTTGTTGAAGAATCCCCTGTAAATCCTGGCATTGACATACCATGGGGTGTTCGTCAGTTTCATATTTTTGTCCCACACATGTGTCATCAGTTGAGCGTCGACATTAAGCCAGATGTCAAACGGGAGATGAATTGCGTTCTGCCATTGGAACATAAAGCCCGGAGTATTCATCTTCATAGGCTTGGTGTCAACCGGCAGTGTGAGCCATTGCTTCATCATGCCGACGTTCACGCGAGGTTGCCATCCTCCGACTTTGAACTGACCACCTACAAATACCTGAAGATAATGGCGGTGATTTAGATTTGCCGTGCGAATGATGGTTGCCTCCCCATCAACTCCATAAGGCTCTGTGATGTGATATACACCGTCCTTGAAGTATATATAAGACAACTGAGCGACGAACTGACGCCACTGTGCCATATATTCCACAGTCTGGATTTTTGTTGGTTTAAGATACGGGTTACCAGCCTCATAAGTGAGGCGGTTGATATAGCTGACTGCTCCGTCGAGCTGCCCGTAACCGGGTCGGACGGTTTTGCCTGAGTAGTTCAGTCCCATATGGACATTACCTATCTGAGTGGATACATTCAGCGAGGGGAACAGATTGCTGTAGGTCTTGCTTTGGACGTCGCGATGCTCTCCCATCTCATAGTAATCGAATTTCACATGCTCATAGCGGAGCCCCACACCGACATTGAAGCGTCCGAATTGCCGCCCAAACTCCACAAAAGCGGCGATATTGCTTTCATCCACACGGTTGTCGGCATCGGAAACTTCCGGGATGTTTGCAGTAAAAAGATTTGTAGTTCGCGTGTTAGTGTATTCCTCGCCAAACCTGATCTGTCCCTGCCAGAGAGGATGACTGACAACTAATTTCTCGGCATACATACGGTTGCGGTTGGTCGATTCAGAGCTTACATTGCGGTTATCCCCTGTTTCGCTGAGTTCGTCACTCAATGAAAGCTCACGGTTTCTATACCAAAGAAAATCAGCATTAAAATCGAAAGTGAATTTGCCGATAATGCCGTTATAATAAAGATTGACATTATGGCGCGGTAGTGCCGTAAATCTGTTGTTTACATCAGAATTATAGCAGTCAAGCAATGCGCCGTTCAGACAGACTTCACTTGGTGTTGTGCCGATAGTATGGTGTCGGTTCCAGCTGTTCTGATAATAAGCGCCGATGCTGTGCTTATCATTGAACATGAAGGAAAAGCCGACTTTTCCAGTCATGTCGTTGTAGTTCTCTCGCCATATTGTGCGGATTGACTGGTTATATCTTCCTGCCGGTGTCGTGGTCGTCATGTCGTTAAGACGATCATTGCGGTTATCACCGTACCACCAGCCGTAGTTGACGAAGACTTCAAGACCCCTGGTCCGGTATTTCAGATCTATGGGGTTTCCTGTCCTGAAATAGTTATGAAAACCATTGTCCGAACGGAGGGTTCCACTAAATCCATCGCCTTTCGGCGGTTTCGTCCGGATGATGATTACAGATTTCACGTTGGCAGCATAAGACGCGCCGGAATCAGTTATCACCGAGACATTCTTTATGTCATTAGAATTGAGCTGAGTGAGTTCCTGAATGTCGTTGACCTTGCGACCGTTGATGTAGATTGCAGGTGCTCCTTTGCCGAATACTTCCAGTTTTCCGTCATTCTCCACCACCATCGGCACACGTGTCAACACATCGTTGGCTGTACCTGCGATGGCGAGCGAGCTTCCCTCGACATTGGTGACGAGTGCATTTCCTTTCATCGTCGTTGAGGGTCGTGTGGCGCGGACTATCACTTCTCCAAGTTCCACCGTAGAAGGCGTAAGCTTGATTGTCCCCAAATAACCCGAAGCAGGGACCGGGACTACGGCGGTTTCATATCCGACAAAAGAACATTTTGCGGTGAGACTTCCGGCGACATCGGTAGGGATAGAGAACATACCGGCCTGGTCGGTGACAGTACCACTTATATAGGTTGAGTCGCGGTACAACACTACGTTGACATAGTCCAGGGGAGCATCGTTTTCCCCAGCCACTTTACCGGTAATCTCACGTCCATAGACCGTTGCCACGGCCATGAATACCATTATGAGAGTAAGAATCTTTTTCATATAGCGTCTGCATTTATTTATTTCTAAGTTCAATAAGAGCATCTATCAGGCTGCCGTCCATGTCGATGCCTTTTTCTTCCATCTTGTCGCTCACCTTTTGTTTGATATCACCAAGGATGCGTGTGTCCATTTCCTCCCAGGAATAAATCTCTGAGCAGTCATCATTAGTAGTGACACGCGCATTATATTCAGTGCGGTTGCCGACAGAATCAGTGACATAGCATATAATCACTGTCTGGAATTTGTCACCATCAAGTTCACGTGCATATGACTTGCCTACGTACTGGATGCCGGGAACGGAGTCAAGACGGGCAAGAGTCGCCTGTTCAAGATTCCTGTCACGCAGATATCCTTTCCTTGGAGAACATGAGGCGATGGCGAATGACACCATCAGAATGAGAAGCGCGAGAGTGCAGTTTTTTGTCTTCATTCCACATCTGGTTTTAATGATTTTCTGATGCAAAATTACATCCAAAACGATTTTAACACCAAATATAAAAGTCTTAATACGCAAGATGCAACCCGCTGAAATTCAGGGGTTGCATCTCGTAAAAGTCTTAATGAAGCCTTGTGCCGTCTTAACGGGCTCTTAATCCTTGACCCGGTTTTTAAGGAACGCCACAATATCTTCCTTTTCGGGCACTCCGAGCTTCTTTCGTATTGACGATTTGCGGACATAGATTGTGGAGGTAGTCTGACTTGTTATAACGCTAATCTCCTTTGTCGAGAATCCGGCTACCATCAGAACAATAATCTGCTCCTCTTTCGGAGTAAGCTTTTCTCCATATTGACTGTGAAGTTTGCTATAAAACCCAGTATAAAGGCTGTCGATCATCTCGAATACCTTACCCCACTCAACGAGTTCTCCGTTGGTTTCACCGTCGATAGCTGAGATTTTGCGCAGCATCTCGCGGTTCTGTTCAGTTGGTGTCTCTGCTACCATCTTGATAATGCCGAGTTGTTTGAGCATTGCGCCGCGGAGAGCAGATGAATCTGTAGTTCCAGGTTCCTTCATTGGTGAGGCTTTGTATTCGTCCACCATTTTCTGCAGCGCTTCAATACGCTCCTCGTTATCGCGCTCACGCTGACGTCGGGCTCTGATGATCCATGCACTGCAGCCGAGTATTATAAGTGCGACAAGACTTATAACAAGGATAATTACTGTCTTCTGTCGGTTTCCAGCCTTAAGGGCCAATGCTCTGTTCTGCTGATTCAGGGCACCTCTCTCCGATTCCCATTGTGAGGCTTTCATACGGTTGAAACGCTCGTTCTGTCGGTTATTGAGGCCAGTAATCTGTATCAGCTTTACGCGTCCGGTTCGCTTTAAGTCTAGCATTGCATGGAGCATATTGCTGTAGCTGCGGAAGTAGGAATCGTCATCGCCTCTCATTTTGTGGGCAAGACTGTCGGCGATTGCAATATGGCTGACCGCACGGCTCACATCTCCACGGTTCAAAGCATTCAAAGCGTATTGGAAATGAAGCAAGTCGGCGCCGCCGTTCTCAGGTCCGGCCTTTCTGAATATTTCGCCTATAAGGCTGTCGCTTTCGTCCTCACGCCCCGCTTCACTGAGAAGTTGAGCGCGTTCGACTGTAAACTGAAACTCCCAGTCTCCCCACTTGTGTCTGCGGGCATATTCGATAAGTTCTGTATCTATACTTAAAGCAGAGTCTACCTTACCGGCATATAAGTATCCTCCCATAAGCATATACTTCGCTTCAAACTGACGGAGGCTATCAGTCTCCATCTGATAAAGCCTTTTGGCCAGCGGTATAATCTGTTGCCCCTGATACTCAGACGCTCCGAGTAAGACACGGATTCGATGTATCTGTGTCATTAACGAGTCAGGCACATCATGCAACCCCGCAAGAGAGTCGAGTATTGCGATGGAGCCCGGGGTGTCATCGATCCAGAATCTGTACCATGCAAGCGCCAAACCGCTGCGCATATCTTTAACAATGTCTTTACCTCGATAATAATTGTGAGCAAAGGAAATCAACGAGTCCGCGATCATGGAGCGGTTGGCCTTCAGGTGACTGTAAGCCCTGAGATAATGGAATTTTGCCTTTAAGGAGTCAACCTTGAGGTCAGACGAATCTATCGCCTCCAGAATAGCCAATGCGCTGTCCGAATCGCTCTGCATCAGCTTCTCGGCGTTGCTTATCTCCTTATCATGACGTGACTCCGACCTGAAACACGATGCAAGCGCCACAATGGCCAACAACAGATATATCGCTTTCCTCATCATAATTGTCCGAAATAATAGCAAACCTATTTTTCCTATTTGGCTTTGGCTGACTTTGTTTCTGCTTCGGCGATTGCCTTCTTGATGCCGAGCTGGATGTTGGAGATTGCCGCACGCGAGGTATAGGTGGCGCCGGAAACAGCATCGGGAGTAATCTTGGATGCTTCCTTCAACGTCTTGCCCTTGTAGGATTTGAACAGTCCGGACTGAACCACACGGTAAAAATATCGTGGAGTCTCGCTATTCGGCAGCGGAACGATGGAATCAATGACATTGCCGGTGATGTGAATGCTTACCGGTACCGGGCCACGGTAGCCACGGATGTCCTTGCCGATCTCTGTCGTATTCACGACAGTCTTCTTACCCTTATGCGACTTGGCAGCACTGCTGGAGAAACTCTGGCAGAACACCAATACCAGAGCACAACATAAGGTCAGACAATACGACATCGAAATCATCTTGTGTCGTGCCGATTTCTCTGTATTTTTCATACGCATTCTATTTAAGTTTTGTTGATACATTAGGACTATCCTTAGCCCTCAGGCTGTCGGCAACCTCACTCTTGTTCGTCGGTTTCGGTCTGGAGGGCTTACCGATGAAACGCTGCGAGTTGATCTTATAATACTGGGTAGAATCGACGGGGCGGGGCATCAGGACAATCGAATCCATGAACACCGGCATGTCCTTGGTGTCCTTGACCGAGAAGAAACCGAACACTCGGTTTACCACACGCCCGGTATCGGTCTGGAGAGTCGCCTCAAGCCGTTTCTGCCCGCTCATGCTCCTGTTCACATATGCCACATTGCCGTCGGCATACTCCACACCGAGCATCATCATGGATTCCACCGGCTCACGCAATTTCATGCTCCATGACATAGACGAGCCCTTTGCGATATCCGAGGTGGGCAACGAGAAGTCCAAGATGTTGCTGCCCGATCTCTCCCATATGACAGCCGTACGTTTATATGGCCAGATATCATCGATGGTGGTCTGCTGCTCCACGACTCCGCCACCCTTCCGCGCCAGATCCTTCTGACGTTTGACCAGCTCACGGTTCACCTCATCGTCAAGTTTATAATACTCATCGATGTTGCGGCCATACCAGTTCATTGTCGAGTCGAATTCCTCGCGCGTCACACCATGCCTCTTCAATATGCCTGCAGTCAGCTCGGCCCGGTACTCCGAAGGATTCTGTTCACCAGGCTGGGTCTGGACATATGCCTCGGCCAGCTCCATGTCGGCTACTACAGCGGCCATCTTGGAATTGGACAGCACCTTCTTGGGACGGCGCACGCATCCTCCGGCCATGACAACAGCCACGACAATCAAACCGATTCCTACCGTCCTATGCCATCCCATATCAATCTTTAGACTTTTTATACTTTTTCTCCGATTTGAACAGCTTGTTGTAGGCAATACCCGTATCCTTGCTGTAGAAAAATATCAGCAACGCCACGCCCACGCATATCGCCGAATCGGCAAGATTGAATATATAAGCGAAGAATTCATAAAACTTACCGCCAACAAACGGCACCCAGTCAGGCCATGTGAACTCAAAGAACGGGAAATACAGCATATCGACCACCCGTCCCTCGAACCATGTGGAATATCCTCCATCCGGTGGGAACATTACTGCCGTAGCAGGCGGATAGGGATTGTCGAAAATCACGCCATAGAAGACGCAGTCTATGATGTTTCCCGCCGCTCCGGCCGCAATCAGGGCAACCGCCACCAGGAATCCCATCCGGAGGTCAGCGAACCGGCACATTTTGACCAGTCCCCAGATCAGGAATCCGACCACCAGGATGCGTCCGAACGTCAACACAAGCTTGTTCCACAGTTCCATGCCGAAAGCCATGCCGTTGTTCTCGATGAACTTCAGATGGAACCAAGAGGTTATGGGCAAGTCCTCGCCCATGTAGAACGAGGTCTTGACCCATATCTTAAGCGCCTGGTCGCAGACTATCACCGCGGCGATGACGGCGGTCAACAGCCACGCCGACCTGCGCGCACGCATATCATCAATCACGTGTGACTCTTGCATTGATTATCTTTCCGTCAATGTCCAGTGCATTCACATTGTCGCCCTGAAGGTCCTCCACCAGCACGACCTCATTAGCCAGAACCTGATCCGCCAGATATTGACCGAAACCGGCCAAGGCCTCGCGAACATCAGGCACATCCTGCAGCTCGACACGGACACGGTCCGTTATCTCGAACTTGCTGTCTTTACGGATGTTCTGAATACGATTCACCAGCTCACGAGCCATTCCCTCGTTGCGCAGCTCGGGAGTAACTGTCACATCCAGAGCCACGGTCAGGTCTCCGTCGCTGGAAACCTGCCATCCGGGGACGTCCTCGGCCGAGATCTCCACATCGTCAAGAGTAACGACAGGTGCTCCCGGCAGCTCCGCGAACGTGAAGCTTCCCTCACGCTCCAGCTGGGCGATCTGTTTCTGATCCATTGCCATGATGGACTTGCCCAGGTCCTTCATGATCTTACCGTAACGCGGACCGAGTTTCTTGAAGTCGGCCTTGATGCGCTTCACCAGACCGCTCTCCTCATTGCTTACAAGCTTCAGCTCCTTGACGTTCACCTCGTTAAGGATTATGTCCTTGACGGCCTCCAGATCCTTGCGCTGACGCTCGTCGGCGACAGGAATCAGAAGGGTCTGCAGCGGCTGACGCACCTTCAGATTGACCTTGCGGCGCAGAGCCAGTACCGAAGAGGTGCTGTCCTGGGCCATACCCATCCGCTCCTCAAGCGCGCCGTCAATCAAAGCCGAATCGCTGGCGGGGAAGTCGGCAAGATGCACAGAGGCATATCCGCCCTCCTCCATCGCGGGAGCCATCAGATCGCCGTACAGGCGGTCACTATAGAAAGGCGAGAAGGGAGCCATCAGCAGCGCGATGGTCTTAAGGCTCTCGTAAAGGGTCTGGTAAGCGGCCAGCTTATCTGTATCCATCTCACCGGCCCAGAAACGGCGACGGTTCAGACGAACATACCAGTTGGACAGATGGTCGTTGACGAACTCATCGATTGCTCGTGCGGCGCGGGTCGGCTCGTAATCGTCAAGGTCAGCGGTAACCTCCGCCACGAGCGAGTTCAGACGCGACAGAATCCAGCGGTCTATCTCCGGACGCTCGGACACTGGGACCTGAGCCTCGGTACCGGTGAAGCCGTCCACGTTGGCGTACTGCGCGAAGAACTTATATGTGTTGTACAGCGTGCCGAACAGCTTGCGGCTTACCTCGGCCACGCCGGCCTCATCGTATTTCAGGTTATCCCAAGGCGATGAGTTGCTGATCATGTACCAACGCACGGGGTCAACGCCGAAACGCTCGATATTGTCGAACGGATTGATGGCGTTGCCCAGACGCTTTGACATCTTCTGACCATTCTTGTCCAGTACCAGACCGTTCGAGATAACAGCCTTGTAGGCCACGGAATCGAACACCATTCCGGCAATGGCATGCAATGTGAAGAACCATCCGCGTGTCTGGTCCACACCCTCGGCGATGAAGTCGGCAGGGTAGACCTCGCCGTCGTCCAGCAGCATCTTGTTCTCAAACGGATAGTGGATTTGAGCGTAAGGCATGGCACCCGAGTCGAACCACACGTCAATCAGGTCCAGCTCGCGGTGCATAGGCTTGCCCGAGGGGGATACGAGCACGATGCGATCCACATAAGGTCGGTGCATGTCGATGTGCTTATAGTTCTCGTCGCTCATGTCGCCCGGAACGAAACCACCCGCAGTCACGGGATTCTCAGCCATGACGCCGGCGGCCACAGCCTTATCAATCTCATTGCTCAGTTCCTCGAAGCTGCCGATGATGATTTCCTCGGCGCCATCCTCTGTGCGCCAGATGGGCAGAGGCGTTCCCCAATAACGTGAACGTGACAGGTTCCAGTCCTGTACATTCTCCAGCCACTTGCCGAAGCGGCCCGAACCGGTCGATGCAGGCTTCCACTTGATTGTATCGTTGAGCTCGATCAGACGGCCGCGCGCCTCGGGAGTGCGGATGAACCAGCTGTCCAGAGGATAGTACAGGATAGGCTTGTCGGTACGCCAGCAGTGGGGATAGTTGTGGACATGCTTCTCGGTGCGGAAGGCCTTGCCCTCCTGCTTCAGCTCCACACACAGCTCGACGTTCAGGTCATCGGCCGACGCGGCTGCCTTCTCGTCATACTTGCCTCCCTCGTTGAACTTCGGGTCGTAAGCATTCTTGACATAGGCACCGGCATGCTTGGAGTAGAGTTCCACGTCCATGCACTTCTCAATGAACGATTCCGCAAGGTCCTCGATCGGGAAGAAACAGCCGGTTAGGTCCACCATCGGGCGGGTCTCCCCCTTCTTGGTGAGCATATAGAGCGCGGGTACGTTTGCCAGCTTGGCCACCTTGGCGTCATCGGCACCGAACGTCGGCGCTATGTGCACGATACCTGTACCGTCATCAGTGGAGACGTAGTCGCCGGGTATTACGCGGAATGCCTCGTCGGCAATCTCCACGAATGTGTAACGGTCCACGTTATATGTCTTCTCGGGATGCTTCTCGGCATACTCACGCACATAAGCAGGTGAATGCGAGTCAACTTTCTCCGTGGGCTTCACCCACGGCATCAGCTGGCGGTAGCGCATGCCTACCAGTTCCTGACCGGTCCAGCGGCCCACGATGCGGTAAGGCAACAGTTTCATGCCAGGCTTCCAGGCCTCCATATCGGCCTCGGAGCCTTCCTTCTTGAAGTAGGATCCAACCAGGTCCTCGCACATCACGGCCGTGATCTTCTCGCCCGTGTAAGGATTGTAGGTCTGTACGCCGACATAGTTGAAACGCGGGCCGACGCAAAGGGCGGTGTTCGAAGGCAGAGTCCAGGGCGTCGTGGTCCATGCCAGGAAGCAGGGACGGCCCCACCGTGTCATCTCCGGCTTCGGATCCACGATGTCGAACATCACCGTAGCGGTCAGGTCCTTGACGTCGCGGTAGCATCCCGGCTGGTTCAGCTCGTGGCTGCTCAGTCCGGTTCCTGCTGCGGGACTATAAGGCTGGATGGTATATCCCTTGTACAGGTATCCCTTGCCGTACAGCTGCTTGAGCAGCCACCACAGGGACTCCATGTATTTCGATTCATATGTGATGTAGGGATGGTCCAGGTCCACCCAGTAACCCATCTTATGGGTCAGGTCGGTCCATTCCTTAGTGTACTTCATCACTTCGCGGCGGCATGCGGCGTTGTATTCCTCGACACTGATCTTCTTGCCGATGTCCTCCTTGGTGATTCCGAGGGTCTTCTCCACGCCGAGTTCCACCGGAAGGCCGTGGGTATCCCATCCGGCCTTGCGCTTTACGTGGAAGCCCTTCATGGTCTTGTAACGGCACACGATGTCCTTGATGGTACGTGCCATCACATGGTGAATGCCGGGCATGCCGTTGGCCGAGGGCGGGCCCTCGTAGAATACGAAGGTCGGCTGACCCTCGCGCTCCTTCATACTGCGCTCAAACAGATTGTGCGCGTCCCAATCGCCGAGGACTTCCTTGTTTACGTCGCTCAGGTTGAGTTGGTTGCTATATTCCTTGAATTTCTTCATTTTATAGTGATTTCCCTCGGTAATTTAATGTTTAGACCCCTTCGCTCCCTTGGCGCCCTTTACGCCCCCGCCCAAGGCGAAGATGTTGCTGTCGTAGGTGAACGTCTTGCGGTCCTGCATACGCTTGCGCTTCAGGGCCAGCTGCACCAGACGGTCCATCAGCTGCCCGAACGTAATGCCCGACGCTTCCCACAGATAGAAACTCAGTGATCCGGGAATGGTATTGATCTCGTTGACATAGATGTTGCCGTCCTTCTCGTCAATCATGACATCCACACGGCTCACGCCATGACAGCTCAGCACTCGGAAAGTCTCGCCGGCGATGTGGCGGATCTGCTCGCTGACCTCATCAGGCAGCTCGGCGGGTATGCGTTTGTCACTGCTCTGCATTCCGGCATTGGTCTTGGTGCCGCCCATGTACTTGTCCTCGTAGCTCAGGAAGTCTCCGCTCTTGATAGGTTCCTCGCAGACGCTGCTCTGATGTTCGTCGGCATCACCCAGGACGGAACAGTTGATCTCCTTAAGCTGCTCCACCATGTGCTCCACGATGATGCGCTCGGCGAACTTGCAGGCATTGTCGACAGCGGCTCCAAGTTCCTTACGGTCGGCCGCCTTGCTGATTCCCACGCTGGAACCTAAGTTAGCGGGCTTCACTATGACCGGATAGCCCAGCTTCCTCTCAATCTTGTCCATCAGCGACTCGCGGTCCTGCTGCCATTGGTAGTCGGTAAACCAGACGTAGTCCACCACGGGAATATCCTCGGAGCGGAGAATCATCTTCATTGTGATCTTGTCCATGCCGTTGGCCGATGACAGTGTGTCGCAGCCGGCGAACGGTATGCCGATCGTCTCAAGAACACCCTCGAAAATACCGTCCTCGCCATGTGTGCCGTGAAGTACGGGAATGGCTACATGCAACTCGGCGACAACAGGGTTCTTCTTGCCGAACAGGCCCCCGCCCGGGTTGGCCTTGTACAGGTTGTAGTCGCCATATTCCGGACGCATGTACACCTCGTCGGACTCCGCCGTCAGCTTGTCCATGTCGCGATAGTTGCGTATATCCAGCAGCTTCGGTCCTGTGTACCAGCGACCCTGCTTGGAGATATACACCGGAATGATCTCGTATTTTTCCTTGTTGAAGGCGTTGATGGCCTGCAGCGCCGAAATCACCGAGATCTCGTGCTCCACCGACCGACCGCCGAAAAATACCGCTACGTTGGTTTTCATCTTATTTATTTTTCCAAAATCTTTGTTTCAACCGTTTCGGCATGACAGAATCCGCTTCTGACCATCGGTTTCACGATACTGCTCAGAGCGCATGCTGACAGAATATGCCTTATTTAATCTGCAAAATTACAAAATCTTCCTTATATATCGGACAATTCGCACGGATTTTTATGAACCAATCTGAAACTTGCATGTTAAAAAAGTAGAAAATCTGTAACAAAACAAGGTTATAAAAAGGTATTATTATGAGGTCAAGTATAATAGAGGCTATTGCCGAAGCGTTGAAGAATGCGGGTCAAACCTACAGACCCGCATTGCAACCGGTACCAGTCAGGAACAATCCGCGTTTCGGGAAATGATTCCTGAACTGTGTGCCACATGTAGCGGCAGCTACATGCAACCGTAAAAGAGACAATTATGAAACACGGTCATCATCACCATGATGACAACGCGCAGCTGACGGACCTACTGATGGCTCCCAACGTCAGGGAATCCGGACGCATTCGCCGAATAGTCATAACGGGATGTCTGCTTAACGCCTTCCTGATGGTCATGAAGCTGCTTGTCGGATGGTTCGGCCACAGCGACGCTCTGATTGCCGACGGCTTCCATTCGTTGAACGATGTGGCCGTCGACATCGTCATGTTCATATTCATCGGCATCAGTTACCGTACGGCCAGCAGCAGCTATGCGTACGGCTACGGCAAGTACGAGACTCTTGCCTCTGTCCTGATCTCGCTCCTGATGATATTCATCGCAACCATGCTGTGCATCGAGGGAATCCGTACGGTCATCGACTACGCGCACGGCGCCCGGCTGGAACATCCCGATATATGGACCGTGTTCGCTATCATCGTGGCTATTGTCACCAAGGAGGGACTCTACAGATATTACACCAAGTCAGGTCGTGAGCTTGACTCCCCCGCACTGCAGGGTGCCGGATGGCATCACCGTCTGGATGCCTTATGCTCAATCGCCACATTGATCGGTGTTGCGTGCGCACATTTCTTAGGTGAGAGATTCCGTGTGCTTGACCCCACAGTCTCCATCCTGATCGGCCTGATGATATACATTCCCGCGTTCCGGCTCCTTGTGCCGAGCTTCCTTGAGATTATGGAACACATGCTGCCCAAGACCGAGGTGGAGAAGACGCGTTCCGCGATCATGTCGGTTCCCGGGGTATTGGAACTGAAGACCCTCCGCGCACGCAAGGCCGGACATTGCCGGATCTTCGACATCACAATCCGTGTGGCTCCCGGCACAACCGTTGAGCAGGGTTCGGTAATATCAGGAGAAATCGAGAAGGCCCTGATCCACGCATTCTGCGCACACATCTTCGTCACCGTCGCCACGACAGCCGAATAATACCATAGCACTATTTCCGTTTATCTTTGGAAAGGATAATTTATGAAAGAGATTTTGCAGTTCCTCAAGGAATTGAGTGAGAACAACAACCGTGAGTGGTTCAATCAGAATAAGGAAAGATACTCGGAAATACGTCGCAAGGTGATAAGCATGGCCGACCTGCTTATAGGCCGACTGTCGGAATTCGAGCCGGAAGCTGCCAAACTTATGCCTTCCGACTGTCTGTACCGCATCTACAGGGATACGCGCTTCTCAAACGACAAAACACCGTACAAGCAGCATATCGGCATCTACATCAATCCGTTCGGAGGCAAGAAAAGCCAGCTGTGCGGATACTACCTGCATATCGAGCCGGGCAACAGTTTCGTCGGTGGCGGGTTATGGTGCCCTCCCACTCAGATTCTGAAGGCGGTACGCCAGAGCATATACGACAACATAGAGGAGTATCTGGAGATTATCGAGAATCCGGAGTTCAAGAAACTGTATCCCGTCGTGGGCGAGGATTTCCTGAAAACCGCACCCAAAGGCTTCGACAAGAACTGGGAGCACATAGAGCTGCTGAAACCGAAATGCTTCACAGTACTATCACCCATCAGCGACCGCACCCTCTGCGGCAAGGATGGAATGAAGAAAGTCGTTGAAGGTTTCCGCGTACAGAAACCGTTCAACGACTTCATGAACTTTATCTTCGAGGAGGACAAGTCACTCCCCCGCTTCTTCTGATTACTTGCTGAAGCGATATACCACGAAGGTCCGGGCCGGTACGGTTGCGGACCATTCTTTTGACACATCTATAGGATAGGTGTTTGTTACCGGCTTGACTATATCCTGGTTGTCCAGAGTATTCTCGGCGTCATCATCGGCATGCAGCGAGGTCACTACGACGTTCTTGAGCGGCTGCCTGGCCTTGAGGCCCTTGAAGTTGATGGTCAGCGGCTGTTCGGTCTCGCTGACATTAGCCACCTTGACGATGATGTCCTTGCCTTCCGACACGGCCGAGGCGAACAGACCGTTCTGACCTTCCTGGCCTGCTACGGGCTTGCCGTTCATGGTGAGCGGAAGCACGCGGTCGCCCTTGTTCTCTCCGTAAAGCTGCTGTACGTAGTAACTGCCGGACTTGACGGACTTGTTGTTGTCGAACCAGATCAGGTCCGGACGCCATTGCCAGCCCTCCACATGTGCGAATAGCGGCGCATATGTTGCCATCTCAACGATATCGGCGTTTCGCTCCAGGCCGGTCATAAAGGCTGCCTCGAGCAACGAAGGATAGAAATGGTTGTATTTCTTACCCTTGCCATGGCATGCGTATTCGCCTGCGAATACCTTCGGGCCCTTGCGGTCATAGTTGTCGTAACGGAGACCTTCCTTTAAGAACCATGTCTCAGGACGGTAGAAATGTTCGTCGACCAGATCCACCTTAAGGCGCTTCATCTCGGGCCAGAGGTAATCGAAGTCCTTGCCCTCGGAATTGGGGCCTGACGAGCCTACGATCTTGATCTCGGGATGCTTCTCGCGCAGTACCTTGACGAAAGGCTCAAGACGGTTCACGTACTGGGGACCCCACTGCTCGTTGCCCACGCCGAGATACTTCATGTTGAAGGGTTCCGGATGACCCATGTCGGCGCGGAGCTTGCCCCATTGGGTGTCGGTGCCGCCGTTGGCGAACTCAATCAGGTCAAGTGCGTCGTCTATATATGGCTGGAGGGAATCCAACGGAATGGATTCGTCCTGATGCCAGTTCTGGTACTGGCATACCAGACCGACGTTGATGATGGGAAGCGGCTCCGCACCGAAGTCCTCGGCCAGCTGGAAGTACTCGTAGAATCCCAGGCCACCGGACTGATAATAGTCGGGATACAAGCGGTGCGGGAATGTGTATAGCCAGCGGTTCAGATTGGTGGGACGGTTCTCGACCGGACCGACGGTGTTCTTCCACTGGTAGCGGTCGGGAACTTCGGTGCCCTCGACGATACATCCACCGGGGAAGCGGAATACGCCGGGCTTGAGGTCGTACAGAGCCTGTGCCAGGTCGTTGCGCATTCCGTTCTCACGTCCTTTCCAGGTGTTGGCTGGGAACATGGATATATGCTCGATATCGACGATTTTGTCGGGGTGTACCAGGAACACGCGCAGCACTCCCCTGTCGCATCCGTCGTTTGGCTTCAGCTCACATGAGTATTTGGTCCATTCCTTGGATTTAACCTCGAACGTATGGCTGGCATAGACCTGGGACTCCTTCATCGACGCTGGGTCGCATAGCTCCACGCGAATCTTGGCATCACCTTCCGGTGCGCGCAGATAGCACGAGAATTTGTAGAGTGAGTCCTTATGAAACGTCACGCCGAAGAATCCCTCGTTCTCAAGACCTGTATATTTGTCGTTATGTCCTGACGGGAGCAGGCGTACATAATGGGGATTGCGCTCAAAGGGACCGTCGTCTTTCACCTCGATCTTGCCGAAGGATGTCCATCCCAGCAGGGACTGAGGGAACTCGAAGCTGCGGTTCTTGACCATTTCGGCATAGAGTCCGCCGTCGGCGGCGTAATTGATGTCCTCGAAGAAGATACCGTACATGGTATCGGGCACCTTTGCGCCGGGCTTGTTCACCTGGACTGTCAGCGAATTGGCCGCTGCCGTTCCCGTGGCCAATGCACCGACGGCCAATGCCGTAAGAATTGAGAGTCGATTCATGTTAAGGTTTCGGTTTTATTGATTTGACTTAATTTCGACAAAACTATATAATTCTACAAAATTAGCAAAAAAGAATCTTATCCGCAAATATACCCGACATGCGGACCGTCTTTACGACAGACAGGTGACGGACACGGAGTCGCGCCACCTGCCGGTAATCTATAAGCAAAGGGACCGATTGTTACTTTCTGATACGGAACACCGGTGCGATCCTGTCCTGATGGTTGGACGGAACCTCAATCTCAAGGCTGTCCTGCGTCCTTCGGAATGGCACCTTGCCATATCCCAGCAGCTCGACTTTACCTATTTTCTTTCCGAACAATGCGGAACCTTCAGCCAGCGACTTTATGGTTATGACCTGCGGTTTGTCAGCCTCAGGCCATTTTAAAGCCGTGGCGTAGAGATAACGAGGGGTCTGAGTGAACCGGATCTCGTCCGACGACGGATTCATGTATGATCCCTCGTTGAAACCCTGCGCGTTAATGGAGATGTCTGACTCAGCGATTGGACCCTCGCCGAATATTTTCCAAGGACGTGTAGAGAATATGGATTCCCCGTTGGTCTTGATCCAATCGCGAAGTTCCAGCAGTATCTCATACTCCTTCTCGTCGAATGTTCCATCTGCACGCAAAGGTATGCTCAGGAGCAGGTTGCCGTTCTTGCTGACCACATCGACAAGCATGCGTGCTACCTGGGCAGCCGATTTATACCAATTGTTCTCGTATATGTCATGATCGTAATGCCATCCGCCGATGCATGTGCAAGTCTGCCATGGCAACGGTATCAGCTCATTTGGAGCGCCACGCTCCACATCCCAAGTCAATGCCTTCTTCAACGAGTCCGGAAGTATCTTTCCGGTCATTACGGCACGCTGTTTCCCATGGTTCACGTCAAGGGAATGGTTATATAGAGATGCCGCGATTTTCAAGCCTGTATCGTCAACATTATAGAACGGTGCGACAGTGACATCGAAATACAGTACATCCGGATTATATCGGTCTATGACATCAAGCGTACGATTCAGGAAATTGGTGCGGAATTCCTGCGAAGGCTCGCAGACGCCATTCTGCCATGCCCACTGACGATGGATCATGCCGTCGGCCCATGTGCCCTCGCTTAGAGGATGGCTCTGGGCGTATAGTTCCTGCGGGTCCAGACCATCCCACCATTTTCCCCTGCCATCCTCCTTTGTGAGCCAGCCGTCATATTTAATTCCCATCTTGTCACCGCCACGGTCATAGCGGCGGGATGGTTCGTACCAACTCCAGGCATGATCGGCATGCAGGCTGACTCCGAAGGGAAGTCCGACCTTCTTCGACGCGGCGGCCCATTCACCAAGAATGTCACGATGCGCCCCGATGTTCTTGGAATTCCACTTCTGGTACTTGCTGTCCCACAGATCGAAATTGTCATGATGGTTGCCAAGTGCCATAAAATATTTCGCGCCGACAGATTTGTAGAATCTCAGCAATGAATCGGGGTCCCATTTCTCGGCTTTGAAATCCGGAAGAACATCCTTGAAACCGTATTCCGACGGATGTCCGTAGTTCTTGATATGCTCCTTATACTGCTTTGAACCCTCCTGATAAATGGAGCGTGCGTTCCAGTCTCCGCTCCCCTCAACACACTGCGGACCCCAGTGTGCCCAGATGCCGAACTTGGCGTCGCGGAACCATTCGGGACAGTCGTACTGTTGAAGACTCTCCCATGTAGGCCGATACGGTCCTTCCGGTAGCGGCATGTCCCGGGAATGGACTGCCACGCATACTGAAAGTACTGAAATCGCAATCAATAATGTTTTTTTTCTCATCTCGCACAGATAGATATCAGGTTATATAATCGTTGTTGTTGTGTGGTCTAAGACTGACAAGAAGACGGTTCAGCTGCTGGTGATCCACCTGAAAGCCGTGGCCGAAGGATGATTCGATCTCGGAACAACGGGCCGGATCGAGGAAACAACCAGACTCGACAGTATGAGGTCACCAATCGTCTACCTCACTGTTGGCCGTCAGAGCATGACAGACCAATACAGCATTGTCTCCATGTTCATTGAATTTGCCATAGGTATGATATGCTATTGTCAGACCGGCATCTATTCTTACATTCCCAGCTGAAACGGCGAGTTACAACGGTAGTTTTCGGCTCCATCAATTACCCGTTATGGCATGGTACAATGTATGCGTTGCATCCTCCAGCATGTCCAGAACCAATTCGAAACCCTCGGAACCTTCATAATATGGGTCGGGAACATGGTCATAACGCTTGTTGGCTGCATTGGTAAAGAATTCCGACATCATCACAACCTTGTCGCGGCACCGGACAGTGGGTGCCATGTCCCGCAGCCGGTGTAGATTAGAACTGTCCATGGCAACTATCATGTCGAAATCATCGAAGTCAAAAGGCTTGACCTGACGGGCCCGATGTGTCAGATTATACCCGCGACGGCGGGCATGCAGCCGCATGCGGTCGTCCGGAAACTGCCCGGCATGGCCTCCGTATAATCCGGCGGAGTCCAATTCAAAACGGTCTTCATCGCTATGACCGATCACCTCCTGACGCATCAGTTCCTCGGCCGCTGGCGACCGGCATATATTTCCAAGGCAGACAAACAACAGACGGACCGGCTCCTTACGCTCATAGCGGTCCTGCAGATTCTTCAAAACTTTTTCCATATTAACACAACCTTAATCCATTGATTCGATAATGACGAGACCTCTACTCAGCTGTCTCTTCCGCCATAAGCCTGCGCACCTCTCCGAGGAAATCCTGCGTCGGCATATCATACGGCAGCCAGTGAATGGGTGTGCCTCTTTTCACCATGCCACGGAACCAGGTCATCTGACGTTTGGCAAACTGATGGATTGCCGTCTCAAGCTGAGCGTACATTTCCTCGTATCTCAACCTGCCGATTGCATATAAAGTTACGTACTTATACTCAAGTCCATAATATATCAGGGCCTCGGCAGCAATCCCGGAATCAAGCAGCTTTCTGACTTCCTCTATCATTCCCTCGTCAAGCCGCTGGCGGAGACGCGCGCTGATTCTGGCACGTCTCGCATAACGTGGAATGTCCAGACCTATAACCGTACAGTGTAACCGCCTGGCACCTTGATAGGTTGTCTCCTTGGCTTCTTCAGGATGCTGCCGGTAATATTCCTGGATTTCGATGGCACGGATGGCACGCGCCTTCGTGTCGATATCCGTTATGTTGTGCAATGCCTTGTAACCTCTCAGAATCTCGGCCAGTTCATCCAAGGTGTATGCCGACAGTTCCATGCGCAACTGCGGATTTTCAGGGACTTCAGGCAATACAACTCCCCTCAATGCATTCTCTACATACATTCCTGTGCCTCCGCACACCACAGGCACCCGGCCCCGATGGCGTACGGCATCGTATGCCTTATGGAACTCCTGTAGATATTGATGGAGGTTATATTTCTGTCCGGCTTCGCAGATGTCGATAATATGATACGGAATATCACCGTAATCCTCGAGATCCTTGCCAGTGCCCAGGTCCATGCCGCGGTATACCTGACGGGAATCAGCCGAGATTATCTCGCCGCCAAGCATTCCGGCCACCTCAACGGCACGCCGGGTCTTGCCGCATGCCGTGGGACCAACTATGGCCACTGCCGGGCCACTGTAGGATGCTGCGTTCAACGACGCCACGGCATTTCCTTCTTTTGTTTGCCGAACTTCTGCAGGAAACGGCGCATGTGGAATCCCTTGGCATCGCTATTGGACATGGCTACGCGTATCCACTTGTCGTCCTGGAAATCGTAGTCGTTGTTACGGATTTCCTCAAGCGTGTACGAAGGCTGGTAAGACTTTGCCTTGATCTTGCGATAGCCTCGGTCATCAAATATCTTCTGCGTCAGCACAATCGTAGTCATACGCGATATATCGCCCAGAAAGATGTTCGATAGCAACGTGGGACTTGAGTTATAGATGTGCTTGATACGGTCGAAATCCATCCACTCGCCCTCAAGTCTCAGTCCGGAATGATCCTCGGGCTTTCCGTCAAGGAAATAGAAATACCGCAACAGACTGTGTTTGGCCATGTCCGGATTCTTGCGTCCGAAGAAGAAACGGAGATGACCCGGCACATTCACCATCTTGTTCACGATGCTGTTCACCTCGCTGGTAGTGATACCGTTCACATTGCGCTTGGTCACGAACGGAGTGTCTATTATATGACGGTATGGCATCTTAGGATCCAAAATCTTAGAGTTTACATAGATGCTGTTCCCACAGATCACATATATACGCAGATATGTCTTGGTAGTCATGTCGCTCAACTCCTCCTCCGTGATGATGTTGCCTTGCTCCTTCAGGTCGAGATAGATGCTGTAGTAACGCGCGGCGAAGTATATCTCGTCTATAACGATGCACAGCAGGTTCAGCCAGAAGTATACATACCAGTCGCGTGTATTGACGTCGGCCGACTTATCGTAGTAGGTAAAATAATATGCCCATACGATTACCGATGTCACAAGAAACAGGAAGAACAGGTTCAACAGCTGTACTTTGCTTTCACGATGCAGCAGCTGTCCGAAACGCCCCCTGTCGATTGAAAAGCCGTTCTTGAACTTACAGTCGTTGCAGAACGACAGCGTATTGCCTCGGAGCAGTACGATGCCTACCACCACGCAGAATATGGGGTTCAGCAGCAACGAAGGGATGTAAGGAGGATAAAAGAAGGTCAGTTCCTTGGGCAAATCCACGAGGCCCCATATGTACAGGATATTGATGACAATGGTCACGAACGCATAGATGATCATGCTGTAGAACAGAGCATATACCACAAGCATGCACGAGGGGTTGGGCGACAGCCTGTCGTTATACAATAATGTATATAAAGTGGCCGCGCCTATCAACGTGACTATCGGCGAGAAATAGTACGGCAGGACATAGGACAGGAACATCGCGAGCAACACGATGAGCAATCCTAAGCTCAGGTTCCTCCAGAAACTGAACAGCCGTGAACTATTTACTTTATCAAAATCCTGCATTATTGTTCATAAAAAGTTCTGTCACCTCAGTTTACATCAAAGCCTTGTATCCAGGAAATCCACAATCTTGCGGAACAGCATCGTACGCGCGTTACACATGGGCAGACTGTGCTCGAAGCCGGTCAGGGCCATCATGTCGAACAGCTGACCTTCGGAATACAGTTTGGATGCATACTTCAATGTATTATAGAAGTGGACATTGTCGTCGCTTGTGCCGGACATGATCAGCAGTCGGCTCTTGACGTTGGCGGTGCGGTTCAGCGCCGATGATGTCTCGTAACCCGTAGGATTCTGCTGAGGTGTCGACATATATCTTTCCGTGTAGATCGAGTCATAGAAATGCCAGTCGGCAACAGGGGCCATGGCCACACCTGCCTTAAACGGGCTCTTGGGATCGCCCAGCTCCATCAGGGTCATGTATCCGCCATAGCTCCAGCCGAAACATGCCATACGCTGAGCATCGATGTATGACTGGCCGGAGAGCCATCTTGCTGCTGCCAGCTGGTCCTCCGTCTCAAGGATACCGAGTTTCTTATATACGCAGGTTGACCATGCGCGGTCTCGGTTGCCGGTGCCGCGTCCATCCACCGCGACAACGACATATCCCTGTGACGCAAGATAGTAAATACCTTCCATTCGCCATGCGTTCAGGACCTCCTGCGAGTCGGGGCCGTTGTACTGGTACATAAGCAACGGATATTTTCTACCTGGATCAAAACCGTTGGGCTTGATCATGAAGGCGTTCATATCCTGTCCGAGGGCATTGGGAATCTGCAGGAACTCCTTATGCGGAGCGGAGGCATACTTGGCCGCGTATTCCGCATTATTCTCTACCTCTACCAATGTCTTGCCACGGTTGTCGCAGAGAGTGTAGACAGTAGGAGTCAGTGCATTGCTATAGGAACGGAGATAGTACTTGCACCCCTTGCTGAACCATGCGCTCTCCGTACCGGGCTGGTTGTCGAGCATCGTCACCTTGCCCTTGACATCGACCGATGCGATATTGCGATTGATCGGACCGAGCTGGGTTGTGCGGATATAGACCATTCCGGTCTGCGGGTCGCGTCCGTAATAATCCGTTACGTTCCAGTCGCCCCGTGTCAGCGTGCGGCGCAGGTTGCCGCTGTAGTCGTACTCATAAAGATGACGGTAGCCGCTCCTCTCGCTGCCGATCACGAAGGTATTCTTGCCGTAGTCAACCATCTGGTAGGCCGACGGACTCAACCAAGCGTCGCTCTTGTCGGTATAGACCAGACGCGCCACAGTGCTTCCGGGATTCACGCTGTAGAGACGCAGGTCGTTCTGGTCACGGTTCAGGACCATGACCATCAGGTTCTTGCCGTCTCCGTCGAAGTCGATTGCGGGCACGTAGTCCTTCCCTATCTCCAGGTCCATCACCTTAGTGGTCTGGTTCTCGACATTGTACGCCAGCACCTGTACTGTGGAATTGGGCGAGCCTGCCAGGGGGTATTTGTAGGAATAGGCTTCGGGATAGACATCCGACAGAGGCTTGTCCTCGCAGTACGACTTGTAGATATCGAAATTGTAGACAGGCACTTCGCTCTCGTCAAACTTGATGTAGGCAAGGGTATTGTCATCCTTGCTCCAGCGCATTGCCGTCTGCATGCCGAATTCCTCCTCGTAGGCCCAGTCCGGGATTCCGTTTATGATCTTACGCTCGGCGCCATCCTTGGTGATGGCCTTCTCTGAGCCGTAGTCCAGATTTGCAATCCATATATTGTTGTCGCGCATATACGCCACCTGGCGTCCGTCGTGGCAAAGCGTGGCTCCGCGCTGAGGACCACCGGTGGATACACGCTGGATTGTGCCCCGGAAAGTATCATACACATAGTATTGAGCCGTGAACGAATGTCGGTAGATTTTCTTCACATCGTTCCACAACAATACCTTGCGTCCGTTTTCCGATACGGTATACCCGTCGAAGTCATCAATCTTTACCTCGCCCTTCTGGTTGTCGAGCGAGAACAAGGTTCCGGTCTTCTTGCCGGTCTTGAAGCTGAAGATCTCGATGCTGCGGCCGTCATCGGAGATGGCGGTGTAGGACACCCCGTCGTTCATCGGTATCGGAGTCTTGACCGATGCCGGGCGCGTCAGGTCAGGCTGGCAGTAATCCTGCGGCGTCAGCGGTGCCGCCAGGCTGCCGGCCACTCCGACAGCCATGGCGCCCATCACACTGTATATTCGCGATTTGTTGTTCATGGTCGTCACAGCTTCATTAATAACTGCGTGCAAAGAGCACTCGGCACTTGGAGGTCTTGCCTGTAAGCATGTCCACGCCCGGAGTCTTGTCACCCTCGAACGGAACGCAACGGATCGTGGCCTTGGTCTCCTCCTTGATACGGGCCTCTGTCTCGGGAGTGCCGTCCCAATGTGCCAGGATGAAGTAGCCTTCGTCAAGGCGTTTCTTGAAGTCGTCGTAGTTGTCTACCTCGACGGTACGCTCCTTCAGGCGTTTAGCCGCACGGTCGTACAGCGCCTTCTGGATATCCTCCAGCTCGTTGACTATGCGGTCCTCAATGCCTTCGAACGGCACGGTCTCCTTCTCGAGCGTGTCGCGACGCATCAGCTCGACGGTCCCCTCCTCCAGGTCTCGCTGGCCAACGGCCAGACGTACCGGAACCCCCTTGACCTCGTAGTCGGCGAACTTGAAGCCTGGACGACGGTTGTCGGCGTCATCGTACTTCACGCTGATGCTGCGGGCGCGCAGTGCGTCGACCAGCGGGATGACTTTCTCCGAGATGGCTTTCAGGCCCTCCTCGTTCTTGTATATCGGAACGATAACCACCTGGATGGGAGCCAGATGCGGAGGTAGCACCAAACCATTATCATCGCTGTGCGTCATAATCAATGCGCCCATCAGACGAGTCGAGACACCCCATGATGTTGCCCAGACATATTCGGGCTGGTTGTCCTTGTTCATGAACGTCACGTCGAAGGCCTTGGCGAAGTTCTGACCCAGGAAGTGCGAGGTTCCGGATTGCAGAGCCTTCCCGTCCTGCATCATTGCCTCGATGGTATACGTATCGATTGCGCCGGCGAAACGCTCGGTCTCGGACTTGACACCCTGCACAACCGGGATGGCCATATAGTCCTTGGCGAAAGTGGCGTAGACGCCGAGCATCTTCTGGGCCTCGGCCTCGGCCTCCTCGCGGGTGGCGTGGGCGGTATGGCCCTCCTGCCACAGGAACTCGGCCGTACGCAGGAACATACGTGTACGCATCTCCCAGCGCATCACGTTGGCCCACTGGTTGATCAACAACGGCAGGTCACGGTATGAATGTATCCAGTTTTTGTATGTGTTCCAGATGATGGTCTCGGAGGTGGGACGGATTATCAGTTCCTCCTCCAGCTTGGCCTCGGGGTCCACCACTACGCCGTTGCCCTCGGGGTCCGTCTTGAGTCGGTAGTGTGTTACAACCGCACATTCCTTGGCGAATCCCTCCACATGGTCGGCCTCGCGGCTCAGGAAGGACTTAGGAATCAGCAACGGGAAATAAGCGTTCTGATGGCCGGTGGCTTTGAACATGTCGTCCAGCTGACGCTGCATCTTCTCCCAGATGGCATAACCGTAAGGCTTGATCACCATACAGCCGCGGACGGCTGACTGCTCGGCCAGATCGGCCTTGACAACCAACTCATTGTACCATTGCGAATAGTTATCCGCTCTCTTCGTGAAATTCTTTAGTTCTTTTGCCATATTGCGTCAAATATCATATCTCGCCTGAACCCTACTGCTACAGTCCTGAACAAGATATGAATCTCTTTTCGTAAACAATGAGCAAAATTAATAAAACTTACGCTTTTTTGCTAATAATTTGGTGATTTTTTATCTGAAAGGCACCGTAAAATCGCTAAATTGCATTTTACAGTGCCTTTTTGGGTGGTAATTAGCTATACCCTGTGTCAACGCAGTCGGTCGGCGGCCTTGAGCTTGCGCTCGTCGGAGCGGATGCGCCCATAGGCCAGGTACGCCGCGATGATGGTCAGGAATGGTGCCAATGCAAGCGATGACCAGCTGACCGTAGCACCATCGAAGGCCGTGTAACCCAGCATCCCGGCAATCACTGCCGTGGCTACTGCGAACAGTATTGAAATCCAGCACAATGACTTCTGAAGCTTTAGGTTCCTGAAGCAGAATATCGCTATGAACGGAATGAGCATGCTCATCAACGACACGATGAACAACGACCATGTGCGGAGCACGAACCCCGTCATGCCTCCCTCCGTGACCTCCCCTTCAATCTCGAAACCGAATGTCGTGAAATTGCACGTATAATCCGGCAACTGTATCTGTCCAAGCGAACAGAATGTGAAGCAACCCATCAACGCGGCCGCTATCAGCAGCAGTACCGACTGCCATCTCTGTATTACCATATCTCGTATCTTGTTATGTGTTTATTCATGCGGGTCTGCAAAGTTAGTAAAAAATTTTCAGTTATCGTGAATTTGTTGCATGTGGAAATCTTTATCGGTCCATGTTGAACAATTACACATGGTCACATGTTGTGTAGATGTGGCCGGAATGAAATCCGGTTGCACAAGTCGAAAGAACCCGTTTCTTTCTGCATTGACATTTGCGGATTTCTCCGTTCTCTTCACTCCCAATGTCACCGACCAGGTGGTCGATGTCTTCCGTTTGACGAAAGCATGTGAATTCCCGCAAGTGTCAATTAATTTTTCAGCCAACACTAAGACATCTTGATTATGGACACCACTGTACTGTACAATCTGACTTACGGGCTCTATATTGTCGGGGCCTTCTACGAGGGGCGCGCCGTAGGCTGCACCATCAACACATGCTTTCAGGTCACAAGCCAGAATCCGTTAATCGCCATCTGCCTGAACAAGAACAACTACACACTGGAGGCCGTACGTCAGACCAAGCGGTTCTCGCTGTCCATACTTGCCGAGGACTCCGACCCGATGGTGATAGGCCGTTTCGGATTCACGTCGAGCCGCGACACAGATAAATACGAGATTTTCGGGATGGAGGTCATCGACATGACACCTTGCGTCAAGGGCAAATTCGCAGGCCGTCTGATTCTGGAGGCCGAGCAGTTCGTGGACTGCGAGACTCACTTCATCGTGGTGGCACGGCTTATAGACACTGTCCCCGGTTCAGGCACGCCGATGACTTACGCTTACTACCACAACGTAATCAAGGGCTCCGCTCCCAAGAACGCTCCTACCTTCCGCGGCTGATATAAATATACGGTTTTATCTACCGTATTTCCTTAGTCTGTTCCACGACGGGAGACCACGGACAAGATGAATCAATGCAGTTAGACTCATGGCTATGCCAAGTCCGTAATGCCACAGTCCAAGATGCGGAATCTTGACCGGAGACAGCAGCTTGACAGTTCCGGTAAGCATAGTGGCTATGAAAAAGATTATCAACAGCCAGGTGTCGGCATAGAACCATCTGAACTTTCGTTTCATGGCACTGAGCATATTATGGAATTCGCACCAATGGATACATAAAAGTATGGTCATAGCATATCCGAAGATCCAGTGGACTACCTTTAATGCACCACGTGGCTGGACAATGATTCCATGACTCTTAAGATGCAGGATTATACCGGTAATCAGCGTTGCGGCAAAGGCTATAACCAATGCCATGCCTAAGTTTGCTTTAGTCTTCATCATCGATAATGTTTTTCCCTTATAAAGATATAACGAATTCTAACCATGCTTATTCCTCCAGGAAAAAATATTATTTTGAATCAACATAAACCCTGCACGCTGCCGTTCGTTTTCAGAGATGACGGGATGTCAGACAGTAAGCTCGACCGTGTTGCCTTCGGGATCAGTGATGACGCTCTCATAGCAACCATCTCCCGTAGTACGCGGTTCACCCAGAACTGAAATACCGGATTTGCGCATCAATTCCGTCATTTCATCAACCATCTGTCTGCTTCCAAGAGAGATGGCGATGTGACAGAAACCCTGATATTTACCCTTGCTATCATGATTTACGATATCAGGTACGTTCATTATTTCGAGGCTGGCACCTCCATCAGGGAATGTGAGGAAATATGAAGTAAAATTCTTTCGCGGATTATGGTACAGTTCACCGGCAACAGCGCCGAACCATTTGCAATAAAAATCCTTCAACAGTTCGATATCGTTGGCCCAAAGTGCTGTGTGATTTATGTTCATGATTTATTTTTGTGATAAATGAATTTTTCAGATAGCCAGGCCCTAACAGGCAGATCATAAACCTTGACGCTGGCGTAAGCCACGGCAACGGATGCGATGAATATGCTGGCTGCTACCCAGATATGTGTGCCGAGCGGAGCATCGGCATGTTGAGCCGCCCAGTTCATCTGCACATATATCATTGGATAATGCGTGATGTAGAGCGGATATGATATCATGCCGAGGAATTTGCAGACGGCCGTAGTCTTCTTGCCTGTCAGCGGGCTACCGGCACCGGCGGCTACAATGGCGGGATAGACCAGCAGAATCACCACGGCACAATAAAGGCCGTTGAGCCACTGATGTGCCTCACCACCGATATGCGGTATGACCAGGGTTGCGGCCACTGCCAACGAGCACCAAGTCATTGCCCCGCGTTTCAAGTTGATGCGTAGTTTGCTGAGTCGATACAGCAATAAGCCGCCGAAGAAGGGATAGAGCAGACGGCATATGCCTATATATATCTGATCGGGTGTCAGGCCAAAACCTCCAATAACAGTGTATTTTGCGTAGTCACGGACTGCCAGGAGTCCCGTGGCGTCGATGTTCATGGCCAGGCCTATCGTCAGGAACGCCGAGAGGAAAACGAATACGGCAAGAACCACTGTGCTGAACCTACGCACGAACAATGCATATAGTATATTGGCGATGTATTCCCAGAGAAGCGACCACTGGGCGCCGTTGAGCGAATTGATTTCCTTCCAGCCCCGTATGTCCATCGACAGAGGCGTCGGGAACATGATGCAGCCCAGGATCATAATCAGCAACAGCTTCCACCATGGCGTCTGCATTACCAATTCGAACCCGGGCGCCGCGCTGAAATAGAACCAGAAAGCACCGATCAAGGTGCCGAGAATCACCATCGGCTGCAGACGGATCAGACGCCGTTTGAAAAAATCACATGTCGTCATACGTTTCCAGCGGTCATCGTAGGCGTAGCCGATCACGAAACCCGAAAGCACGAAGAAGAAATCCACGGCGAGATATCCGTGATTCAGTATCTGTTCATTAGGTCCTGGTGAATAGGTCTCGAACAGGTGGAACGCCACGACTATCATCGCAGCCACGCCGCGCAGTCCGTCAAGTATCTCAAACCTCGGTTTCGAGGACAGGGGAATTGTTTCTGATGCCATTATCTCTTGTTGTTATCGGCTGCAAAATTAGCAATAAATTATTTCACTACATTTACCGAAATTTCAAAATAATTGAACTATATTTGCAACATGAATAAATGTGCATTTATATTTGATGATGTCAGATTAAGTCCAGACAGGCAGATAGGGCTTCATTCCTACAACAACTGGGAATTGTCGTATGTGCTGACCGGTTCCGGTACCCGGACAATCGGAGAGCATACCGAACCATTCCGATCCGGGGAAATAATACTGATACCGCCGAATATACCGCATGTATGGCGGTTCACTCCCGATGACACGGATGCTGATGGATATATCGCCAATATCTCGGTGTATTTCGACACACCCGCACTGGAATCATTAGGGATATTGATTCCTGAGTTATCGGGTGTCATGGGACGTATCGAGCAACTTGACCATGCCGTCAGTTATACAGGAGAGAAACTTAATGCCATTCAACAACTGATGTTCAGTATGAGAGGAAAGACACCCGTGGATCGTGTTCCGCTGATGATGGAACTGCTTATAGAGATATCAGATGTCGCCGACAGCATTTACGCGGGAAAAAGAAGTTGCCTTACACGCACTGAACGGAGGCTTGAAGCCGTCAGGGTGTACTGTGCCTGCAACTATTCCCGACAGATTACTCTCGATGAGATAAGCAGACATGTCGGCACGAACAAATCTGCATTCTGCACTTTTATGCGTAACAATACCGACTCCAGCTTTTCAGAATATCTCAATGACATCCGTCTCGAAAAGGCACGGACAATGCTCTTCAACACTGACCACAGCATTTCGGGAATAGCTGTGGATTGCGGTTTCCAAAATGTCACCTACTTCAACCGGTTGTTCAAAAAACGATTCAACCTTACTCCAAAAGAGATCCGCATCCGGGACTGCCAGGAGTCTAAGATCTGAACGACCACGTAGCTGCATTGCATAATAATAACACACTTTCTGAAAGGCAAGGACATTCTGAGGAACATTACAACAAAAAACTCGCTGGAATCCAGCGAGTTTTTGCATCTTCATATGAAAGTAATGGCGCTTCTTTCATTTCGTTACAAGGGTTTTCCTGCCGTTGATGACGTACAGGCCATTTGGCAGATTGGAATTTGTTTCAGCTTTAGCCGGAAATCTCATCCCGGAAAGTGAATAAACCATAGACATGCTTGCATGATTGGCTGTGACACTCCCGATTTCCGAAGTCAGGTTGTTGTAGTCGATGTCCCGAAGCCATTGTTCCAGCATGGATTTGGCATTTGAAGTCTGAGAGCTGCGTATCCAGAGACTCGGTGACAGGAATTTGCCATCCGGAACAAGCCTCCTGGCATCGCTTTCCACGCCGCTGATACCGCTGCTTGCGCTCGACACTATCAGTCCTATATTCTTACCGGCCATATCCTTACCGTGTTGAAAAAGGAATGACTGTAAGGGAGCAGCCATATTGCTCCACCATAGCGGGGCTCCGATGATGATTGTGGAATATTGCGATATGTCGACATTTACGGGGTCGATTGCAGGATACGATGCCGCATCGTCGGGATTTTCGCGGATGGCCGCAATCAGCGCGCTGCCGACAGCGTAGTTGTTGGCGGCATAGTCAAGCCCTTTATCAGCAGGCTCTACCTCGATTACATCCGCCTCGATCTGAGCGCTAAGCTCATTGACTATGCGCTCCACGTTGTTCGTGTAGCTGTAATAGACTATCATAGTCTTTGCCTGCATGCCGAGCACACTCGCAATCGCTATGGCAGCAAATAATATTCTCTTCATGGGTCTGTTTGTTTTGATATTGCAAAATTAGCGCCGATTTATCAACTATAAAAACCCGGTTTCAAGGATTTATGCCCCTTTTTCCGGGTATGCTGTCTGTTCCGAAAAATTGGTTACTATATCCCGAAAGCGGATTTTTACAAACCGCCGTTAATTAGTAATTTTGCACTTGAAAACTAAAGCATCATGGCAAACGAAGTAAAAATAGACACCATACGCCGTCTCAACGACTATTACGGATTCGAGCATCTGAACCCGATGATTGCCGTCGGACATTATGAAGGAGAGCCGGAACCCGGTGCCACCACATATGATTTCGGCGTTTATGCCATTTATATAAAGGAGACCAAAGGCTGTGAGCTGAACTACGGCCTCACTAAGTATGACTTCGATGAAATGTCGGTCACTGCCTTTGCTCCCGGCCAGAAAGTCACGACCGTCGTGGAAGAGGGACAGGAACAGCCACGCTGGACGGTGCTTGCCTTCCATCCCGATTTTCTTGCACGCACATCGTTAGGCAGCAAGATGTCGTCATACGGTTATTTCTCCTACAACAGCAACGAGGCTCTGCATCTTTCGAAGGAAGAAGTGGATCTGCTGAGTGCCGTTCTCTCACTGATTAAGAGGGAGATGAGACACAGCATTGACCGTCATTCGCGCTCCATCATAATATCCCATATTGAGGTATTTCTCGATTATTGCCTGCGTTTCTACGAGCGTCAGTTCTATTCGCGCGAGGTAATAAACAGCACCGTCATCGAGAAATTCAATGCTCTGCTTGATGGATATATGGCAAATGAAATCAGGGAACAGGGGTTGCCGACAGTGGCATATTTCGCAGACAGGCTGAACCTGTCGCCCGGATATTTCGGCGAGCTTGTCAAGACAAATACCGGCACAACGGCTAAGGACATGATTGCCGACCGCCTGGTAAGCACCGCACGGGAACTGCTCAACGACCTTTCCCTGTCAGTGACGCAGGTGGGCGATATGCTCGGCTTTGAATATCCGCAGCACTTTGTCCGTTTCTTCAAGCGTCGCACAGGCCGTACTCCGAAGGAATACAGGACCATATCAGCCAACTGAATAATTACAAATACAAGACATATAAGACAATGAGACACGAAATTTTTGACAGGGACGTGCGCGGCGAGATGGTATCGCCGAATGATCCCGGCTATGATCTGCTGATAACCGACATCTTCGACACGATGAAGACAGCCACCGAGATGAATACCGGCTACCGAACGCCGGAGGAGGTACATGAGTTCATGGGGCGCATACTTGACAAGCCTCTCGACGAGTCAACCACTGTACTTCCACCCCTCTATATCGACTACGGCAAGCCTGTCACTATCGGCAAACGGTGCTTCATCCAGCAATGCTGCACCTTCTTCGGTCGCGGAGGCATAGAAATCGGCGACGATGTGTTTATAGGCCCCAAATGCAACCTGATTACCATCAACCACGATGTCAACCCTGACAACCGCAGCGCGACCTATGGCAAGCCCATAAAGATCGAGGATAAAGTCTGGCTCGGCATCAACGTCACTGTCCTCCAGGGAGTGACACTCGGCTACGGCTGTATCGTCGGAGCCAATTCTGTCGTGACAAAGGATGTGCCGCCAATGACAATCGCAGCCGGCAATCCGGCACGAATCATCAAGAAAATCGAGGTCTGATTACATCATCTTTACGTCAGAATTAACTGATTCTCCTCACAAGACAAATAAACGCACAAGAATAGTTGACTGAACTTGAAATGTGTTTGGCAAGAGAATTTTATGACTGCCATAATAAGTTATTCTGTAAAGGAGGCGGTAAAGCGTGACAATCTTCTTGATTTGCGCCACCTCGTCAGTTACGGGAACATGGAAGACACCCCCAGGACCTGTATGGCAAAGGCAGGTTGCCCTGCCTTTGCCATACACGAGTTTCTGTGCCGATTACCTTCCTGTCGATATAAGATACTCTGTCTTTTTTATTTCATAAGTGGAATATGCCTCACAATATCGGTCTTTGCTCTGTTGAAAAAGTGTCTGGGCTTCGAGCAAATCACTCATAGTGGAAATGCCAGCTTTGTAGTAGTTTTCATTAAGTCGGAGATTCTCGGCTGCCTGTTCAATTGATTTCTTTGCAAGTATAGCCTGTTGGTACGCATTGTATAGGTCATTTTGAGATTTACGCATCCTGATTACCAACTGCTCCTGTCCGTCGTTGAGTTGCGTTCTGGCATTTTCACAGGCAAGTTTCTGTTTTTTCATCGTATGCGGGGCTTTCCATGAAATAGGGATTGAAACCGTTACAAGACCCATGAGTGAATTTTGCGACGGACCCATGAAATTCTGGAACATATATCCGCCACTTATGGACACAGTAGGCAAAAATTCTCCGAGCGTTATTTTCTTCTGCAAGCGTGCAGCCTCAACGCTTTTGTCAAGCAGTCTGTATTCTGTCGTAGCCAAAACCGCATCACCGTGATTGACAAAAAGAGATTCCGGCGATTCAAGAGGATGTTGCATGTCGATTGCCAGTTCCAAAGAATCCGTATCCAAACCCATACATTGCGCCAGAAGCATTTTCAGGACACCGATATTGTTTTCCACATCAATATATGCGCTTCTATTATCATTAAGGCGAAGATTAACCTGTAATAAATCATTCGGCTTTGTAATGCCTGCTTTCACGGCATTGGCGACTTCGCGTTGTATAGTATCAAGAAGGCAACGGGCACTTTCAAGAGTATGCACTTTTTCCGTAAGAGCCACAATCTGCCAATAATATTGGTCAACGGTCAGTCTGACTTCATTGGCGGCCTGGATACGCTGTATTTCACTGATCTCAACTCCGAGTTTAGCCATCTTGTAGCCATTGAATATCCTTCCTCCGGCATATAGGGGTAATGAAGCCATCGCATTCGCATACCACCCACCGTCAAGCATCTCCATAGACTGAGGCCCCATATCCATTTTTATCATGTAATCGCTGGCTTTCATTCCACCGCCTCCGACCGACAATGAAGGAAAGAAATTGGCAAGTGCCTCTTTCTTTCCCTGCATGGCAGACAAGGCATCGTTATTTGCCATTTTTATACGGGCATTGTGAGCCAATGCCATGTCGCGACATTCGCCAAGATTACATCTCTTTTGTGCCGATGCCGTTACTGCCAGCACCAGTGATATTATTAAAAGTAATTTTTTCATTTCTGTCTATGTATTTTCCAATAAATTACCGGAAGGACTGTTACAACGAGTATCAGCGCGCCGATTCCTCCGAAAAGGATAGTGATTCCGACGGGCTTCCACATGGCTGAGCCGGAGATTATCATCGGCACAACACCAACCGCGGTAGTTACCGTTGTAAGGAAAATCGGCACCATTCTCCGCTTGCCGGCTTCCAATGCCGCCTCGCGTGGAGTCTTGCCATTTTTCAATCCATCTTCAGCGTGTTCAAATATCAGGATTTCATTGCGCATGATAAGTCCCATTAGAGTAATAAAGCCGAATATTGTTGTCAATCCCATTGTTGTCCGGGTTGAGAACAGACAGAACATGGCTCCCGGCACAAATAAAAGTACGGCAAACATACATACCAGAGTCAGCGCGTAACTCTTGAAATTGAACAGCAAAAAGAAGAAGATAATAATCATGGCTATACCAAGCCCGGCACCGAGCTGTGGCAGGCTTTCATTATCATTTTCAATCTCTCCGCCGATTTCGGTAGTCACACCTTGCGGCAGACGTATGTTCTCGTTGACATATTTTTGCAAATCAGGCACGATTTCTTCTGCCATCATTGTGCGTGGCAGTTCAGCCGTTACTGTCAGGCATCTCACACCATTACGGTGGACTATTTTCGATTCGCTCCATTTGGGGATAACCTGAGCAATTTGCCTTAAAGGTACTGTCTTCGCCGAGGTCATCGGCTGGACAGGCAAATTGTCGAATTTGTCAAAATCGGCATTGCCCCAGCTATTGTTCTTGAGAACCACCGGCAATCCATAATCGTCCTCCCAGATTGTGGTCACAAAACGGTCATTTGTATGCGACATAAGTTGCAGCGACGTGGTCTGACGGTTCAACCCCAGACGGGATGCCGCTTTTTCATCAAGCGTTACCTCCACAACCGGTTCAGGCTGCTCAAAGTCGGTGCGTACCCAAAGTAAATCAGGGTTCTGACGCATATACTGCATCAGATGGTCTGCGGCATAGTGCATGGAATCAGGATTATCACCGTAAAAACGGAATTCCAATGCTTGAAACACTTGCGAATCAAGCTGTTTGAACTTAACAAAAGCATTTGGGAAAGCCTCCGACAGTTTTTCAGTGTATTCATCCACAAGTTCAACTGTCGCGTCATTGGATGTAGTGTTTACAATGAACTGCGCGAAATTCTTTCCACCCTGTTTCGGAGTATAGGAGGCTTGAAAACGAGGGGAAGCACACCCTTTGAACGATGTTATTGCCTTGACCCTCTCATCTTTGCTCAATACATTATAAACGGAATCAGTCACAGCCACTGTTTCCGCCAGCCCGGTTCCTTTAGGCAGATATATTTCGACCGCAAACTGGTCCCGTTCCGAACAAGACATCATTCTCTTCTTTATTCCTCCGGCGAAGAAAAGCGTCGACAGCATCAGTGCGGCTGCAATTCCGAGCGTCAGCCACGCATGGGCGAATACCCATTCAAGAAGTCTGTCATATGCCTGCTGAACATAGTCTGTTATTGTTTTCTTTCCCTCCTTGCGGTTCTTTTTCTTAATTAGAATAACCGCGAGAATAGGCACGACAACCATAGCGACAAAGAGTGAGGTCATCAGGTTAATTGCTATCGTAATCGGGAAGTCATGCAGAAAATCTCCTTTCTGGCCGGTGCAGGTAATCAGAAGCGGGAAGAAAATAGCGCTGATGCAGGCTGTGGCCAGAAGCATGGCAAGAAAATACTCCGACACGCTTTTACAGGCTGCGTGCCAACGGCTGTAACCTTTATTGAGGTATTCAAGATAACCGTCAATTACAATGACCGAGTCGTCCACCACCATGCCAAGCACTACAATCATCGCGGCAAGCGTTATGGTATTCAACGGTATGCCCACAAGATACATGATGCCCAATGATATGAATGTAGTCACCGGAATGGCTGTGGAGGCTACAAGTGCAGAGCTTATCGGAAACAGAATCATCATCATCAGAATGATTACAGCCATTGATATGAACAGGTCGCGGAGAAAAGAATTGACACTGGCGTTTACAACTCCGGCCTGATCGCTTATGCAGTCAATAACCACATCTTCCGGCAATGATGTCGCCTTTATTTCAGCAAGCATCTTTTCAACATCTTTGCCATATTGCACGATATTGTTTCCCGCAAGCATCTCCATCGAGATTATGACACAGCGGTTGCCATTGTATTCTATATAGCCCCCGGTCTGGTCATATCCACGGGTAACAGATGCGATATCCCTTATTCTGACCACATGATTGCCGCCATCGCTGTATATTATCTGATCCGCTATTTCATCTTCGCCTTTTAATGATGGGCTTACATGGATAGGGGTATCGTTGCTCCAACCTCCAAGACTGCCGCTGACAGTCGTGATTCCCTGTCCTGACAACACATCTATAATTACCTGCGGGCTAATCCCGTATTCTGAAAGACGGTTGTAATCCACGTTTATCACAATCTGTTCTTTTAGATTGCCCAAAACCCTCACGTTGGAGACCGACGGTAGTTGTCTCAACCTGTCGCCGATAAGTTCACAGTATTTGTCAAGCTCCCGATAGCTCCGGCTGTCGCTTTCCACCGCGACCAGCAATGCCGAAGTATCTCCGAACTCATCATTTACAACCACATCTACCACTCCTTTGGGCAATGAGGATTTGAAACTGTTGAGTCCGTGCTTTATCTTGCTCCACACCTCATCCTTGTCGGATACATCGTCATTCAGTTCAACCATTACGCTGCAAAGCCCGTTCTGGCTGGTGCTGACGGTCTTAGCCCTGTTGACCTCCTTGAATGTGAACAAATATCTTTCAAGAGGCTTTACCAATTGTTCCTCGACTTCCTCGCTTGTAGCACCGGGATATATCCCTACAACAACCCCTGTCCGCAGAGTAAAATCGGGAAATTCCGCTTTGGGCATTTTGTCCAGCCCATAAATACCCAGAATTGCCATAAGACCGACAATCAGGAGTGTGATGCGATAGTTGTGCATCAGCCATGCCACCCATCTGCTGTTCTTTTCTTTCTTCATAATGTGATGACTTTGCTTCCCTCGCTTAGTTTTTGCATACCGCGGACTATCAAGGAATCATTCTCGTTGATGCCGGATATTATTTCTATTCTCGAACCGTACGTCCTCCCGGTATTGACATCGAATCTTTTGGCAACGCCATCCTTTTTTATCCAGACATACAATGTCTCACCGGCACCTTTCATAATTGCTGTCACCGGCACTGTCAGGACATTCGGACAATTATTCTGGAATATCACTTCGCATAACATTCCGGGCAAAATTTCATGAGAGGGATTGTCAACCTCAATGCTGACGCTGTAAGTGTGTGTCATTAAATCACTTTGTACGTTCTTAGCTATCCGGCCGCCAAGAAATTTTCTTTTGCCGAGTGCATCTACGGTTATTGTTGACGGGGTGTCGGACTTAATGTCGCCTATTTCTTTTTCAGGAACGGAAACATTTACTTTTACCGTGTTTATATCCACTATCGTGACAATAGGCTGCCCCGGCATTACAGTTTCTCCAGCCTGAACCATCTTTTGCCCGATCGTGCCGTTCACGGGCGAATAAAGCCGGCAATCGTTAAGTTTTTTATTTGCGATGTCATACGCTGCCTGGGCCTGTGCAAGTTTGCTTTGCGCCTCAACCCATTGTATTTCAGGCAGACTGTTTGTGTCGTGCAAAAACTTCATGCGGTCGTAGGCATCACGGGCTTGCGCCAATACTGCTTCTGCCGACTTGAGAGCTTTCCGCATCGTTGATGGATCAATTTCTGCCAGAAGCTGACCCTTGCGGACTTCCTGCCCTTCATTTACCGTCACCTTCAATATGGTTCCGGCTGTCGGAAAACTTACTGCCGAGGTACTGGCAGCTTCGGCCTGTCCGACAAATGTCGTTGTCAAACAGGCGTTATCCTTCGCTAAAATCTCAGTTGAGACTTTTATTGAAGGCGCTTCTTTCTTTTCTGTCTTATTGCTGCAAGAACCAAGCAATATTGCCGGTATGAGCCATAAAATAAAGTTTGAATATCTCATGTCATTATTGTTTTTGGGCGCAAAATTCTCTATTTTCCGTTATTCATTAGTGTCCTGAATTGACAAAATAGTAATCTAATCAGGTATATATGGCAAAAAAGGACACTCAGGAGGCGGTTAAAGACACTCAAAAACGCTAAATTTGCAATCTGTAAACCCGCATTATATGGACAACAAGGACAAAATACACTATTCCGACGGGGATATAGCCCTGCTTACCGACATCAATGATCTGTCGGAATTTAACGGTATAAAGACTGATTCATATCTGTTCCTTGCCTGTCGCAAAGGCAGACTACAGATAGATATAAACGGCAACACCCATACCATAAAGGAAGGTGAGAGGCTTACGGTGTTGCCCCAGAATTTCATTGACAACATTCTTGTGAGCGTGGATGCTGACATCGTGATGTTGCGGCTGTCCGGCCGAATCGTGTCTGATCTCATGCGTGAGCATATTGACAAATGGAACCGCATGATATATATATGCAAGGCTTACCGTATGTCAACGGTAAAGAATCTGGAGGATCAGATGCAATTCTATTACCGTCTTATCCTGTCTAAAACAATGAATCCCTCGCAGGGTTATCATAAAGAGATAGTGCGGTCAATAATAAAAGCCATTTTGCTTGAAATGCTGTCAAATATGGAATCGGATCAGTGTCAGTCTGTGGAGGGCGAAAGCAAGATACAATTCCAGTTCAACCGTTTCCTTCAGATGTTGTCGAACGAAGACATAAAGCATCGGCCTATCGACTTTTATGCTGACAAATTATGCCTGTCGGCTAAATATCTGTCTGTCATATGCACGAAAGTCAGTGGAAAGTCAGCAAGGCAGTGGATTGATGAATATACAGTCGAGGACATACGGTACCATCTGTTCAACACGGATTATTCAATAAAGGAGATAGCATACCGTTTAGGCTTTGAGAACCTTTCTTTCTTTGGCAAATATGTCAAACGGCATTTTGGAAAATCTCCATCGGAACTGCGGACTGCAAGAAACAAAAATAAATGATTAAAAATATCAAAGCTATATTTTTCGATATCGACGG
>DXXK01000002.1 GCA_019416425.1 Bacteroidales bacterium
ATTATTAAATTGAGAGAGAAAATGAAGAAAGTAGTTCTTACGCTCGCTGTTCTGTTCAGCGTTGCTATGGTTGCCTGCAACGGCAACAAGAAGGCTGAGGCCGTTGATTCCGAGACCATCGTAGCTGCCGAGGAGGTTGTAGCTGTTGATTCCGCTAACGACACTGTTGCCGCTGCCGCTGTTGAGGCTGTTGACGGTGCTGACACCACTGTAGCTGTTGCCGCTGAGGAGGCTCCCGCAAAAAATTAAGTAGTAACCGCTACTGACTAAGGACAGCAAGACGAAAGTCATCATGAAGGACCGATTCCATCCGGAATCGGTCCTTCCCATTTTTTCACCATTATGTTGCCGGATCAAGTGGAGGCATGAACATCCGCTATTATCGTCTGAGAGTCATTTCACAGTCATCTCGCCAATCATCGAGACGGTGAGGAAATGCTTTACCTCTTCGCTACTCAGACCGCTTCCAAGAAGATACATCAGCTTTGTGACGGCAGCCTCGACTGTGATGTCATAACCGGATATCACACCCGCTTCCGCAAGCATGTCGCCTGTATAATAGCGTTTCTGCTCGTCTCCACCGTTAAGGCACTGAGTCACGTTGTAGATTATCAAACCTCGGTTCACCGCCTCCGCAATGGCCTTGAGAAACCATTGTTCAGTGGGAGCGTTGCCGGCGCCGAATGTCCGCAGTACGACGGCCTTGATGCCCGAAGCAGCAAGCTGAGCCTTTACGACACATTCCGGAATACCGGGGTACAGCCACAGAACCAGTATACTTGAATCCATGGCATAGAATGGGTCAAGAGGCTCCGAAGTGGAATGACGCATCAGATAGGGCCTGTCATACTCTATGTGCAGATCTATGGTTCCCAGGTCAGGATAGTTGAAACTCCTGAACGCGTGGAATCCTGTAGAGGTGTATTTGGTGGAACGGCAGCCTCTCACAATGTAATCCTGGAAGGAAATCACCACTTCCTGAATCATTGGATCGCCATTCTCATCCTTGGCCGCAGCTACCTGAAGTGCCGAGATCAGGTTTTCCGTACCGTCCTCACGTATATCGCCGATCGGGAGCTGGGAGCCAGTGATCACCACGGGTTTTGCCAGGTTCCTTAGCATGAACGACAGAGCGGATGCCGTATATGCCATGGTATCGGTACCGTGGAGCACAACGAAGCCGTCAAAATCATCATAGCGGTCTGCTATGTCCTTAGCTATCATGGACCAGTATCCGGGGCTCATGTTCGAAGAGTCGATAGGCTTCGTGAACTGTATGCTCTCAATGTCGTATCCCAGTTGACTCACTTTCGGGACATTGTCCATTAGATGCGAGAAATCAAAGGGCTGGAGGCCGTCCGGAGTCTCGACCATACCGATGGTGCCACCGGTATAGATTATCAGAATTCTGGGTTTGTCAATATTTGTTGCCATTTTTACTGTTTTTACCAATCGATTATCCTAAAGCAGGAGGCCAATCACAAAGACAAGCGGCTCTCAGCCTGGGATTACTGTGACATTGTCGCCGTTGAAGACGCCGAGACCGAGTTTCTTCATGATTGTCTTTACGGCTGCCTGGGCCTTTACTGAATTTCCGGCGTCATCCAGAGGGGGCGCGAATGCGGCTACCCCCATCACGCCAGGGTATACACCGAGCACGCCGCCACCCACACCGCTCTTTGCCGGAATACCCGAGGTGTAAAGCCAGTCGCCGGTGTTCTGATAGAAGCCTACGGATGATATCAGCGTTGTGATCTTAGGTGCAAGCTGGCGTGCGAAGACAACCTCCCTGGTGACCGGATTGACTCCTCCGTTGGCGATCGTGCCCGCGCAGAAGGCCAGCTGGGAGGATGTCACTCCCACCGAGCATTGCCTTGTGTAGAGGTCAAGACTCACTTCCACGTCATCATATATTCGGTTGTAGGTCCTGAGCAACCACGCTATGGAGCGATTGTTGAAATTGGTTTCGGTCTCCGAACGGTAGAGTTCGTCGATGACCTGCGCCTCGGAACCACACAATGCCGTGAGGTTATTGATGATCGCTTCCCACTTCCCCCAGGCATCACCCTGGGGTCTGACCATTGAGCAGGCGGTTATAGCTCCGGCATTGACCAGCGGAGTGGATGGATGGTCGTTCTCCAGAAGAATCGCGAAGATGGAGTTGAACGGAAGGCCTGTGGCGTCGGCCCCTATCTGCTTCAGCACTCCATCGGCCCCGTATTGTTTTAACACAAGTATCGCCGTCAGCACCTTCGATATCGATTCGATGCCGAACCGGTAGTCCGTGTCACCGATGTTGAATGCAGTACCGTCGGTCAACATAAGGCTTATGCCAAATAAGTCCGGATTGACATTCGCCAGGAAAGGAATATAATCAGCGTTATGGCCATCGGTAATGCCTCTGCACTCGGCGTAAGCGTCCTCTACGGCCTGCTTGATCTGCGAATGTGTAAGTATCTTTTCCATGCATCATAAGTATTAGACATCATGTTCAGCTTGAATCATCTTGGGTTGATTAGGGAGGATTCTAAATATAAAACGCTTCGCATCCTTTTGAGTTTAAATTGAGGATGCAATCCGCAGCTGTTGATTTGCATGCTGCACACCGACCTAAAATGCCGGATATTTTGTTAAATTCATAGAGATTTGTTAAATTTGCGGCATGAATAAGAACTTCAAGATAATAGTGTTCACCGCGCTGGGCGTGCTGGTGGCACTCATCGCACTTATAGTGGTCCTGATTGTCCAGGACAACAGCAACACGCAGGCCCGTGTGGAGGCTCAGGCCCGGGCCGACTCGCTGGCCATCGCCAACGACCAGCTGATCCTGACCAACGAGTTCAATCAGCTGAACGCCGACTTCAACCAGTACGAGGGTCAGCAGGTATACCTGAAGAATGATTCGCTGGTACAGAAGTACAACGAGGCGCGAATGAAGGTGGAGGGCCTGATCCGCGAGCTGAATGCGGAGAAGCAGAGCCACAACAAGGACATGGCGGCATCGCGCGCCAAGATCAAGAAACTTGAGGGCGAGATCTCGACCCTGAAGGGCATTGTACGTCATTATCTTGAGGAGATCAAACGGTTGGGCGAGGAAAACGCCGGCCTGAAGCAGGAGATAGCCCAGGTTCAGGAGAAGAACCAGCAGCTGTCGTCGCAGGTATCCAGGACCACGGCCAGCAACGAGCAGCTGACGCAGACCGTCAAGCTTGCGAAGAAGCTGAACATCACGGGTCTGTCGCTGACGGCCTACAACAAGAAGGGCAAGCGTGAGAAGAACATCACCAAGGCCCGTCAGTTGGGCGTTTCGTTCACCGTAAGCCCGAACAACACGGCATCGGCCGGCATGAAGCAGTTCTACGTCCGCATCATCTCGCCTGAAGGCAGCCTGCTGGACGGCGGCGGCAGCTTCCAGTACGAGGGCCAGCGCCTGCAGGCCTCGGCATCGCGTCAGTTCGAGTATGCCAACGAGGAAATGGCCGCCAGCATCTACTACGACGTGAACACCACCCTGACCCCCGGCGACTATACAGTCGAGGTCTTCGCCGACGGCAACCGCCTCGCCTCCCGCCACTTCACAATGAAGAAATAGCACCATGACGGAACTGCCGGTCCAGGCAATCGCCGGACGGGTCAACGAGGCGCTGATGGAGAGGCCGCGGGTGGTGGTGACTGCACCCCCGGGTGCCGGCAAGTCGACACTGCTCCCGTTGACCATTCTGGAGGATACTCCGGAGGGTAAAATCATAATGCTGGAACCGCGACGGCTGGCGGCAAGACAGGTGGCCGTGCGCATGGCCGAGATACTTGGCGAACCCATAGGACAGACTGTGGGCTACAGCATCCGTTTCGAATCCAGGGTATCCGGTAAGACCCGCATCGAGGTGGTCACCGAAGGCATCCTGCAGCGCATGCTGGTGGAAGATCCTACCCTGGACGATATCTCGGTCGTGATCTTCGACGAGTTCCATGAACGCAGCCTCTACTCCGACATCGCATATGCACTGACACTCGAGGCGCAACGTCTGATACGCCCCGACCTGAAGATAGTCATCATGTCGGCCACCATCGACACCGATTACATCTGCCAACGCTTTGACGCCCCGCTGATACAAAGCGAAGGAAGGACCTACGACGTGGAGATAATCCGCACGGAGGATTCCGATGCGGCCGGCTGCGTCGAGGACACAGCCCGGACCATCCGCCGCGCGTTGCGCGAGCAAACAGGCGACATCCTCGCCTTCCTGCCCGGTCAGGGGGAGATCATGAAATGCCGCGACCTGCTGGGCAACCTTTCCGACAATATACGAATCTGCACCCTGTACGGGATGCTGCCCTTCGAGGAGCAGCGGCGCACCCTGGCGCCCTCCCCCGCCGGAACGCGCAAGATCGTGCTCTCTACCCCCATCGCTGAGACCTCGCTGACTATCGACGGCATCCGCACGGTTGTCGATTCCGGGTTCTACAAGGGAATGGTCTTCGACGCACGCAACGGGCTGAGTCACTTGGAAACCATGCGCATATCGCTTGACATGGCCAACCAGCGCAGCGGCCGTGCCGGACGGCTATCGGAAGGTGTATGCTACCGACTGTGGTCCAATCCGACGGAACTGCGAATGCAGGAGACCCGTGTACCGGAAATCCTGGACGGCGACCTGGCATCGATGGTGCTGGACATCGCCGCATGGGGCTCCGGGAATATCTTTGCCCTGCCATGGCTGACACCACCGCCCCGTGACAAGGTCTTCAAGGCACAGCAGCTGCTCCGCAGTCTCGGGGCATTGAACGACAAGTGCGAGATTACGCCGCACGGACGCAAGCTTTCGCGCATACCCTGCCATCCACGCATAGCGCAGATGCTGGTCAGCGCCGGCAATGACACAATGGCGGCATTGGCGGCCGATATCGCCGCCGTTCTCGAGGAGAAGGATCCCGTGAGCGACGAGAATGACGCAGACATATCCACCCGCATCGCCATGCTGCGCAACGCACGGCGCAGGAAAGGTTCCGGACGCTGGGCACGCATCATAAAGATTGCCGAGCAATACCGTCGACTTGTCGGCGCGAAGGAAGACAATTCCATTGCCGACCCGTCAGCCATCGGGGCGCTTGTGGCCTTGGCGTATCCTGAACGTGTGGCCATGATGGTGGCAGACGGCCGATACCGTCTGGCCAACGGCGACGAGGTTCGCCTGAACACGGAGGACGCGCTCTCGTCACGCCAGCTGCTGGCCGTAGCCTCATTGGGCAAACGGATCTTTCTCGCGGCGCCGTTGGATCGGGAAGTAGCCTGCGGCATGGGTGTCTGGAACGAGAAACTCCATTGGGACAACAAGCAAGGATGCGTCATAGCGCGCCGTGAGTTGCGCGTGGGCGTATTGCTGCTGGATACCAAGCCATCGGAGAGCATTGACCGCGACCGGATCACGGAGACGATCTGCCAGGCGGCGCCAAAGGATGGCCGGAGCATGTTTGATTTCAACGATGATGCGTCTCGGCTGATGCAGCGCATCGGCACGGTGGCGGGATGGCATCCGGAACTGGAGCTGCCGGACGTGTCGGCGGACAGGCTGCTGGCCGATACCTCGGAATGGCTGCCGATGTATATAGGCGATGCCGTCACGGCCAAGGAACTGAAACGGATAGACATGTGCCAGGTGGTATGGGGACTGCTTACCTATGAGCAGCAGCATGCGGTGGATTCAATCGCGCCGTCGCATTACCGTCTGCCCAACGGCCGCAACGTGCGGCTGGACTATCGTGTGGGAGCTGATTCACCTGTATTGAGTGCCCGGCTGGAGGATTGCTTCGGAATACGGGAGACGCCGCGTGTCGACGGGGGCACGCGCCCGTTGCTGATGGAACTGCTGTCGCCGGGCTACAAGCCCGTACAATTGACCAAAGATATGGCCAGTTTCTGGCGTTCCACGTATCATGAGGTCCGCAAGGAGCTGCGCCGCCGCTACCCCAAGCATCCCTGGCCCGAGGACCCTTGACAGAATCAAGCATCGGGTCTCAACCCAAACAACAAAGACACTCTGCCCCCGGAACGAAAGGCAGAGTATCTATAATACACAACAACAGTAAGTTATATTCTTTGCAGCAATATTATTCTGCTTGAATACTCGTTCCGGTCTTTTTTATCTACTATATGGATTACCGGCAAATCAATACCATTCGTCATAAGGTATGCACCGGAAAACACCTTACCCTCCATCTTTAATGGTAACTTATCTATCCTGTTAAGTTCGGTCAGCCGGTAGGATGACTCAGAATCAAGTCCTGCAAGACATACAGAGGGAAGATGCTGGTTATGGAAATGCTCAGTCTTGTACCAATATACCACAGCGTCTTCCTTATTCTCGGAGACATACATCAATGAAGCCACACCTTTATTGTCGTAAGGCGACACAAGCCGGTACAGATCTCCTTGCTGCACGATCGGACGGATTCGTTTGTAGTCCCTTATCGCATTGCCGCACATATCTAATTCCTCTTGTTCCATTGAAGAAGGCTGAAGTTCCAGGCCGAGTCGTCCACTCATGGCTACATCTATCCTGAACTTCAATGGCACATGCCTGAACGTCTGATGATTTGGAGACGCACTGATATGGGATCCCATAGCAATAGCCGGGAAGAAATACGATGTGCCCCACTGCATATATATCCTTTGCAGGGCATCGGTATTGTCAGAAGTCCAGAACTCATCAAAGTACGGGAAGAACCCGAAATTCACACGTCCTCCTCCGCTTGCACATGCCTGCATGGTCAAGTCAGGATATTTTCGGCGTATGCGCTTGAATACATCCTCCAAGCCCCTGTGATACGCTATGTAAAGGTGACTTTGGTTATCTTTTCCGAGATAATCCGACCCATGATTGAGAATCGACATATTCGCATCCCATTTGATATAATCTATTTCAGGATAAGCGGTCATCAGGTTATCGACTACATTGAACACAAAGTCCTGAACTTCCGGATTGGAAAGGTCAAGTACGAGCTGTGTACCACCCCTGCCTGTCACCGGATCTCGTTTTGGGGCTTTAAGCACCCATTCCGGATGTTTCTCATAAAGTTCGCTTCTGGTATTCGTCATCTCCGGTTCAATCCATATACCGAAACCAACGCCGCAATTCTTAGCTGAATCAATCAGATTCTTTATACCATTCGGCAATTTCCTGCGGTCTATGGTCCAATCCCCAAGAGATGTTTTGTCCGAGTTACGAGGATAGCGGTCTCCGAACCATCCATCGTCCATGACGAAGAGTTCGCCCCCCAGATCGGCGATATCTTTTATCATACGGCTCATGCCATCCTCGTCTATTTTAAAATAGACACCTTCCCAACTGTTGAGCAGGACTTTTCTGGGCTTATCACCGTTAACAAGCTTATAATCTCTTGCCCAGGAGTGAAAATTCCGGCTCACTTGTCCTACACCTTGGGTACTGAACGTCAATGCGAGTTCGGGGGTCTTGAAAATCTCGCCAGGGGACAGATGCCATAAGGAATTATCCGGGTTTATTCCTGCAAAGAAATGATGGCTATCGCTTTCATCCGTGTCTATACGCAATAAATAATTGCCCGTATAACATAAGGCCGCCCCAATCACTCTGCCTGAATTTTCGCAAGGCTTTCCATCGAGCGAGAGCATAATCTCAGCGTGAGCCGTATGGGAATTGCGTACCCCGTCTTTGTTCTTGATAATCTTCATGCCCGGCACAAGCGGTTCTTCAACCAACCTTGCTTCATTTGCCCACGAGCCATTAAAACTTGACAGCCAGACATTTCCTCTATGTATGGGAATATACCCAGAAGCGAATCTGCTTAACACCACTGGCCTTTTCTCATCATGCTTGATTTCAGACCATGTTTCCATAATATCGGAGCCATCGTAAGTACGATAACAGACATCCACAAACAAGGGATAAGCCGGATCTTTCATAGATATTCTTGTAATAGTCCGGTCTCCTTCCCGCCGCTTGGCACATCCTGTCACCACTAACGCCGTAGACATATTCCCATCCGCATGACAAACGGCAAGAGCATCTTCCGATGGGGTATTCATTCCATAAACAGGATATGCCGGTGTCAGAAGTGCTCCGGACGCCACATGGGCATCGAGATCGCTGTTATCGATATTTGCTCCGTAATATGCGAATTTCAGCTCCCGACCTTCATCCGCGACCAATCCTAATGATGTGTTGGGCGTGGAGATCAGGATGTTTTCCGCATTAGTATTGACTGCGCAAAGCGCAGTCAATACTCCCACGATAAATTTCAGACAAATGCTCATGATTCAGCAGTATGTTATCAGTAACCGGGATTCTGCAGTAAATTCTCGTTCAACTGAAGCTGGCTTATGGGCAGGGGATAGAGATAGTTGTGGCGTTTCATATTGAATTGAGATTTCGCGTTGACTATAAGCGCAGCGGATCCATCAGGAAGGATTTCTTCACCATATATATTCGATGCTGAGGTATATGTCGGCTGAGGTGTCTCTCCTGAATAATATTGGAAATTCACGATTTCAGTATCGGTTCCATCCGGATTCTTAATGACAACACCAAGACGGTTGGCATTAATCGTCTCCTCAGCAATGGCCCAACGCAACAGGTCGGTCTGGCGTGCGTATTCGTTGCGAAGCTCAACCGCCCGCTCATTACGTATTAATTCAAGAATAGACAGGTTACCGGCTTTACCCGTATTTTTAAGATAGTTTTGATTTGCCTTGGCCACCGAAGCATTGCTGATTGGTGCGGAACCGCCTCTTTTGTGAAGCACATTAATTGATCTATCAAGATCCTGGTCGGATATCTGACCATTTCCAAGCTCACATTTTGCCTCGGCAAATATAAGGTACATCTCGGCTAATCGGAGAATCGGATAGTCGTATGACTCATCTCCGTCTTTCTGTGCAAGACTGCATTCTGATATCATTTTGCGATTTTGGAAACCTGTCACTCCGGCAGATGTAACTGACGGATAGTAATCGACAACACCATCCGGGAAATCAAAGCATGTTACATAATCCGCTTTTGCGTAGCGGTCTTTGTTTCCGCCTAATGTTCCCATCATGAAATATTTACAGCCAGGTTTCTTTACAGTAGAAGTGAATCTGTAATCTCGGTTCTCATAGATGTCAGTCATCTTGTCAAAACCACGATAGTCCTCGGAATAGAAATATGGAAGACCGTCACTGACGCATGGAACCATATTGATCCAATTGAGCGTAACCGCGCCAAGCCCATTGTTGTCGCCTCCGAAAGTATGGGTGATGTTGGAGCCGGACCTATTGCTTGACCGATCATAGCAGTCCATCAGGATAAACTCGCGGTTGCGGTTTTTGGGGAAGCCCATAGGATTCGTATTCTCATCTTCCAGATTAAAAAGGAAGTTATATGCAATAGACTCGTAAGGTGTGCCTTCGGCATTCCAGAGTTCATAGAAGCCGGAATTGATGACCTTCTCTGACAGCGATGCGGCTTCAGTGAGCATTTCATTGACCGAGGGATATCCTGCAGGTCTTGCTGTGCCGGCACCTTCCCTGACACCATCTCCATCGGTTGATTCCCCGACATATTTCTCCCATGTCGCTTCGAAAAGAAGGACCCTTGCCAGGAAACCCTGAGCACCTTGCTTGGTGACGTGACCATCGTGAGCAGATTCATCAGGGAGGCCTGCGATAGCATCGCGGAGATCTGCGATTATCTGGCCGACAACCTCATAACGGGAGTTGCGTGCCATATATAGTTCTACTGACGTTGAGGACAGCGGCCTTGTCACAATCGGCACACCACCGAAACGCATCAACATCCAGTAATATTGATAGGCACGAAAGAATTTTGCTGTAGCCACGTAAGGTTCGATACTCTCGGAACCGTTATATTGTTCAGCCTTTTCAAGAAGGATGTTGCATTTGCGGATCTTGGCATAGCAGAGGCCCCAGTATCCGTCGTTCTCGGAAGCAGCCAAAGTGCCATTGGTCGTGTTGCTTACTCCAGCCAGCAGGTCGGTGTTGCTGTCCCACACCCATCCAAAGTCATGGGCGCAATCCTTTCCATTGACCTTCTCGCTGATTTTCTTATAGCCATAGAAGCTGTATGTGCCGTTGGCCGCGGCCTCGAACTGCTTGGCTGTCTTATAGTAGTTGGCTTCGGTCTGGGTGTCCAATGGTTTAAGATCCAGGAAGTAGTCTGTGCAGGAAGTCATGATGGCTCCAAGCACGGTTGCCAGTAATAATATTATGTTCTTCATTATTTCGTTATTATGATTTGTGTTTAAAACTGCAGGTCTATACCAAAAGTCCAGTTGCGGGCAAAGGGCAACGAAGTGTTTGAACGCCCGCTCTTTTCAGGGTCGTATCCATCGTGTATGCCTGTGATCTCACCGATATTGTCGCCTGAGAAGTAGAAGCGGAGTTTACTTATTCCCCATGCTCCCGTGATTCCTACAGGGAGCGTATAGCCGAATGTGATGTTCTTCACGCGGGCGTACCATCCATTCTGAACCTCGGAGTCATTATTATTGGTATTCCAGTCATTCTTCGCATTTTCAAGTGAAAGACGGGCATAACGGGCATCCTGATTATCCCACGACCATGTATCGAGATGCGACAGCAGGATATTGTTGTAGTTGCGATAGAAGGCACATTTGTTGAAATTGGTGGCCTGCGTGCCATTGGTGCCACGAAGGACATTGCGCTTTCCTACACCCTGAATGAACATTGAGAGGTCAAAACCTTTCCATGAGCCACCCAGATTAAGACTGAACTGGTAGTGAGGGTCGGTATCGCCATAGTGGCAGACATCTCCTGAACCGGTGTTTCCCTTGCCGTTAGTCGTGTCATGCTCAGGATCCAGAATCAATATCTTGCGGCGGTCACCGGGGCGAAGATGTGTTTTCTCATTATTCTGGGGAACCTTTCCTAAAGCATTTCCGCCGGTACAGTTGGCATACTGCTTGTAATACTCTTCAATCTCCTCGTACGACGTGAAATATCCGTCTGTCTTATAAAGGAATAAGCTGTTGAGCGGATAACCCTCACGCACACTTACAAAACCTGCCACCCAGTTGTCGGATCCTTTGTAGTCGGTCACCATCGACCTGGCGTCCGTAAGTTGCGCGCCGATCCAGTAGGTAACTTCTCCGATACGGTCGTTCCAATTCAATGAGGCCTCCCAACCGTTGACGCGCAGGCGTGCATTGTTTGTCGCGGGGGCCTTTCCTCCGAGGATATCAGGATATGTGATGGCTGTAAGCATACCTTCGTTTATTTTCTGATACCAGTCGAAACTGCCTCGCAGTCTGTTGTTGAGGAATCCGAAGTCAATACCTACGTTGAAGTTATGAAGCCTTTCCCAAGTACGTGAATAGTCTATCATCGAGCCAAGATTTGCAATTCCGGCAAGACCTGAATTGAAATAATGTGTACCTGTTGTATTCACGGTTGACAGATAGTCATAGTTGCCCAGGCTTGACACGGCACCACCGGTCACACCGTACGACACGCGGAGTTTTAAATCAGAAAGCCAGTCGGCATTCTCCGTGACGAATCTTTCCTGAGATATACGCCAAGCCACGCTTGCTGCTCCGAAGTTGCTCCAGCGGTAGTCCTTATGGAACTTAGATGTACCGTCACGTCGTCCAAGCAGCTCAAGCAGATAGCGCCCGTCATATTGATAATTCAGACGAGTGAAGAAGGATACAAAACCGTTCTGGTTCGAACCTCCGGAAATATGCTGATGCGCGGCTTCCGATGAAGCGGTATTAAGGTCGAACAAGCCCTCGTAGAGAATACCGTCACGCTTGGCTGTCACGTTCTTATATGTATTCCGCTCTGCATTCGCACCAATCATCGCAGCCAAATAATGGTCACCGAAATAATGGTTATAGTCAGCCTGTGCAAGATAATACTCATAGAGAGTGCGCTGGCTGCGCTCCTGTATGTAATTGCTTGTGCCTCCGTTGATTTCATTGGTACGGTTGAGCGATGTGTCCCAATAACCCACCTCATATCTGGTCTTGGTCTCTTTCTGTATATTGTCGTTTTTGGTCAGAGATGCCTGTGCCGTGACCTTGAGGTCCTTGAATATCTGGAAATACAATGCCGTGGAGAAACGGAATGTGGCGAACTCTCTTGAGGCGATACCCGCCCCCTTCATGGCGGCCAGAGGTGAACGGCCACACATGTAGAAGTCGTAGAAGTGGCCGTCGGGTGTATAGGCCGGCGAGCAAGGGGCGTCATACATTCCAGAGTTATTGCCGTCAAGACCGTCACGCGGACCCTTCATATAATTGTTGCTGTATGACATGTTGATATTCCATGTGAGCCACTTCTTGAGGTCGAGATCCACGTTCATCCTCGCATTGTATTTTCTCACACCATCAAATACGGCCTTGATTACCGAACGGTCATAGGCATAGCCCACTGCCGCAAACCAGCGAGCCTTCTGGCTTGAGCCGGTCACGCTTAGATTATGCTGGGTGGATACCGTCTTGCCATATACGTAATCCAGCCAGTTATTGGAGGCGTAATGATGAAGCACGCCGTTGACATCTACATAATCGAATTCATTTCCTTCTGCCATAACGTCAATCAGACGTCGATAGTCAGTAAAGTCACGCCCGGCCACTCCAGGCTTTATAATCTGGGCGCCATTGGCATCAACCATGATGTTCTGCCATATCTGAGTGTTTACAGAGCGCTGTGTACAACGCTCCCCGTTAGGTGCTGTTGGATCCGCAATGACAAAATCCTGATATGACGCATCGATGTAGGCTCGTGCCCATTCCTTCATGCCTGCTAATGGAAGCTGGTTGGCCGGTGTGTTCAGGGTCACCATGCCGTTGTATGACACCTTGACATCATCACCTTTCCTGCCTTTCTTCGTGGTGACGAGAATGACGCCTCCTGCCGCACGTGAGCCATAGATGGCTGCTGACGCGTCCTTCAGAACCGATATGCCCGCTATATCATCCGGATTGAGTGAGCTGAACTCAGTTTTGCTTATTACCGGAACCCCATCGATTATTATGAGCGGTTCCACCGTATTGACCGAGGAGGCTCCTCGAATCTGTATACCGAGATCCTCGTTTCCCGGACGGGCCGATGTTCTGGTGATGGTCAGACCCGGGACCTGTCCCTGAAGACCGATCGCCGTATTTGACACAGGACGGTTCTCAAGGACATCACCGCTTACGGCTGAGACCGCACCTGACAGAGTCTCCTTTTTCTGTGCTCCATATCCCACTACAACCACTTCGTCGAGCAACTCCTCACTTTCCTGAAGCGTTACATCATATACCTGCCCCGGTTTAATCTTGATCTCGGATGGAACGTATCCGATGTACGTTACGATGATTGTGCCCCTCCCTGTGTTCGTCAGGTTGAATTTCCCATCAGGATCGGTCGTCGTTCCCGTACTTGTACCCTTGACCACTACAGTCGCCCCTACCAATGGCTCTCCCTGCGAATCCACAACCGTTCCATGAATCTCACCTGTTGTCGCCACGCCTTTCGGCTGTGACACGTCTGCCGTACCGGCATAACAATATCCACCTGGCCAGACTGTCACTATCGACAGCAGCACTGCCGCCATGGCGGATGATTTGAATTTTAGTTTTTGCATGAATTCTTATGTTGAATGATAGATTGATTCAGGTCAACTGACGCCCGTCTTGAACGCTTACGGATGCAAAATTACAGCTTGACAGAACCCCTTGCAAGTCTTCTGCTTCCAGGATGCTACCGATAAAAACGGGAACAGCATGACACTCGACATCATGCTGTCCCCTAATCAGTTACCATAAATTTCAGAAGTCCCAAAAAAGATGGGAATCCCCGCATCAGGATCCTCAGCCACTGAAATCCCCTGAATCCGGCACCTTCGGATTGCCTATGCCGGACAGGTTCCGCTGCTGACAGTATTGCAGCGGCGTAAGACCGGTGACATCCTTAAAAACACGGTAGAACGTAGTCTTGCTGGAAAAACCGCTTCGGCCTGCTATCGTCATCAGTGTGAAGCGTGTCAGATTATCCTCAGTCATCATGCCTTTCACTTCATTGACACGGTATATGTTGATGAAATTGGAAAAATTCATCTTCATGTTTGAATTAAGAAGATGGGAAAGATCCTTTTCCTCACACCCGAGATGCTGAGCCACGTCACTGATGCTTAGCCTGGCGTTCCTGTATGGCTTTTCAGAATCCATATACTCAAGCAATCTATCCATAAGAGGACTCTGCTCCACGGAAACCGACACAGAACCGTTGCCCTCAGCAATGTTTTCCGAAGCCTTTGAGAACAGGTCCCGTTCATTCCGGATCTTGACCTTCAGTCTCCATATGCGGTGACAGAAGTATGCCGTCAGCATCAGAAGCACAGACACACCTATTACCAGACCGATTATATGGCCGTAAGGCCTTGACACACGCACGGGGACCGATGCGTATGTTTCCTGTCCGGGCAGCCGTACACAGAAGGTATAGTTTCCCGCTTCGAGATTCTCATATGTTACCTCATTGATTCCCGTTATAGTCTTCCAATCCTTCTCGTACCCTTCAAGCCTGTATTCGTAAACCGTAGCATAGGGAAGGGTAAAATCCATATTGGAGAATCTGAATCTCAATGACCGTGTCGAATGAGGTACCGGGATTTCCTGACCGCGTTCCAGGAAGAGAGGATTGTAGACACTATCGCCCACGGCAACGGATGTTATCCTCGGGACACCAGATGTCCCTGTCCCCGATGATGGCTGACTGAGCGCCATGGTGACCAACCCTCCTTCATTAGCCCACGATATTACGCTGTCACCGATTATCTCCACCTCATTATTGAAATCAAGATCGTTCAATCCGTCAAGACGCTTATATACGTAAAATGAATTGTCTTCCGGATTCAAACGTGTTATTCTTGTACGCGTACAGATCCATATTGTTCCGTTACAGTCTTCCGCCACACTCTCCACTTCGTTCTCAGGCATGATGTCATCAGTGGTGTAATGATTCTTGACAACCAGGTCCATCCCGATTCTATACAGTCCATTTTGCGCAGTGCATACCCATATGTCCCCTTTCGAGTCCTCCAATATATACCGTATCTCCCACTTAATAGGTTCGCTAAAGCAATCGCTTTTCATACGCCCGCTTTCAATGTCAAGGAGATATAACCCGAAATTGGTTCCGATCCAAAGCCTCCCTTTCTGATCCGGATGGGAGCAGAATACGACATTTGTATTCAGAACTGAATTCATCATGTTGTATTCTCTCCGGAACTTAGCCTCAGGAGAGAATTCATATAAGCCGTTCTGTGTCGACAGCCAGATGTTCCCCTTACTGTCCTCGGTCACTCCGAACACACATCCATAGGTAAAGACTTCGGCATTTGAAAACCTGCTCAATGTTCCCGACACAGGATCAAAGACGTGCACTCCTCCGCCGTAGGTACTTATCAGTGCTTTCCCTTGGACCATATCCATCGACACTACAATATCCGACCTCAGGCCGGAATTCGGATCTGATGCCTTGAATGTCTTGACGGAGTTGTTTTTCTGATCAATATGGTAGAGACCCTCCCTGGTTCCTATAAGTTTGTCGCCGTTTTGGAACGTCATCATGGAGCGGACGTGATGTTCTGATGAATTGAAGGCCGGAACCTTGAAATATCTGAACTTGAACTCGCCACGTGGTGTATAGCTCACGCCTCTGAACTGGGTACCTATCCATTTTATACCATCGGAATTAAGGATGCATGTGATTGTATTGGAGCCGGAATGATGCTGCCCGCTTTCCTCCATTGTAACGGTTTCGATAACACCTGAAGCCAAATCGAGTGTCTTAAGTCCGGTTCCGTTCGTTCCTACATATAGTTTCTTGTCCTGACGGTCTATTGCGGTGACAAGCTTGTGATCAAAACCTTTCACCTTATCGAACGCCCTTGAACGCAGGTTGAATCTGAATATTCCTTTATTAAAAGTACCGAGAAATATCGAATTATCATCGCTGGTGAGGCATGTGAAGAAATTATCGTCATCGGGATTTCGGTACAATACGGGCTTCATATCGCGTACATCGATTCGCAACAAGCCATCGGCCGTAGAAAACCAGTAAACGTACTTATCCTGTCGGAGCACGCCTGTGATATGATTTGCCGCCGACAGCCCTGCACTGATATGCATGCGCCTGTACTTGTGGTTATCTACCAGATACAGACCGTTCTCCGTACCTGCCCAGAATTTTCCCGGCGATATCAGACATATGCATTTAACAACGGCTGCTGGCAATCCCAGAGGCACATAAGTCGTTGATTTCCGACTGAAAAACAGAACATCGGACAATGTTCCGAGCAATAAGGTGTCCTTGTCCGACTCTTCTATCGACCATACGTTGCCGCTTAAGTCAGGCAGAGTATATTCCACTGTTTCCACACCATCAAACCGGATCAAACCTTTCTTAGTCCCAATCCAGATGAATCCGGCGGAATCCTTTTCAATCGCCAGCACCGCATTGCTTGAAAGTCCATTGGATGTACTGAGAGTCTGGAATCTAATGGATGGAGCCGCCATGAATCCAAGCAATGGATATAGGAACAGGGCAGATATAATAATGAGGAATCTAACTATCTTCATGACATTCATAATTAATCAGTTAAAACCGAATAGATTTCTATGCTCCTTACGTAAGTCCGGGATTATAAAATTTGCTGTTTATTCACTAACATCTTTGATAAAGCTCTGCAGGCGTAGGCCACACTCTTTAACATCGACGCTTTACAATTATATATACGACCTCATCTGCAAAATTACTAAAAATTATCATAAATCCTATATTTATAATTGACACATGGCAGTGAGTCATGCAAGCACTCATGACCCGAGAATCCATTGGAAATTTAATACATAAGTCTGTCAGGGCATTTCAAAAAAATATTTCGGTAATTGAAAATATTTTTGTAACTTTGCAATGTCTTTAGGGTCTCCGGACCTTGGGACCTCAGGATTGTCTTATGGTGTAATGGTAGCACTGCAGTTTTTGGTTCTGCCTGTCCAAGTTCGAATCTTGGTAAGACAACGCAAGGGTTGAGCGGCGCTCAACCCTTTTTTATTATCAGCCAGCTTTCTGAGCTTCCAGTGAACTCAGAGAAGAAGATTATCAGCGAATCAGGATCTTCTTGCCATTACGGATGTAGATGCCGGGGTCTGCCGTTTCGGGATTCACCTGACGGCCCTGGAGGTCATACATATATGTAGATTCAGTGTCTGTCATGATGCAATCCACTCCAGACGGGAACTGACTGTCTTCAATCTCCACGATATTAGTGAAGCACTTCCAACCCGTGCTGCCACGATAAGCATTGGCCGAGCCAACGGGAACATACAACACTGCCTGCGACGGTGCAATCCCATCCGCACCACAGAAAGTGTCCGCTTCCGCTGTCGGGGGAACCACACTTCTGCAATAGACCTTCTGAAGGGCAGGATTGTCGGCAAAGCAACCCTCACCCACTGACTGCAGGGTGGAGGGGAAGATAATAACCGAGAGGGCCGGACATCCCGAGAACATGCGTTCAGCAATCATCTCCACTCCCTCGTTGAAAACCACCTTCTTAAGTTTAATGTTCTTTACATCAACATCCTTAACTTCCTTAGAATTAAAGATGACCTCCTCAATAAATGTCTGGCAGAACGCAAAGCATTCTGCGAAAAATGTCGATGGTAATTCAATTTTAGCCAAGTTTAACATCGAAAAGGAATGTGAGTCCAGAAATCCAACAGGAGCATGGAGGTACACTTCTCTGAGATATGGACATTGTTGGAACGCATAATCCGGTATTCCCATAATTTGGCTGCCTACGGTTATGCTCCTTAGGTGCGAGCCAGCGAAGCAGCACATACCCATACTGCTTACGGTCTCCGGCAAGTCAATTTCCTCAATATGAGTGTCGGCGAACGCATACCATCCGATTCTCTCGATGCCGGATGGAAGTATTATCCTACGGAGATTGTTCCGTTCATCATCGCTTTCACCGGCATTCTCCTTCTCATGGAGTATTCCGGTTGCTTCATTCGGAACACTCCAGTATAACAGAAATGCATCGTTAGGAATCTCGTTGTCCCGGCACTGCGCGTCCTTGAGGTCAATCTCACTCAGCACACCCTCCCTGATGGCCTTCTTCATCACATCGAAGTCCGACTTGTCGATGGGTCCGGCAACGGTAAGGTACTGTACCGTGGTTATCCTGTCGCCGAGCAATTCGCCCAGTTGCCCATAGTCAGTGGTCTGTATGCTGACGGTCTCCTGCCCGTACGCGGCCATGCCGCACAGCGCGGCCGATATGGCCAGCAATATCATCAGTTTCTTCATATTCATAGGTTAGTCTTTAAGGTTATCACTTTGTTCATTACATCACCAAATGAGACCAATAATCAATCAAAATGGGGCTCATTGCCTATACGTTAAAAACACACCATGCTTGCAGGTTTACAAGCATTTTGCTTTTCAAATATCCGAATCTCTTGCAAAAAATACAGAATTATATTAAATTATTCAAATCTTTTGTCAAATTTTCGAGTATTTCCTGACTTTGTCGTTGCGTCACCCGGAAACACTCTCCAAATCAGCAATCTAAGATGTCTCAGTAGTCCGGCTCACCCGTGGGGGGCGCGCAAAGCCGCAAAGGGGGTCTATGGATAATGTGTGTCTTCACCTCGGTCATCCGGAGTGTGTGCGTTTCCGCCAAGGCCGCGAGGGAAAAGAGATTCCGGACGCGGATTCCGCCAAGCCATCCGGACGGCTTGGCGGAATCCGCGTCCGGGGTTATTATCCATAACCCTCGGCGATCTTCGTGTAGGGAGGGGAGCCCGTCAGACCGCGTGCCGCTCCGACTTCCATCACAGCTTTTTTGAGAACGAAGTGGAGCCCTTTGCGCCTTTGCGCGCCACCATACGCACCGGCAACGCAGCGTTGCATCACCCTGAATCATCTGTTGGTTTATCTATTCTTCTGATACTCAATTACGATATTTTCTCGACTTGATAAAGTGACGAAGTCAGGATATGGAAAATGGCCGGTCACGGGGAGTGGCCGGCCATCGGTATTGTCAGGATTCAGGTCCGGCGGGATACGCCGGACCTGAATCAATGGAATCAATTGTGGAGGGAGTGGGACACAGGCTTCATGATGAAGGTGAAGGTGTAGTCCTGGTAGGGCAGGCGATACTGCTTCAGAGGGAGGGCGCCCCAGCTGTTGACGCAACCCAGTCCCATCTGAGCCCTGTCCACCAGCACGTTGGTGTAACCGCACTGCGGAACCTCGGGCGAGTGCATCTGGCTCTTGTCCCATCCGTTGTCCAGCGACTCGACAGTATAGTTCAGCGCCGAAGCCGAGAAGGGAGCGTCCGAGATGAACTCCAGACCCTTGCCGGCCCTGTTGACCATGCGCCAGTAACGGATGTCGGTCTTGGTGCCGGTCTCCTGCGGACGGATGTAGGGATAGAACTGCTCGGCCACCGTCTGGTTGTAGATACCTAAGCGTGTGGAATGGTTACGGTCGGAATAGTTCTCGATCGGGCCGCGGCCATAGTACTGCAGGGCGTCGAACTGAGCCGGCATCGGCATCTGCACGCCGAAGCGGAACATATCGGAAACCTTGGCGTTCTTGTCAGCCTTCAGAGCCTCCGTCACCTTAACGATACCGGCGGCGTTGATCTGATAGGTCATGGAGAACGTAGCGCTTACAGCCGGAATGGTGTAGTCGGCATTCACGACGACATACTCGCCATCCTGCCTGTAGTCCAGCTTCTGCAGCTTGACCTCGGGGCTCTTCCAGGCAACATACTTCTGCTGCAGGCCTGCACCGTAGTCATTGTCGGTCGGAGCACGCCAGAAGTTGGGCGTAACGGCCAGACCCTGCTCGATCATCTCCGTGCCACCAACATTGTACTTCATCATATATCCGCTGTGGCGGTTGAACTCGATATTGAAGTTGTCGCCCTTCACGATCACGAAGTTCCAGTTGTTGTCCACGATCTGCGGAGCCTTGACGGACTCGTTGGCTGCGGGACGGACAGCGATGTCCATGCTCCGCTTAGCGGGGGTGTTCAGGGCTATCTGAGCACGAGCCACCACGTGGCCGGCGGGCAGAAGGCCTTCCTCATCCTTCAGGGAGTAGTCCACGTTGAGCAGCCACTCGCCCTGGTCGGAGATCTTGCCGTAAGGAATCTGGATGGTCTCGGTTGCGCCCGGAGCCACGTTCAGGTCGGAGATGCGGCCCTCGCGTACGGGAACGCCGTTGTTCAGCAGTACCCAGTCCAGATTCAGGTTCTTCAGGTCGACGAAGAAGTTCTCGTTGTAGACGTTCACCTTGCCGGCGCTCAGGTCGGCCGGAGTGGTCCACACGTTCTGGTAGAAGTAGGCCACCTCGTCGGCATGCGGGTTGGGCACGCGGTCGGGGCTGACCAGACCGTTCACGCAGAAGTTGTTGTCGCTGGCGTCGTAATCGTTGAAGTCGCCGCCGTAGGCGTAGATCTCGGCGCCGTTCTTACCCTTCCAGCGGACGCCCTGGTCCACGAAGTCCCAGATGAAGCCGCCCTGCAGCTTCGGATATTTGCGGATCAGGTCCCAGTATTCCTTGAAGCCGCCCTGGGAGTTACCCATGGCGTGGGCGTACTCGCACTGGATCAGAGGCTTCTGGACCTCATCGCTCTTTGCGAACTTCTCCATGCCCTCGTAGCCGTAGTACATCGGGCAGAAGATGTCGGTCTTGCCCTTCTGTCCGGCCTGCTCGTACTGTACGGGACGGCTCGGATCCTCGGCCTTGACCCAATCGTAGGCGGCCTCGAAGTTCGGGCCGTAACCGGCCTCGTTGCCCAGGCTCCAGAAGATGACGGCGGGATGGTTGAAGTTGGCCTGCACGTTGCGCTGGTTGCGCTCCATATGCGCCTTCTTGTAGGCCGCGTTCTTGGCCAGCGTCTTGTCGCCGTAGCCCATGCCGTGGCTCTCGATGTTGGTCTCGGCCACCATGTAGATGCCGTACTTGTCGCACAGGTCGTACCACAGACGGTCGTTGGGATAGTGGCACGTACGGACGGCGTTGATGTTCAGCTTCTTCATCAGCTGGATGTCCTGCAGCATACGCTCGGGCGACACCACATAGCCGCCGTCGGGGTCAAGCTCGTGACGGTCGGCGCCCTTGAACAGGACGGGCTTTCCGTTGACCAGCACCTGGCTGTTGACCAGCTCGATCTTTCAGAAACCGACATTGACGGGAATCACCTCGCCGTTGCCCTCGACAGTCAGGCGGTACAGGTAAGGGTCCTCGGCGCTCCAAGCATGAGCGCCGGGAACATCCATGGTCAGCTTGCCGCTCTTGGAGGCGGTCGTGCTGGCCACCACATTGCCCTCGGCATCGCTCAGCGTCAGCGTGGTGGGAACGCTGCCCGTCAGCTTCAGGTCGACGGTCAGCTGGCCGTCCTTGTAATTGTTGGTCAGGTCGGGGGTGACGCGTACATCCTCCACGCGCTTCTTGTTGCGTGCGAACATGTAGGAGTCGCGGGCCACGCCGCCGAAGCGGAAGAAGTCCTGGTCCTCCAGATATGTGCCGTCGCACCAGCGGAACACCTGAAAACAGATCAGGTTCTCCTGGCCGGGAACGATGTAGGGGGTTACGTTGAACTCTGCCTCAAGCTTGCTGTCCTCGCTGTAGCCCACGTACTTACCGTTGACCCACAGGTAGACGCAGGAGGTCACCGAGCCGAAATGCACGAATATATCCTTGCCCTTCCAGTCTGCGGGCACCTTGAACTCGCGGCGGTAGGTGCCTACATTGTTGTTCTTGACGGGAACCTGCGGCGGATTGCTCTCGAAATCGTTGCGCCAGGGGTAGCCGGTGTTGACGTACTGCGGATCGCCGTAGCCGTTCAGCTCCCACATGCCGGGGACCGGCATGGTGCCCCAGCCCTTGTCGTTGAAGCTCTTGCTCCAGAAATCCACGGGACGCTGGTCGGCGTCGTTCACCCAGTTGAACTTCCACTTGCCGTTGAGGCTCAGATAATTCGACGAATGCTTCAGGCAGCCGCACTTGGCGGCCTTCTCGCCGGTCTTGTAGGCGAAAGGCTGCGCGCGCATCGGCGCACGGTTCACTGCGTTCACGTTCGGATCCTTCCACTCCGTGAAGCTCTGCGCCGAAACGCCGAGCCAGCAGCCGGCCAACGCTACGGCCAGTAATTTAAATTTCATAATATTAGTTTTTAGTTCTGTTATGATTGCCCGGACCTTTTCCCTTCAGGGGCTCAGTCCGGGCAACCGAATTTCTATCGTATCACTGCTTTCTCGGCACCCTGGGCCGTCTTGCGGATATATATACCCGGCATCAGGTTGCTCTCGTTTACGCGACGGCCCTGCAGGTCGAACCATACGGCGGCCTTGTCGCTCTGAATCGAACCGACACCGGTGGGTTGCTTGACGGTTACCGCCACATCGGCCAGAGACGTCATCGGAATCCATTGGCCGGCGGTGCCGTTCTTGATGCTCAACGCCAGCTTATACTCACCGGCCGGAAGGACAGCGGCCACCTCCCCCTCCTCAGCGGCACGTACCGTCTCGGGTTCAGGCTCGGCTCCGGATTCAACAACCGTCAGCTGAGTACTCTGATAATCCAGCTCGAGGGTCTCGGCAACAGGTATGACAACGGTCTTCTCCTCGCCGTAAGCCCTCAGCTTGCCCTCCTGGATCAGCTCGGCGCGCACGGTATAGTTCATCTCTGTGACTCCCTGGTTGAACACCTGAGCAGTTATCTGGATTGCGGGGTCCTCTGCCTCGACTTCGGCAGGAGAAACCTGATCGGACACCTGCGGAACCAGAATATTCAGTCCACGGAGAGTCAGTTTACCCTCCGCATCCACCTCACCTATCACAAACTGAGGCTTGGAGATGGGAATCTGCACGGGCCACATTGTCTGGCCGTCTTTCGAAGTTGCCATATACATCCTGTACAGGCCTTCCGTCAATTCCACATCGTACGGCCATCCAAATTCACTCCACCCCCAGCGGACATCGAGATCCTCTTCCAGCTCGTAAGTATAGTCCTGTGCATTGCCGGAATCATATATCGGCTCATAAATCATTGAGAGGTACCAATTTGGCTGAAAGCAACAAGGACCATAATTATAAAATCCACCTCCCACACTGAACCCATCATAACGAGAGAGCTGCGTATCCATCGGACTGTAGTACAATCCATCCACCCCGGAACGCATTATATATATCTCTGTCCCGGGATCCTGCTCGGTGGCAGGCTTGGCATGCAGCACGGCACCCGAGCCGGTACTGTACCCTGCCGACGAGCCTCCGGCACCCTGCTGGGAAGGATCCAGGAAGTCCAGAAGGAAATTGCCGTCGCTCATACCGCCCCAGCCCCAGTTGATGTGGAACAGGCCGTCGCCGGCATATCCGTCGCAGATAAAGGAGTGTCCACCTTCCTCATTATGGCCGTCATACACGATCGGGCCGCAGTTCTTCAGGTTCTCGTACATCATCTCCTCCCAGACATACAGACTGTAATAGTCACGTTCCAGATATTCGATGCTCTTGCTGAATCCGAAGTTATTGACCAATGCCGGACCGACATTGACTGAATAGGCTCCGGAACCCGAAGTCCCGTACTGCATCTCCACGCCGGCTCCGACAGCGGCCATCAGATGCGCAACGGCAGTCTGCTGGGTTTCTGTGTCGGTGCAGTACCACTCGCCTGTACTGTAATTGTAATCTTTATTGTATTCATTCAACATGTTGTCCCAGTCGAATGTGTATGTGCTCAGGTCCACCGGAGTCTCGGTCTGCGAAGCCTGACCGAAATGGAGGTAATACTTGCCGGTGCCCGTGGCCTGCGGCGGCCAGTTGAAGTACTTCATCAGCTGGGCTGTACTGGTTGCCACGCAACCGGTGTAGCATTTCCGGCCGTTATCCGTCGGACACTCGTTATTGTAGGGGACATCCTGGTTCCACTTGGTCTGGCACAATGGCGCGATGGACTCGCGCTGGGGCCTGGTGAAACTGTTTACCCATTCGGGATGTTCGGCGGCGAGCGCCACACGCTGGCTCAGGAAGGTCATGAAATAATCGAACTCGGGATTGGAGGCCACGGTACCCGTGCCGTAGCCCAACAATGCAGGAGCCACGTCATCAGCCGGCATGACCGCGAATCCGTCGGGCCCCTGGAACAGGTAGACCGACTTAGCGGAAGCTAACGGGACCTGACGGAATTCCGTCGCGGCACCCTTGACACGTTGACGGCTGTCGCCCAGGGCGCGACGCAGCGCAGCCTCGGGACTGATGTACGCAGCCGATGCGGTAAGGCAAGCCAATGGCAATACCGCCAACAAAATACGTCTCATAGTGAATAGTTTATTAGTGAAATTAATTTTGATTCGCAATCTCCGGTCCTATGTTTACGCCAGACGCTCGGTGGCCGCCTTGATGCGGGCCATGGCCTCGCGGATGTTGTCGTCGCTGGTGGCATAGCTCAGACGGATGTAGCCGGGAGCGCAGAATGCGTCCCCGTCCACGGTCACGACATTGGCCTCCTCCAGCAGGTACATCACATAGTCGGAGCTGCTGTTGATGACACGGTCGCCGGCACGCTTGCCGATCAATGCCGATACGTCGGGGAACAGATAGAACGCGCCCATGGGCTTGAAGGTCTTCCAGCCGGGGATATCCTGCGCCAGGCCGTAGACCAGGTCGCGGCGGCGGCGGAACGCCTGGCACATCTGGGCAACGCACTCCTGCGGGCCGTTGTAGGCGGCCTCGGCGGCACGCTGGGCGATGCTCGACGCACCCGACGTCATCTGTCCCTGCAGCTTGGTGATGGCCTTGGCCACGGCCGTCGGGGCTGCTACATAACCTATACGCCAGCCTGTCATGGCGTAAGCCTTGCTGACGCCGTTGATGATCAGCACGCGGTCCCTCATGCCCGGGCAATGGGCGATGGAGGCCACAGGCCGGTCGGTGAAGTTGATATGCTCGTAGATCTCGTCACTGATCACCGTCACGTCGGGATGCTTGGCCAGTACCGCAGCCAGAGCCTCGAGTTCCTCCTTGGTGTAGACCGCGCCGGTGGGATTGCTCGGAGAGTTCAGCAGCAGCGCGCGTGTGCGGGGCGTGATGGCGTCCTCCAGTTCCTGCGCGGTCATCTTCAGTCCGTTCTCAGGCTTGGTGGGTACGCAAACGGGCTTGCCCTCGGCCAGCTTTACCAGCTCCACGTAGCTGACCCATGCCGGAACAGGAATCACCACCTCGTCGCCGGGATTGACCAGAGCCAGGATCACGTTGGCCAGCTCATGCTTGGCGCCGTTGCCCACCACGATGTCGGTCGGGGCATAGGTCAGCGAGTTCTCACGCTGCAGCTTGCCGCAGATGGCCTGACGCAGCGACAGGTAACCCGGTACCGGCGTATAGCGGGAATAGTTCTCGTCGATGGCGCGCTTGGCCGCATCCTTGATGAAGTCCGGAGTGTTGAAATCCGGCTCGCCGGCCGTCAGACCGATCACGTCCACCCCGGCTGCCTTCAACTCGTTGGTCTTCTGCAACATCACCAGTGTCGCCGACGGCGACAGACTCTGCACTCGCTTCGAAATTTCTATCATGACGAAATGTAGCTGTTAAAAAGTTACTTTAAAGTTACTTGATTTCCTACAAATTTAGTAAAAAAATCCGATTTCCTAAAATACATTTCAGGAAATCGGACTATTATCACGATATTAGGATATCTACTGCTTCTTCTCCCAGAGGTACAGACGGTCGGCCGGACGGGTCTTGGCGGGAACGGGAAGGGAGAACAGCTGTCCCTTCACCACCTTGTCCACAGGGTTCAGGTCGTAGCGCAACTCACTGACCGTGAATATCAACGCTCCGGTGGTAGGCCCGGTTATCACCACCTCGTCGCCCACATGCAGCTCGCCGGCCTCCATCAGGAACTCCCCTACCCCCAGCTTGGAATAGTAGCGTCCCGCCTTGGCCACATATTTCTTGACGCGTGTGGCCGACGAGCCGTACTTGGCGCTCCACTCGCCCAGACGCTGGCCCATGTAGTAGCCGTTCCAGAATCCGCGGTTGAAGATCTTGCTCAGGCGCTCGTCCCATTCCTCGACGCGCTCCCGGCTGTAGGTGCCGTCGCAGATGGCCTGCAAAGCCTCGGAGTAGCATTTCACCGTCTCGTAGACATATTCCGGACCGCGGGCGCGTCCCTCGATCTTGAACACGCTCACGCCAGCCTTGACCATCTCCGGCAGGAAACCGATGGTCTTCAGGTCCTTGGGCGACATGATGTACTGATTCTCCACATCCAGCTCGTCGCCGGTCTCCTTGTCGCGGACGGTGTACGACCGTCGGCATATCTGGTTGCAGGCGCCACGGTTGGCCGACGAGTTCATCTGGTGCAGCGACAGGTAGCACTTGCCGCTGACGGCCATGCACAGGGCGCCGTGACAGAACATCTCCAGGCGCACCGGCCTGCCGTCTGGACCCGCAATGGGGTCATCGGTGATATGCCGGTGGATCTCGGTCACCTGCTCCATGTTCAGCTCGCGCGCCAGCACCATCACGTCGGCCCACTGCGCGTAGAAGCGCACAGCCTCGACATTGCTGATGTTTGCCTGCGTGGAGATATGCACCGGTATCCCCACCCGGCTGCAGTAGCTGATGGCGGCGATGTCGGTGGCGATGATGGCGGAGATTCCGGCCGCCTTGGCACGGTCCACGATTTCATGCATCCTGTCGATGTCGGTATCGTACAGGATGGTGTTGACGGTCAGGTATGTCCGCACGCCGGCCTCGTTGCACCGGGCGGCAATGGCCTCCATGTCGGCGATGGTGAAGTTGGAACTGCTGCGGCTGCGCATGTTCAGTCCCTCGATGCCGAAGTAGACGGCATCCGCCCCGGCGTCGAAGGCCGCCGCCAGCGACTCCCACGACCCCACCGGAGCCATTATCTCAAAGTCTTTTCTTTCCAATGTAAATAGTCACTACGCCGAAAGTCAAGGACTTCCATCGGCAGTTATCGAAACCGGCCTGCCGCATCAGCGCGGTCATTCCGTCGCGCTGCGGACAGGCAGCAATGGACTGTGGCAGATAGGTGTAGGCGCTCTTGTCGCCGCTGACCCACCGGCCCGTCAGGGGTATCAGATGGTTGGAGTAGATCCTGTATCCGGCGCGCATCACCGGATTGGCGGGAACCGACAGCTCAATGACGCAGATGGTGCCGCCGGGACGCAACGTGCGGCATATCTCGGCCAGGCCGCGGTCCAGATGCGCGAAGTTGCGCACGCCGTAGGCTATGGTCACCAGGTCGTAGGTGTCGTCGGCATAGGGCAGTTCCAACGAGTCGCCCTGCCGGAACGTGACCCGCTCCGCTCCGGGAATGTCCCGGGCCTTGCGCCGCGCCACCTCCAGCATTCCAGCCGACAGGTCCACGCCGGTGATCTCCGCCTCGGGGTATCGCTTCAGGAGCTCGAAGGCCACGTCGCCAGTGCCGGTGGCCACGTCCATTATCCTTGTGGCCTTAGGCTGAGCCTCGACAGCCATGGACAGCGCGCGGTCACGCCACCAATTGCACAGCCCGAAGGTCATGCAGCGGTTCATGAAGTCGTAGGCCGGCGCGATGGAGTCGAACATCTCCTTCACCTGTCCGGTCTTCTCCCCCTCGCCGTACGGATTGACGGCCTCTACGTCAGATTTTCTTTGCATACGAGCGGCGGCGGCGGTGCTGACGCGGGTTGAACAGCTCCCATTGCGACTGCACCTTGGAATTCAACTCCATTTCCGGATTGGACTCGGCGTACCTGTACCCGTACTTGATGAACTGGGGAATCAGGTCCTGGAACATCAGGGCGTTCACGCCCTTGTTCTGGTACTCGGGATCCACGGCCACCAGGAGCAGGTCCACGCGGTCGTTCTTGCCCTTCAGGCCCTTGAGCAGCGGCAGCCATCCAAACGGCAGCAGGCGTCCCTTGGACTTCTGCAGCGCGCGGCTCAGCGACGGCAGCGAGATCCCCACACCGACCAGCTTGCCTGCGCGGTCCTTGACGAACGTCAGCAGGTCCAGGTTCACCAGCCCAAGGTAATAGTCCACGTAGTAGTCCTTCTGGCGCTCGGTCAGCGGCGAGTACTGGTACAGGTCCTTGTACGCCTCGTTGATCAGGTCGAACAGCGGACGTCCCACCTCGGCCTTGGCCTGCTTGCGGCTCCTGTACTTCACCACCTGCAGGCCGTACTTCTCCTTGACCATGTTGGCGATGCGGTCGAATCGCTCGGGCACCTTGTCGGGCACGGTCAGCAGGAACTCCACCCAATCGGAATCCTTCTCGTAGCCCAGCGCCTCGATGTGCCCCTGATAGTAGGGGTAGTTGTAGTTGGTGGCCATCGTGGAGAGCTCGTCGAATCCCTCCACCAGCAGGCCCTCGCGGTCCATGTCGGTGAATCCCAGCGGGCCCACCATGCGGTCCATACCCTTGGAGGCTGCCCATCGCTCGGCAGCGTCCAGCAGTGCCTTCGAGACCTCGCGGTCATCCACGAAGTCCATGAACCCGAAGCGGCACTCATGCGTGCCGAACTTGCGGTTGGTCTGACTGTTGATAATGGCCGCGATCCGGCCCACCGGCTTGCCGTCGCGGTAGGCCATGAAGTAGGCTGCCTCGCAGAAGTCGAACGCCGGGTTCTTGCCCGGTGTCAGCGAACCGATGTCGTCCAGCACCAGCGGCGGAACATAGCAGTCGTTGCCCTTGTACAGGTCGATCCCGAAATGGATGAACTTTATCAGGTCGCGTCGCGAGGCAGTTATCTGTTTTATTTCTAACATCTTGTTTGTTTACCTGGACTTCTCAGCCCCATTTGTAGGAGAACCATATCAGCAGCCCCACCATCACGGCGATGAACACGCAGATGAATATGTACATCTGGCTGGAATTGCGCCGTTCCACGGCCATCTGCACGTCGGTGACGCTGCGGTAGGGATATTCGCTCTCGCACTTGCGTGCGATGCGGCGCAAGCGCGGCAGTGTGGTGGGCAGGTGGTCCAGCACCTCGTTCAGCACCCGGCCGTAGCTGCGGATGTCGGTGCCGGTGTCCTGCGCGGTCAGCGCGTCCTTCTGCGCGTAGCCAACGTTGATCAGCTTCAGGTTCTCGTTGTATTCGGTGAAGATGATGGTCTCCGGCGTGATGGGGTCGTGCTCCAGGTGGTTCTCCTGGATGTACTCCATGGCGTCCAGCAGCTGCGTCTCCAGCCGGTGGACTATCTTGGGCGTCAGGCGCTTCTCGTCGATCAGACGGCGCAGCGAGTAGCCGTACACGTCGTCGGTGATGATGGCCGGCCCTACGCCCGGCACATCCTCGAAGTCGTTCACCATCACTATGTTGGGATGCGCCAGGTTGTAGCGGGTGTCGAATTCCTGCTCCAGCATGGCGCGTGCCTCCGGATCATCCTTGCATTCGGTCTTCAGGGCCTTGAGCATGACCCACTTGCCGTGCTTGCGCACGGTGTAGACGTCGTAGTACTTCTCGCCCCATTCCGGCAGCAAGGTTAGGTCCGACCACTTGCCCGTAGGGTCGTCGATTGGGATGTGTCGCTCCCCCTTGCTGACGTATCCCTTCTGGGCGGGCGACAGGTCCGGGTGCGAAAAGTCTTGATTTGACATCTTGTAGAATTTTATAAGTTAAACCGATAATCAGGGAGCCGGGTTCATGCACCCCCTCATCAGTCTATGATATCGAAACCGGTGTACTTCACCAGACACTCCGGCACACGGATGCCTTCGGGAGTCTGGTTGTCCTCCAGCAGGGCGGCGACGATGCGGGGCAGCGCCAGGGCCGAGCCGTTGAGCGTGTGGCACAGGTGCGTCTTCTTATCCTCGCCACGGTAGCGGCATTTCAGGCGGTTGGCCTGGTAGGTCTCGAAGTTGGACACGGAGCTGACCTCCAGCCAGCGCTTCTGCGCGGCGCTCCACACCTCGAAGTCGAAGGTGATGGCGGAAGTGAACGACATGTCGCCGCCGCACAGGCGCAGGATGTGCCAGGGCAGACCCAATTTGTCCAGCAGACCCTGCACGTGGTCCTTCATCTCCTCCAGGGCGGCGTAGGAGTCCTCGGGACGCTCGATGCGGACTATCTCAACCTTGTCGAACTGATGCAGGCGGTTCAGGCCACGCACGTCCTTGCCGTAGCTGCCGGCCTCGCGGCGCCAGCAGGGCGAGTAGGCGCAGTTCTTCTTGGGCAGCTCGGCCTCAGGGATGATCACGTCGCGGTAGATGTTGGTCACGGGCACCTCGGCGGTGGGAATCAGGTACAGGTTGTCCAGGTTGACATGGTACATCTGGCCCTCCTTGTCGGGCAGCTGTCCCGTGCCGTAGCCGGAGGCCTCGTTCACAACGTATGGAGGCTCCACCTCCAGGTAGCCGGCCTTGCCGGCCTCGTCGAGGAAGAACTGCACCAGGGCACGCTGCAGGCGGGCGCCTTTGCCGATGTAGAAGGGGAAACCGGCACCGGTGACCTTGACGCCCAGCTCGAAGTCGATCAGGTTGTACTTCTTGGCCAGTTCCCAGTGGGGCAGCGCGTCCTCGGGGAGGTCGGGCATCGGGCCGCCCTCCTTCTCCACCACGTTGTCGGCGGCGGTCATGCCCGGGGGCACGGTGGCGTTGGGCAGGTTGGGGACGGTGAGCAGCAGCTTCAGCTGTTCCTGCTCGCACTCGGCCAGACGGTCCTGAAGGCCCTTGGTCTCGCCCTTGATGCGGGCCACTTCAGCCTTGGCCTTCTCGGCGCCCTCTTTGTCGCCGGCCTTCATCAGCGCGCCGATGCTGGCCGCCAACTTCTTCAGTTCCGAGGCGTCAGTGTCGCACTTGTGCTGCAACTTGCGTCGCTCGTCGTCTATCTCCAGTATCTCCGCTATCACGCCACGGCCATCGAATCCCTTGACCGCCAACCGGCTGATCACAAACTCCGGATCGGCCTTGATCTGCTGCAATGTCAACATTGTCTGTATATATGTTTTGCGTTTTGCGCCTCCGCACGCCGCGCCCTCTCCAAGCCCGTCACACGGTCACGTCTTTCGTTGTTTACTTATTTAATCTGCAAAAATAAACATAAAAAATGAAATATTAAAATTTAGTTGCATCAGTCGCCCGTTTGTCACTGTTTTGTCGGGAATTTATTATGGAATTTGCATCCTTACCCATACGAAACATGGAAACCGCGGCAAACAGTCCATTCGCTGTATGCCACGGTTTCGTCAAGAATGCGTCAGCGGTTGATGTATTCTCCGGTCAAAGATTCCTGATCACGCCAGCGAACAGGATTGCGTTGGTGCTCTTCTCACGGATCAGGAACGCGAAGGGGCGGTCAACCTGGAAGATGTCGTCAGGTCTCAGGACGGATGTGGGATCCTGCACACCGGCAACAGCAGCCGCAGTGGTGCCTTTCTCGTTCACCGCCAGCGTCGTCTCATGCATCAGCACCAGATCGGAGTCCACGTTGCCGATGCCCGTGTAATCGTTGCCGCTCTGCGCCGGGTCGAATCCGAGCGAGCCCAAGGCGTCGTTGAGGGCTTTCCTGAACCCCACCTCGAAGCGCGGCAGGTTAACCGTCAGGTCCCTGTACTGCTCCGAGGAAAGCAGGCTGTTGATCTCCGTAGCGTTGATGGCCTCACGGACGGTCTTGCCCTCCTCCGGCAGTATGAGGGTCAGCATGAAGGCACCGTTGCCGTAGGGCAGGCTCACCGCTCCGCAGTTGTCAGTCTCGGCATAGAGCAACGTCTTGCTTCGGTGCGTCGACATCATCGTAACGTCGCTTGTGCTGCCGTCCTCGTTGCGGAAGGTGCCCTTGTCGCTGTAATCCTTGTCGAACAGGTCCCAGGCGCCGTTGAAGTAGGTGGCGCTCAGCATGTACATGTTTCCGGTGGGAGGAGTGGCGAGGAATCTCTTGATCAGTCCCTCCGTGTTGTCGGCGCACCATTTATTGATGGCTTCCCAGGCATCGTTCGATCCGGGCGTAAAGCCGTTGACCTGGGCGTTGAAGTATCGGTTGATCGAGGCGGTGAAGTCCTGTGTGACGGAAAGGTTCTCGGAATGCCACAGCGAGTTGGCGAATTTCAGGGTCACCGTCCTGTCCATTCCCGGGAGCCTGCCTGCCATCATTGAATAATAGGAGTTCAGTTCCTCGAGTGACCCCGCTCCCAATACATCCAGGATATCGTCAAGGGTCTCTCCCTTGGCTCCGTTGGCCAGCATGGCGAGGTTCGTCGCCACTGTGATGGGACTGAGCACCACGTTTCCGTCAGTGCTACGGCTCGCGGCATCCAGGAGGTTCAAGGCGAAGTCGTTGCCCGATTCGCACGTCCGTGTCTGGGCGCCGTCCAGCGTGATGGCCACATAGTCGTTCGGCTCGTTCTTCGGCTCGTCGTTGCCGTTGCAGCCGGTGGTAATGATAGCCGCGACGGCCACCGCAGCCATAAGTGTCAATAAATTTTTCATAGTCAAATCATTAATTGGTTTTGCGTAAAGCGATTTCTTGATTTTGGTTATAATAGGAATTTCCCATTTTCCAAGAGGATAGAGAAGTCAATGTATCATCGCAATACCCATTCTCTCCCCAGTTCATGCCGAAGAATTCCTTTGTAGGTGTTTCCGTAACGGTTTTTTTGATTCCATACTCAAGAATATTGCCGTCAGGATCCCTTAGATTAGGATCTTTTCCACTAAGAGTGTAGCCACTCCATCCATAGGTATATTCAATTGTCTGGGTCTCTTTTCGATAGGCATCAATAAGGAATGTATGTCCCTCCCCATTGGGATCATTTCCATCGAAACCCACTGCAATCACCGGATAACCATTTTTAATTTCCTTGATAACATTGGAAATCTTGACCACACTCAATTTGTCATCTATAAATTCTAAATTGGTTTCAGGCTTTAAGTAAAGTGAGATTGCACGTTTAACACTCACTCCAGTACCGGAATAATGGAAATTTGAATGCGGAACAATTTTGCTAGCTACATAACCCATATATACAGCCGCCCCAGCAGTGTTGGTTCCAGCATTCATCTTGGCCATGGCGCCCCATGCCGCTTTTGTGAAGTTTGTAAAGATATATTTGTTAGAAGCGGCATCATATGTGCCTTTGACAGGAGCCATAACCGGAACACCATCCTTGGAGTTAAGGTAATATGCATATTGGGCTGTCGCTACTACAGTACAGCCGACCGCACTGTGTCGTTGTAAAGGATCCTGCATGTCGAATGGAATATAATTATTCCAAGGAGTATCCTGACCCCATTTTGTCTTAACCAAATGTGGAATCTGGGAAACTTGTGTGCCATGATCTATTACCTTGATGAGAACCCATTCCCCTGGACAACTGAAATCCGGCTTTTCTTCATTTGCCCTTGTCGTTCTTTCCTGCACCATATCTCGTTGAGGATTTGTCCAATACCAGCTACTGTCCATAGGCAGGTCCTCATCAGACTCAACTACATTATGTATGGTTTCGGCCACGCGGGAAATTTGTGATCTAACCGCTCCGGGCATGGATGAGTAGTTGAAGATGCCAGTGGGGCTCTTCATCACCAACATAGGGAAACGCATGTCGGAAGAATATAATTCCCACCCATCATCATATTGGGCAACAAACATGACGGTGTCGCCATCGCACAATAACGGATAGACAGAGTATCCTCCTGAATTTCTGGTGTCTTTGTTTATAAGAGAAAGATAGTTTAGCAGTGGATGTGAATCGGAAGATGTCCAACCATCATCCAAATCCTCATCAGTCCCATGGACGCACGACAATGTGCCAAGGGTAAGGATGAGTAATAATAGCATTTTACTTATTTTCATATCTCTTCGATATAGATGTTTATGAAACCTAATAAGTTATGACCTCTCTGACATAATATAAACATGCTTAGGTTATCGTAGGCCATAAGCATATTCCCAATATGTGCCGTATTTTATCTATATGGCGGATGTCCAGCCGTCTTGAATTTTAAATTGTGCTTGTCCATAGTTCTTTAATAGTGATTGAATGTGTGCAATATGAATGGATGATCTACAAGCTGTCTATATACTGATGTCGCCCCTGTAGACATACTCGGTTGTGGTGAACACCACGGTGTATTCTCCGGTCAGGGAGAACAGAGTCTGGACGAAGGATGTCTCGTCGCCGAAGGAGGCAATCACGTTGCCCTCGGTGTCGGCAATCTCATAGACCAGTATCTCGGGAGGACAGTCCATCCGGAACGCGACACCCGCCTCGGATATCACACACGGGATTAGACATGCGGGAATTCTGTGTCTGTTCTCCGTGTTCTCATCATGTTCAGGCTCCTGACCGGTGACAGGACTTGAACTCAGGTTCACATCCACCGACTTCCCGGGGTCGGATGCGAATGCCATGGCACATGACGGCAGCATGGATACAAGCGTCAGGAACCGTTTCGTTTTCATAATATCTTGCTGTTTGATTATGATGCGGCAAAGTTAAGGAATATTTATTGGAACACCTAATGTTTTTGTTCCAAATATCAAGACGTTTGTTTCAAAATGCAGTTCGAACAATTCCAAATGTTCGAAAATTGAATAATTTGTTCGAAAACAGGGCAATTCAGGACATTAATACGCCAATTCAGTTAGGTTATATGCCCATAATATCTTAAATTTGTACCCCAAAGCAAAACTGACCGATGACTCATAAAAAACACATCCGCATACCGGCTGTCTGCATGCTGATTGTCCTCCTGCTCGCAGGATGCAGGAACACCATACCCGAAAGCAGGCTTGTCCTGCTGGAGAAAGCAGGCGACATCAATCCGAAGGAAGCCCACGACTCGCTACTTGCACTGACAAGGGACGATTTCTCCGGAGGCGACAGAATGTATTATGACTTCCTGCGCGTCAAGCTGGCCGACAAGGCTATAATCCCGCACAAGTCCGACAGCCTGATAAAGGCCGTTGTCGATTACTATTCCCGCCACGGCAGCGACGACCGATATGCCGAAGTGCTGTATTATGGAGGCCGGGTGTATTCCGACTTGGGAGACTACCCCACAGCTCTGCGGTTCTATGAAGATGCTCTGGACAGGACAAGGAATATTTCAGAATTAAGACTGTTAAAAGGCAAGATCGTGTCGCAGACGGCCAGCCTGCTCCATTCCATAAGACTCTTTGACGAGGCACGCAGGTATATAGATGAATCCATTGCGACCGACAGGGAACTGAATGACTCCCTCAACCTGATGTACGACCTGGAACTGTCGGGCATAAACAACATCAGTCGCAAGAGCTATGACGAGGCGGAACAAGACTTCAGCGACGCATTGCAAATAGCAGCGAGAATCAAGAGGACAAACACGGCGGTTTACTCCATATACCTCGCCGGTGTCAGTCATTATAAGCTTAATCCTGATTCCGCCGTAATCCGGCTTAAGGATATTCCCTGCCTTGCGGACAGTCTGTTCCGGAATGACAATGACTACAGACAGTTGGTATATTCCTATGCCTCGGACATTTACCGATGCGCGGAAATGCCTGACTCAGCATATAAATACGCCCTGAAATTGATTAAGATACCAAACGCCCGGAACCTGAGAAAAGGTTATTCAATCCTTCTGTCCGATGACCTGAAGGATGTGGTGCCGCAAGATTCCATACGAACCTATATCAATCAATACAGGGCATTGACCGAGGAGTACATGAACAGCAACGGCGACAGGAAAGCGCTGATCCAGGACTCGCATTACAACTATTCCCTTGTAGAGCGCGACAGACAGAAGGCCTTGGAAGTGAGCCGTTCCAAGGAACGGTGGCTCGCAGTCAGCGTCATTCTTGTGCTGATTCTTGCAGCGGGAATACTTTATTACCGTTACAGGTCGAACAGGAACCGGCTTGAGCTGCACAGGGCACTCGAGAAATTGGGAACGCTAAGGGAACAGCTTGACAAGGAACGGGAAGCCCCGCAGGCGCACGAACCGTCCGGCGCCACGGCGGACGACAAGCCGACGGAAGATCCGGAGCTGGACCTGCAGGCACGCCTGAACCAGGAGCTGGAATCGCTGTGCCGCAGCCGGAAGGACCGGGACCCCCTTTCTCCCCTCATTGCCGATTCCCAGGCTTACGCCAAGCTGCAGGAACACATCGCCAGCCTGACCGTAATCCCGGATAAAAGTCCGCTTTGGGAGCAGCTTCGGACTGTCGTCTCCAACGCTTCGCCCAATTTTGACAGACATCTGCGGCTACTGTCGGACAGCAAGATCAAGCCTATCGACTATCATATCCTGCTGCTGGTCAAGTGCGGAGTCACACCCAAGCAGCTATGCGTCCTTATGGCCAAATCGAAGGCCACCCTCTCCTACCACAGGAAAACGATAGGAATCAAATGGCTGGGCAACGAGGTGGACCCGCGGCTGTTCGACAACCTGATCTACTCCCTTTGACACCCGCCCGAGCCTTGTCGTATCTGTTAATTTGCCGGGTGTATCTGTTAATTCGTAAGGCGTTGGGATTTGTTAACATCGGAATGCCTGATTATGGCAGTCATGTGCATTAATTTTGCACCATGTTAACGACGCGGACAATTTTTTGTTCGGTCCGAGCTGAACTCCTGCCCACGTCCTGACCATTACTGTGCAAACTCCAGATACCGATTACCGATATGAAAAGACCAGGCTCCACATCCGACTTCTTGGCGACGCGCAACCGCGAGCTGCTGCAGACACTGCGCCGACTCATCATGACCACCGACGGCATCCCGATGGACGGGCTGTACGCCATGGCCGCCCGAAGCCCCTGCAGCCGCTTCTGGGTCAGCGAGAAACGCGCCGCCGAGGTCATATCACGCATGCTGCGGGGCGAGGACATGGACGTGCAGGGCCTGCCGTTACGCAACAAGATGTACCGCGAGCTGCTGCGTCGCGTCCTGGAATGGCAGGCCGCCAATCCGGGACATCACCTGACCGACGCCGTTTTCGCCGCCGTCAACTCCCCCGCGCCTGAATTCTACGTCACGCCGCAGAGCGCCAAGGTAATCATATCGCGCATCATGCAGAAAAGATACCAACTCGACAGAATACGCAATTAAATGAAAAATTAATAATGCATTATGCATAATGCATTATGCATAATTAATACACAATGAGCAATAAGATATAATACTAAACCACTTACATATGGATGCCACTATTACTGAAATGCTGGAGGAGAACGCGCGTCGCAAGGCGCGCGTTCTTGCCGTCTACGACCCCGCCGACCATCCGTCAAATCTGGACGATGCCGAGCGTGCCCGGCAGGACTTCGCCTACTGGGCCGCAACCCGCGCCCGCATCAAGAACAAACGCGGCGGCGACGACATCCCTTTCCACCTCAACTACGCCCAGCGCAAGCTCGTGGCCAAGCTGGACTCCATGCGGCTGGCCGGAAAGCCCATCCGCCTGATTCTGCTCAAGGCCCGGCAATGGGGAGGAAGCACCTGCGTCCAGCTGTACATGGCATGGATGCAGCTGACGCAGCGCACCGGACTCAACTCCCTGATAATAGCACATCAGGCCGCAGCCACGGACGAGATCAAGGACATGTTCGACCGTCTGATCTTAGGACTCACCGCCGAGGATGCCCGGCACCGCGAGTCGTTGCACATACGCAACGTGGGCCGCAGCCGGTGCATCTTCCGCATCGAGGAACGCAACGCCAAGGTCAAGGTCGGCACCGCCGAACGGCCCGACTCATGCCGTGGCGGCGACTACAGCCTGGTGCATTGCTCGGAGGTTGGAATCTGGAAGGCCACCCAGGGCAAGACGCCCGAGCAGATCCTGCGCTCGGCATGCTCCGGTATCCTGCTGGAACCCATGACCATGATAGTCTACGAATCCACCGCCAACGGCACGGGCAACTTCTTCCACAACGAGTACGAGGCGGCGCGCCGCGGAGACTCGCAGTTCCAGCCCCTGTTCATCCCCTGGTTCGACATCGCGCAGTACATGCTGCCGCTCGAGGACCGGGAGCAGTTCTGCGAGCGGCTCATCAAGGACCGCCATTCCGAAGGAGCCGTGAGCAACCGCCGCCAGCCCGGAGCCTACCTGTGGTGGCTATGGGAACAGGGTGCCACGCTGGAGGGCATCAACTGGTACGTCAGCGAGCGCAGCAAGTACGGCGAGCACGGCCTGATGGCGGCTGAGTATCCCAGCGACGACATCGAGGCCTTCGTGCATTCAGGAGCCAAGGTCTTCGACCGCTACAAGGTCGAGGCGCTGCGTCCGGCCACGGGGATGGTGCCGGTGACGGGCGAAATCCACGTACCCGCCTCCAACGGCGTGCCCTTCGACTACGCGCACGCCGACAGCGAGCGGCTGCGCCGTCAGCTGCCCCGTGTGCGGTTCACCGAGTCTGCGGGCGGCGGTTGGCAGGTGTGGCGCTTACCCGACACACAGACCGGTTGCACGGACCGTTACCTTGCCTGCGTGGATGTGGGGGGACGATCGGCGCGGGCCGACTGGAGCGTCATCGTGGTGTTCGACCGCGAGCCCATGACCCGCGGCGAGGCGCCTGAGGTGGTGGCGCAATGGCGCGGCCACACCGACTTCGACCTGCTGGCATGGCACGCCGCGATGGCGGCGCAACTCTACTGCAAGGCGCTGCTGGTGATCGAGAGCAACACGCTGGAGACACACGACCGCGACCGACAGACGGACGGCGACCAGACCTGCTTCCTGCTGGAGCGGCTGCGCGATGTCTACGACAACCTCTACGCCCGGCGGCAGTCGCCGGAGGCCGTGGCGCGCGGCGTCCCGCTGCGCTACGGATTCCATACCAACACCGCCACCAAGCCGATGGTGATCGCCACGCTGGTGCGCGTGGTGCGTGAGGGCCTATACGTGGAGCGCGACCCGATGTGCCTGGACGAGTACCTCAGCTACGAGAGACGCCCGAACGGCTCGTACGGCGCCATCGCCGGAAGCCACGACGACCTGCTGATGACCCGCGCAATCGGCCTCCACGTCTGCTTCCACGAGATGGAGCCGCCGCAGCTCCGCACCCCCGGGAACCCCTACCGACACACCCGCCGGCCGTCGGGCGATTACTCCACCTGGTGACCGTTTTCAACCATCTTTTTTGCTTTTTTGCCCCCACTTTATCGCTATATGGAAAATAATGAGTATATTTGCAAATTAATTCCGGTATAAAGGATTTATGGGAAAAATAATAGCAATAGCCAATCAGAAGGGAGGAGTAGGTAAGACCACGACATCGTTCAACCTCGGTGCCTGTCTGGCCGCGGCCGGACGGAAAGTGCTGCTGGTTGACGCGGACCCTCAGGCCAACGCCACATCGGGCGTGGGCCTGGAGCCCCAGGACAGCGACGCCTCGATCTACGAGTGTCTTATCGACGGCTACCCCGCCGCGGACGCCATCCTGGAGACCCAGGTCAAGGGCATGGACGCCATCTGCTCGCGCATCGGCCTTGTGGGAGCCGAGGTGGAGCTGATGAACCGTGCTGACCGCGAGCGGATCATGGCGCAGGTTCTTGCCCCTGTCAAGGATAACTACGATTATATACTCATCGACTGCTCGCCGTCGCTGGGAATCATCACCGTCAACGCCCTGACGGCGGCCGACACCGTGCTGATACCCGTCCAGGCCGAATACTTCGCCCTGGAGGGCATAGCCCAGCTGCTCAACACCATCCGCATCATCAAGACGCGCCTCAAGCCCAGCCTGGAGATCGAGGGTTTCCTGCTGACCATGTACGACGCGCGCCTGCGCCTGGCCAACCAGATATTCGAGGAGCTGAAGGGCCACTTCGGCGACATGGTGTTCACAACCGTCATCCCGCGCAACATCAAGCTGAGCGAGAGCCCCAGCCACGGGCTGCCGGTAATCCTGTACGACCCCGACAGCCGGGGCGCCATCGCCTACACGCAGCTGGCACGCGAGCTCCAGGCACGCGAGCGCAAGCGCAACCGTAAGAAACCGGAAGCCTCTCTCTGACCGTGCTGAGGCAGAAGCCTAAGCCCAAACCGACTGAAAATGAACCAGAACAAACCCACCGTCAAGCGCGCCGCCCTGGGACGCGGTCTCGACGCCCTGTTCGGCGCCCCGCAGCCCGAGGTGCAGACCGGAGGTGCCTCCGCGATTTCCGAGATCGAGCTTGGCCTCATAGAACCGAACCCCGAACAGCCCCGCCGCACCTTCGACACCGAAAGCCTCGACGAGCTGGCCGCCAGCATCCGCGAGCTGGGAATTGTCCAGCCGCTGACGCTCCGCGCCGTCGGCAACGGCCGATACCAGATAATCGCCGGCGAACGCCGCTGGCGCGCCGCCGGACGCGCAGGACTCAACTCCGTCCCCGCATACGTCCGCACGGCCTCCGACTCCGAGATGACCGAGATGGCCCTGATCGAGAACATCCAGCGTCAGGACCTCAACGCCATCGAGGTGGCCCTGGGTTTCAAGAAACTCATCGACACATACTCGCTGACCCAGGAACGCCTCTCCGAGCGCCTGGGCAAGAAGCGCGCCACCATCGCCAACCACCTGCGCCTGCTGCGCCTACCCGCCGAGATCCAGCTGGGCCTGCGCGACCACCTCATCGAGATGGGTCACGCCCGCGCCATCCTGGGCGCCGACGACACCAAGCTGCAGCTCAAGTTATACAAACGCATAGTCAAGGAGGGACTCTCAGTGCGCGCCGTGGAGAGCCTGGTGAAGCAGGCCAACGAGCAGACGCAGAACCCCGAAGCCCCGAAGCAGCGCGACGACAAGGGTTACGAGGAACTGGCGCAGAACCTCAGCTCGCGTTTCTCCACGCCCGTGAAGTTCAGCCGTAACGCCGACGGCAAGGGCTCCATCACCTTCCGCTTCGCCAGCGACGACGAGTTGCACCGTCTCATCAAAACCTTCGACTCCCTCCAGACACAGCAATGAGAACGGAACCGCGTACCACCTTCTGCGAAAAGGCCATCATCCTGATGCTGGCCTTCCTCTTCATCGTGCCGCCAGGCCTGGCGCAGACCATGCGCAACACCGGAGGCCGACCCGTAAAGAAGGACCACAGCGAGACCGTACTCCCCAACGACTCCACCGTCAACGTGGACCTGGAAATGGCCGTCCGCGTCAAGGCCGACAATGATTCCATCGCGCAGGTCGACTCCATTCCACCAACGGACGTCAAGGCCGACGGATACCTCTTCGACGACGAGGGCCGCATCCCGTTCAACCCCAATCCCACACGCGCCGTATGGATGTCGGCGCTCTTCCCCGGACTGGGTCAGATCTACAACCGCCGCTACTGGAAGCTACCCATCGTGGTGGGTGGTTTCATGGGACTGGGCTACGCCACCAACTGGAACGCCGGACAGTTCAACGACTACATGCAGGGCTACCGCGACCTGATGGACGCCGACCCCGGGACCAAAAGCTACATGAACTTCTTCCCGCCCACCGTGCAGGAGTCCGACCTGGACCGAGCATGGCTGGAACGGACATTCAAGTACCGCAAGGACTATTACCGGCGCAACCGCGACCTGTGCATCATCTGCCTCGTGGCACTCTACCTGGTGTGCATGGTCGACGCCTACGTCGACGCCCAGATGGCCCATTTCGACGTCAGTCCCGACCTGAGCGTCGATTTCGCTCCGGCCGTGATCAACTCAAACTCCTCCAACTGGCGACGTCCCAGCTACGGTCTCCAGTGGACCCTAACCTTCTAAGACAACTTCAAGATTATGAACATGAAAGCAGCATACATATTGATGGCGGCGGCCATGCTGGCAGCTCCCGCCTGGGGCGCCAGGAACCGCAACGTCAACGACATCAAGTCAACGATAACCGACTCAAGCATCGTGTTCCCGGAGAGCTACGAGGCCGACACGCAGAAGATGCTGGAGGGATGGTACATGCAGAACTACACCGCCACCGACTCGGCCTACCGCACCAAGCCGGACGTGCCTGTCAGCGACGCAGTGCTCCGCGACCGCCTGGCCAAGCTCCCGACAGTGATAGACATGCCTTTCAACGACATAGTCCGCAGCTACATCGAGCGGTTCACCAAGACAGGACGCCCCCAGGTGGCCGCCCTGCTGGGACTCTCGCTGTATTATATGCCCATCTTCGAGCAGGCGCTCGAGGAGCAGGGGCTCCCGCTTGAGCTGAAATACCTGCCGCTGATCGAGTCGTCGCTGGACCCCAACGCTGTCAGCAAGCACGGAGCCGCCGGACTGTGGCAGTTCACCGTCGGCACCGGCAAGGGCATGGGCCTGGAAATCAACAGCCTGGTCGACGAACGTCGCGACCCCTACCTCTCCTCGCGCAAGGCGGCCGAGTTCCTGAAGAAGCTCTACGACAGCTACGGCGACTGGTCGCTGGTGATCGCCGCATACAACTGCGGCCCCGGCGCCGTCAACAAGGCCATCCGACGCGCCGGCGGCGAGAACGGACAGAAGGACTACTGGGCTATCTACAATTTCCTCAGTCCCGAGACCCGGGGATACGTTCCCATGTTCATCGCCGCCAACTATGTGATGAACTATCATGACCGGCACAACATCAGCCCCGTGCTCCCCTCCAAGCCGCTGGTCACAGACACCGTCCACATCGGCGAGCGCATACACTTCGATCAGATCTCGCACGTGCTGGACATTCCCGTGGAGGAACTCCGCGTCCTCAACCCGCAGTTC
>DXXK01000020.1 GCA_019416425.1 Bacteroidales bacterium
ATGCGATCCAGTCCATGTCAGCCACGCGGAAACTCAAAAATATCACATTGATATCATGCCCGATTGAAATTACTACGCATTGCCTCGGTGTCCAGCCATAGCCATGTTCATCGAGCTACCCCTATGAATAATGTAGGTTAACACCTCAAAACCGAGTGGTTAAAATGTCGCCGATTTTCCGAGTTAAGTCTGAGTTAGGTCTTAGGAACTTGTTGAACACCATTTGATTACATAAGTATCGGTCACATTTTTGTCACAATTTTCGTCACAGAAAAACTTGAAACGATTTTGTGACAGATAGCCGTCCGAGAAGGTCTTTTTTAGGTCTTATATCGGTCCTCAATCCGATAGGATTAGACACGAAAAACCTCGGAACTATCTGATAGTCCGAGGTTTGTCTCGAATTTTCCGATTTAGTTCGGAAGTACATAGAAGTACATAGTGGAGCTGGAGGAACTTGTTCCCAATGCTCCAAATATGCCGTTATCAAGTAGATAGACAATCTCAAAATTTCTTAGTGCCTTGGTAGTGCCTGAAAATACAGTTCTGATTTTTCTGCCACATCACTTGTCTCCACAAGTATCCAAGCCATATGCAAATTTAGTCAAATTTTTTCGCTCGTGCAAGTCCGAAGGTTCGTTTTAACTCTTTTATAACTAATTGTTAAACAAACTGAGAAAATATAATATGACCTCCGTTTACCAAAGCAAGCAATGGCATGATTTGCAATTCGCGAATTGCAAATATATCTTCCTTATAACTCTATGACTGCATCTGTCTTGAAATAGAGATGCTCCAATGCTCTGACATAACCCAACTGGTTGCACACGCATCGGGTGTTTCCTATCAGTCTTGATATGTTGCGATGGGAATGACCGTAAATCCAATACTTGATTTTGCTGTTAGCAATGAAATCACCCAATTCGGATGTAAAGGCACCATTTATCGGACTACCGTTGAATTCATCATCCATCAGTGCAAATGACGGCACATGATGTGTGGCTACGATAATATTATCGGTCCGGCTTTCTTTAACTGCGTTTTCAATAAAACTCCTGCACTTTCTATGCTCCTCGTTGAAACGCTCCCAGGTCAGCACATTTTCGCCGTTCCTTATATAATGGAAATCGCTCACATTTCGCTGGGTGATATATCCGTTCTCCGGTGAGATTTCCGCCCATAGGGTTGAAGCTATCAAATCGGTGGTATCATCAAGATGAATGACCTTATTGTAAACATATCTGGCATTGCGCCTCAAATTCAGTTCCCAGCCATCCGTAAACTCATTTATATCGAAACTCCTATACAGTTCATGGTTTCCCGGAATCACGATAACCTCTTGGAAGTTGTCAGATGCCCAATCCCAGAAAGGATGTTTAATAAGAGAATCATCGCCGAGATAGCCTATGTCGCCTGCAAGGATAAGGATATCACCGACAGGCTGCATCGGATGTTCTCTGAGGATGGCGGAGTTTGCTCCAAATTCGAGATGAAGATCGGAAGCGTATTGGATTTTCATCGCCTAAAGTGATTTAGAATCTCGATTAAATAGTCAACCCGGTCATAATCGCCATAAGGTAGCATACATTCTATCTCCTCGCGGCAATTCTGACGGGCAAGCATCTCAGAAGCCCAAAAAGAAATATATTCTATAAGGGGAGTATTAGTTTCATTGTCAAACAACGATGTAATGTCCTGACGATTGTTGAGTACATATATTAAATCCTCGAAGTCATGTGAGAATCTCAGGTCATCACCTCCACGACCCCTTATCGCCTCTATCTTTGTGGCGAGATAATATAACGGAGGCAGAATATAGACCGCAGTGCCGTCAGGTAATTCATATATCTCCCTATGTTGAAAGCCGGGGCGATACCATTGATTGGTGAATCCGAGGATATTGTCCCTGTCCGGCATTATGTCCACAATCTCGCCGTTATATTTCCATCGGCAAATCACGCCGGATTCTATGTCGTTCACAAATCCATGCCGGCGCAACAAATCTTCAAATTCTTGCAAACTGCCGTAGGTTGCCAGCTCTATCACACAGTCCACATCCATTGTCGGACGTATGTCTGTCGCTGCCGGATCGTCGGCATACAGCTCGGCCACGGAACCACCGACAAAGACGACATCACGACACAGCTCTCCCAGTCCTGCGGCTATGATTTTAAGCCGGTTTACATTACTTGACATCATAGGTAGAAAGTATTGAGTCCAGTTCCACTTTGGCGAGTTCCACTTCTCTTGTACGACCTATCCGGAAAACGTCGGCGATTGCCAGAAGACTATGCAGCATCGGATCAATCCTTACAGCCTCCGGAACAGTCCTATAAAGCGGAACGATAGCTTCCCCGCGTATATTCCCTTTTGCGTCCGGCCACACATACGCATCCTTTTCCGATAGAATTTTCTCATTCATCGGCGGAGCGGATATTGCGGTGGCGATTCCCCGCACTTTTGCCTGCGGCTGCACAGGAAAAACATATTTCAGCCCATGAACCATAAATTCCTTTAGGGCAAGTATGTTTACACGTTGTTTCAGATTGTCAATCAGACGGGCAATGCGGCATCGTTCCAGAGCTTCCGACACTTCCGATGCGCTTATGCCGAGTTCTTTGGCAATCTGGGCATTGGTCATACCTCGCCCTGCCAAAGTGACTTTCTTCAACAGAATCACTATATCCTGTGGACGCATACCATTATGTGATTTAGTCATTTATACAATATTATTTGCAATTCGCGAATTGCAAATTTAATAAGAAATATTGGATTGAACAAGCCATTCGTGATTTTCTCTTTCTTTCTCCATTTAATTTCTCAGATAAAGCGGTGAGAGAGGGGGCGGTCTGCCGTGTTTGCGGCGATATGCCGTCAACAAGTGACGGTGGACAAGTCCACTGACACCCGTTGACCGCATCACGCCTATGGGCAATGCTGAACACCGACAACAGCCATCGCCTTATGGAATGGCATCGGGGACGCTGCCGTCACCATAAGACTGAATGGCTGTCGTCCGTGTTCCGGGACGCATTGCCTGATAAGGACTTTTACGACCGCCCCCTCACTCACCGCTTGAACAGCATCCACCGAAAAGAACAGTGTCGCAATGACGGGCCTTTCAGATCCACGTCATTGCGGCACACTTCTTTTTATCGGGGATGCACCGATTTCTCTCTTTTTTCAGTGTTTCAATCCATCGCCGCCACCGTCGGGTCGGCAACGATTTATGTTTTCACGGACTTTCATCCGGGGGAGCCTTTTCAACAAGGCGTACCATCAACAAGTGGGTCAGTACGAGTTGCTTGCCATAACCTAACGTGTGGCGAAGGGATATTCTTTTGGCTTTGGCATAAAAAATCTCCAGACCTCCTGCGTCGGCTCGTATTTTTTATGTCAAGGCCCGAACATCCCTCTTTTGCCGCCCCACGCCTTTCAGGTGTCAAGCAACTCATACAACCACACTGTCTTTGGACGCATGGTTAAAAAAAAGCTCCCACCGATATGAAAGCCACAGGAAAACATAAAGATATTAGGTCAAGGCAAGCTCGCCAATCCTCCTATCATTACCGCATGATTACAAGGGCGGTCAAGGTGGTGGCAATCATCATCGGAGCGGTTATCGGGATAGCGTTGTGGGCGATAGCAAGACCCATATTGAGGGGAATAGGCTGGCTCATTTCAATCCTTACCGCAATCGGAGTAATCTATTGGATTTTAACACTCTAAAAACATTTACGACTATGGCAACAACAAGAGAAAACCGAGGCACACGAGCCTTCAACGACACAATCAAGACTTATCTTGAAAAGAGAGCCGACAATGACGCTCTGTTTGCTATCCGCTTTGCGAACCCCTCTAAATCGGTAGAGGACTGCGTTACATACATCATCAACCAAGTGCAGAAAAGCGGTTGCAACGGCTTTGCCGATGATGAAATCTTCGGAATGGCAGTTCACTATTGGGAGGAAAACGAGATTGAGGTCGGCAAGCCCTTGACAAACTGCCAAGTGGTGGTAAACCATACGGTAGAACTCACCGAGGAAGAAAAGGAACAGGCACGGCAGGACGCCATCAACAAACTCCGTGATGCGGAAATGGCGAAAATGCGCAGACCCAAGACCACCGAAAAGAAAACCACCGAGAACAATCCCCAAATCGCACAACCCAGTCTTTTTGACCTCTAAAACATTACGGCTATGAAACCCAAGACCGCATTACAGAAACAAGTGGCAGGACTATCAGCCACACTGCGCCCCATAACCGCGACACAAGAGAAATGGGCATACCGCCACTGCTTTGAGCATTTCGCCTATCGTACCAATAGCGGAACAATGACCTGCTCCGACTGCGGACACGTTTGGAAGGGTGAGAAAGGCAACCTTTGCGACACTCTCGCAGGTTGCAAATGCCCTCACTGCGGCACTGAACTGAAAGTGAAGGACACCCGCAAACGCACCCATAAGGAAACCGCATATTTCAGCGTCATAACAGCACACAAGGGTTTTCAAGTAATTCGTGTGTCGCAGATAACGAGCCAAAGCCGTAAGGGAGAGGTCAGACAACTCTATTGTCAGGAGGTCGTGCAAAGGTGGATTTCTCCCGACGGCAAAGTTACCGATATGGCTCTGCTCCGTGGATTTACCTTCCATTACTGCGACTGCTGGTCGTATTGGAGCGACATGGAGGTACGCCCGCACAACTCATTGTATGATGATGTTGTCGCATGGGGCGATGTCTATCCGAGAATGTCGGTCATACCTCAACTCAAACGCAACGGCTTCAAGGGCGATTTCTACGGAATATCCCCCGTCAGACTTTTCAAGGCTCTGCTTGCCGACCCAAGAATGGAGACGCTGATGAAAGCCGGAGAGATTGAGGAAATGAAATACTTTCTTTCTAATCCCTGCAATGCGGATGAATTTTGGGCATCGTACCTTATCGCCAAACGCCACCGCTACCATATCAACAACATCGGAATGTGGTGCGACTATCTGCGGATGCTGAAGAACATCGGCAAAGACCTCCGCAATCCCAAGAACATCTGCCCCGAAGATTTCATAGAGGCGCACGACAGATTGAGCCGAATTATAGAGGGCAGACGCAGACGGGAGCGTGAGGAAGCCGAGCGCAGAAGAACTGAGGCAAGACTGCTCCGAGAGAAAGAGAACGAGGAACAGTTCAAGGCTCTAAAATCCAGGTTCTTCGGTCTGGTAATCTCCGACAATGAAATATCGGTGAAGGTGCTTGAGAGCATAGAGGAATACTGCCAAGAGGGTAACATCCAGCACATCTGCGTATTCTCATCGTCCTACTACCTTAAAAGGAACACGCTGGTATTGTCGGCAAGGATTGGCGATACTATAATAGAGACGGTAGAGGTTGACTTGCAGACCCTCAAAGTGGTGCAGTCCCACGGAAAATATAACAAGGACACCAAGTACCACGACCGCATCATCAACCTTGTGAACTCCAACGCCCGACTAATCAAGGAGAGAATGACCGCCTGATGTTTAACCCGACCACCGCCCGAAATATGGCGGTGGTCATAACCCCACTGATTATGAACGTAACATTTGAACATCCGACTATCATCTTTGACAATGATATAGCCGAAATAATCATAGAGTTTGTAAATCACATTCTCTATGCCGATAGCGAGGAAACGCTACGGCAGATAGTAGCCGACTTTGCCGACAAGTATGACTTTGACCGATACTTTGTCTATGGCTACGGCAGCCACCACCTATGGCTGAAACAAAGGAAGATAACCAATCCCGATATAACATTTGAATATCGGATACTGATTGTAGAATACTAAATCGCACAACTATGGCAACGAAACTTACTGCCGACGGAGTAAGCACAACCACAATTCCCGGCACTGAACAATACGAAGTGTTTTACACCGGCTACCGCACACGGCGAAAGAAACACTACCAGTACGACTATCGCCACACTGACGGGGAATTGTTCTCCTGCGTGGCTGGAACACTCAAAGAGTGCAGACAACGCCGCGATGAATGGCTGAACAAGAAAATCAACAAATAGAAAGATATTGCCAAGTCGTAATATAGCAGGTGGAGCGACCTCGTGATGAAGTCGCTCCATTGATTTGCGCTAAAAATTTCGGCCGCCAAAAGGCGGCAAAGTAAAATTCTCATTACCGATTTATTGCACCTTCTCAATTAATCAAAGGGATTATCCAATTTTCGAGTAGCCACCTGAGAGTCTGCACACTCGTCAATTTGTAATCTTAAAAATTCATTTTCTATATGATTGATGAAATTAGAAACATCTAATATAAGCTGTTGAACATCTCCTTTGGTAATCTCAACAACATTCCCATTTTTGTCGTGACCATTCCTATGGACAATATCATGTCTTTTTTGAATGGCTTTCATAAGTGTTCCAATATTTCCAAGATCAATATTGAATGTTGATTTGTATAAATTTTTAACAACATCAAGTTTATGATATATAATTTCACGCAATTGGATTTGAATGGTTGTATCTAATTTTGCGTAATATTCATATATATTTGAGCCCTTAATACTAAGTTTGTTAAAATGGGGCGAGCTTTTTACAAATTTCCTTTTGTAATCATCATTTTGCATAATCTTTTGTATGGCAGTGTCGCTAAGATATGCTTCCATACAACTAATCACGTTCGCAAAAAAATTTCTATATATGATTTTCTTTGTTGTCTCTGGTAATTCATCAAGATGGTTCAGCGAGTCGTCAAGATCTTTTACATGGGGATTAATATAATGATTAAAAAAGTTTTCGTCAATATCGTCCCAATCCTCTTCAGGGAAGTGTTGATCGACACCAATTAAGTCCTCATCTTCAATATCATCAATCTCACCATCACCACCATTATATCCACAACTAAGTATCACGGATAATTCTTTACCACAATTCTCACAATAAAGCTCATCAGAATCTTGATTAACACTTTCTCTATGTGTGTCCGCCGAGAAATCTGGAGATGGCACACTAACTGATTGAGAAATCTCAGAACCACACACTGGACATTTCACCGTTAGGACGATGTAATCGGCTATAGGATTAAATTCAAAAGTTACCATATCTGAGATATAACATTTGCCTATTAATTATTTGATAAAATTTTTGCAATATCAGATTTAAGATATTTCAGTTTCATTAAATTAGATAACAAAGACAT
>DXXK01000021.1 GCA_019416425.1 Bacteroidales bacterium
GCCGCTTGATGCGGCTCTAATCTGTAGTTCCTGAAACTCTGATTTTGTCATAATGTTGGAGGTTGCAGTTGGTGCAACCATGCGATGCAAAATTACAACCTATCTGCAACCTCCAAAAGGTGTACTTCAGTTAATGCTTACACTCAACTGATCACCCACATATTATAACTTTATTTCTTCTTGCGGGTTGTCAGGCGGTACGTCTTGCGCCAGCCATCGGACCCGATGTCGCCCGCATTACATTTTGACAAAATAGCGGCAAGAAGCCGGAACTTAGTGCAAGTTTGGGCTTCCTGCCGCTATTTTGAGGATGTTTGATTTGAGTCTGGTCAATCGGAATCCGGGAGATTCCAGTTCCCGACATCCGGCGTTCTATCCAGTTTTTGGTGTAGATAATCCCTTGGATCTCGGGGGCATAGTTGAGATAGGTCAGATATGCCTTGTAATCGGGGTTGTCTCGCAGACGCGTGATTGACAGGTAGTCTTTGCCCCAACGCTCGCACATATCCTGCCATTTTTTCCACGCCGTCTCCACAGTGCAGTCGCGTTGACCGGTGCGGAATATATCGCGCAGATCGGCTGCGAGAGCTGCCTTGTCGCCATGACGGACCTTTGCAACGGCTAAACATTTGAATTTTTGCCGTTGTATAGTCATCTTTACAGTTGTAAGTGTGGACGTTATTATTATCAAAGGAATTATTCCTTAGACAACATTATTTCAATAGTTGAGCCCGAAGTGCCATAGAGGGATGAATGGAGCATGTCCGTATTCTATATCATCACGGACAACTATCCCTTTAGGATCTCCTTCAAGTTGGCGTTTCCCCTTTTTAGAGCCTCCAATCTCGAATATATGTTCGCCGATTTTGAAGTCTGTGATTTTTGATGAGACTATCTCATTGTTAACCCTCATCTGATTATAAAAGAATGTTTCGCGCACGTTGCCAATATCGATGCCTTCTCCCTGAAGCGCATACATCAGGTTCGGATTGTCCACATATACTTTTTCCACTTTTCCCAGGCCTCGCATTCCTCCGGTTTCGTCACGCAACAGCCCGATCATACCTCCTTTTTCGAGGTACGCCAGATAATTTGGCAAATCATTTTTACTAACCCTCAACTCTTGTCCGAGACTTGTCATATTCGGTTTATACGGCGCAGACTCAGAAAGTAGCCCGAGAAGCCGGCGCAACTTTTTGGCAGTGGCAACGTTCATACCCGCGTATTGCGGAATATCCACCTCAAGTGTCTGCTGCATAATTTGCTGAAGGCGTATATCATAACCGGGCAAACTGCTGAAAGGATAATATCCCTTGCGAAGGTACTCCCTGAAATCCGGCAGCGGGTGATAATCCCTCGGCAGTTCCACCTTATTCTCTATGATTTCATCGAGATTATATACCGGAAGATTTATCCCCTTGAACATGGAAAGATATTCTCTGAAGGAAAGACCATACATGTGGAACACCAGGGCGCGTCGGCTCAGGTCCGCGGCTCCATGATAGATGTCAAGCACCGAACTGCCGGTAAATATCACCTGCAGAGTCGCATGAGTATCATATATTTGCTTTAATTCTCTCGACCAGCCATCATATTTGTGAACTTCGTCAATAATGAGGTGCAAGCCTCCATCCTTTATCAGGTCATCGGCAAGTTCCGTCAAGGTGTGAGTCGCGAACCAGCTATGGTCGGCCGTCACATATAACCAACGTGCCGGATCTGGCCGGGATAAGAGATATTGCTTCACCATTGTTGACTTGCCTACACCTCTGGGGCCGACGATACCAACCATACGGTCTTCCCAAAGTATTCGATCGTACATATACCTGTGAAATTCAAGAGGAGTATGTGCCAACTCCTCGCGCATGAATTCTATCAGTTGCAAATCTATCATAAGCGTAAGTTTTTTGCAAAGATAACACTTTTCCTCCAAGTAGGGAAACTTTTGAGAGAACATTTCCTCTTTAAGGTGACAGTTTTTGGTATAACAGTCACCTTCTGGGGGATTTGTTGAAATAGCCGTGCCCTTCTATCATAAAATCTCCGGACTCTTCAATAAAGGTTCTTACTATCGAAAACACTTACAATAATCGGGAATCAACTTTGTAATATTACAACATTATTGTAACTGCATTTGTAAATGTCTCTGTCGCCATCAAAAAATCAATCGATGAAATTGAAGGATTATATTAGCAAATCGGGACAACGCAAGGATGATTTTGTTTTCTATGGCACGGCCGGGGCGATCTTCCTCGTGATTTTCACATTGGGATGCATTTACGACGCATGCAGCCGCCCGGCTTCGCAACAACCCCCGAAAACCCATGCCGTACCGCCGAAACACCAGCTTTACACTACGGCGTTGCCTAATCAAGATATGGAAAGGCATCCGGACAACCAACAGCCGACAGCGAATCCGGACAAGGACATCGAGACCTACAACGACGAACCGGACTATTACCTTGACGACCCCGAGGACATCATCACCTACCCGGACGAGATCTACGACTTCCTCGACGATTAAGCTACAGGGCCGGGAGCTCGATGCGGAAGGTGGTGCCGCGGCCCAGCTCGGACTCCTTGACGTAGATGCGGCCACCGTGGTACTCCTCGATGATGCGCTTCACCAGCGTAAGTCCCAGACCCCAGCCGCGCTTCTTGGTGGTGTAGCCGGGATTGAACACCGTCTTGAAGTTCTTGCGCGCTATCCCCTTGCCCGTGTCCTTCACCTCGATCCAGACATTCTTCCCCTCGGCCCCGGTGGCGATGTCTATGCGTCCCTCACCCTGCATGGCGTCAACCGCATTCTTGGTCAGGTTCTCCATCACCCACTCTATAAGGGGCTTCGACAGCTTCACGCCATGGTCGTCCTCGCTAAGATGCATGTTGATCGACACGCGGCCCGACACACGGTTCTTCATGTACTCCTGCGAGTTGCCCACTATCTCGTTAATGTACTCCAGCTGCATCTCCGGCAGCGAGCCGATCTTGCCGAAGCGGTCGGCGATGGTCGACAGTCGTTTCACATCCTTGTCGATCTCGTCCGTAACCTCCCGGTCCAGTCCGATGGACTGCAGGTACTCCGACCATGCCATCAATGAACTGATGGGTGTGCCTAACTGATGGGCCGTCTCCTTGCTCAGGCCCACCCAGAGGCGATTCTGCTCCGCACGTTTGGTGTAGACCAACGCCATATACAGTATCACCGCCAGCAGGATCGTAATGGCCATCTGGATGTAGGGATACAGGCTCAGGCTCTTCAGCAACGCCGAGTCCTCGTAGTAGATGTACTGGTTCAGCCCCTCGGCTATCTCCACCTTGATGAAGTGGTCCGAGGTCTGCTCCAGACGTTGCGCCGGCTGTTTGCCCAACGCCTTGTTGAGCCGCTTGGTCAGATACTCCTGGTTGCGCGGCGACAGCTCGGAATAGATCATCCGGTCCTTGTCGTCCTTGTCCGGAAGATTGAAGTTTCGGAACTCCGATATGTTGCCGTCCTTGTCGAATATCATCACCGGAATGGAGTTGTTGGCGGCGATGATGTCCAGCAGGAACTCGAAATCGGAGTCCAGGTTGGCCTTGGCCAGACGCTGCGTGGCCTTGGCCCAGATGTCCATGCGCTCGCGCTCCTGCTTGCCTAACTCCTTGACCAGGCTGTTGGAGATCAACAGGAATCCGACCACGGCTACGACCGATACGGCCACTATCAGGATCTTGCCAAAACGTCTGTCCATAACGGCATCAATGGTCCAGAATGAACTTGGCCACGGCGTCGTCGGTGTTCGGACCGATCACCACATCGGCAGCCTCGAGCACCTCGGGGAGTGCGTTCTGTACAGCCACGGCAACATCCGCCACACGCATCATGGGGAGGTCGTTGATGTTGTCGCCGAAACATACAATCCTGTCGGCACCGACCTGCGCGGCCAGAGCCTTCACAGCGCTGGCCTTGGTGGCATCCTGCGCGAAGGCGTCGAACAGCGCCGTACTGTCGCCGTACATGTCATGGTAGATCTGCACGCGGGCTCCCGGAATCCTTCCTGCCACCTCGTAGCACCGCTCGGCCCGCTCGTTGTCCAGCATGGAGAACAGCAGGATAACATCGTCCATACGCTCCGGGAACAGGGAGTGTCCGGCCGCGTCGACGTCGAACCGTTTCAACGGCGTTCCGGCACGGTCGTGCATGAACTGACGCTGAACGTCGGTCATCTCGCCCAGGCTACGAACGGTTATCATATCGTCGGCGATGGAGTAGACGAAGGTGGGCGTACCGGTGGCTCGGTAGGCGTCGAGAACCTCGGCGATCACCTCGGGGCGGAACAGCTTGAGGTTGGAGTAGTGATTGGTGGCCGCGTCCCAGGAAGCGGCTCCCGTCATGACTATGCAGGGCAGCGTCATGCGGACATCCCTGATGATGGGCGCCACGGTGGCCGGAGTGCGGGCGGTGGCGACCGTGAACAGCTTTCCCTCTCCGATGGCCTGGTTCAGCATCGCGACGGTGCGGCCCGACAGCCGCTGGTCCGGCTGCAGCAACGTCCCGTCCATGTCGCTGACATATAAAGTCTTCACTTTCTAAATATTAATTTTATCAGCTACTTCTTTCCTGTTTTGATTTCGGTAAACTTCACGTCCTCCACCTGGCGCTCATGGTATTCCCGGCGTGCGGAGCCTTCACCGTCGGTCTCAACGGAGGTTTCGGAATAGTCGAAGTATTCGGTGTAGCGCACATCCTCGGCCACTTCCCTCATGGCGCGCGCGGGGTGCGGATCGGGGCGTCGCCGTCCGTTGGATTCCGGACGCTGCTGCCGCTCACGCTCGCGACGCTGCCTGCGCTCCTCCTCCTGTCGCGGCGGCATGCCCATCATGGCGCGGAGACGCTCCTCTGCCTTGCGCATCATGTAGGCGCGCATCCACCGCATGATCCACGGCCACAGCAGCGCGATTATCAGTATGATTATTAAAAATACTCCCATAGATTGATTGAAGTCTTTACCACTCCATATGAAGTTGTTTAAACTGATTTACGTTTTATAAATATTCTGTAGAAGTTTAAACAACTTCTGTCGGAGTGCCAAACTCCCCCTTACTTCTTAACGTCAAGGATAGAGTACAAAGTATATGTGACGATGGTCCACAGCAGTCCGGGGACACCGGTGCAGAACACCAGCACCACGGTGGTGATGATCATCAGCCACCGCCACTGGTTGCCTTTCCATCCCCAGGTCTTGAACTTCAGCGAGAAGAAGTGGACCGGCGATACCATCAGCCAGCTCTCCACCACCAGGATCGGCAGGAAACAGTACCAGGCCGCCAGAAAACCGACATTCTGGTAGACCAATGCAGAATATCCGATCCAGAAGATGGCGTTGGCGGGTATCGGCAGGCCGATGAATGAAGTAGTCTGGCGGTCGTCGATGTTGAACCGCGCCAGCCTCAACGCGCCAAAGACCGGAATCAGGAACACCAGCCATGCCATCCACGCAGGGGTGCCCGTCTGCGTCATGCAGTTGTACATCAGCATGGCCGGGGCCACGCCGAAGCTGATCAGGTCGCACAGCGAGTCCAGCTCCTTGCCCAGCGACGAGTAGGCGTGCAGCAGACGCGCGGCGAAGCCGTCGCAGAAGTCGGCCACCGCCGCGATGCCGATCAGTATCCAGCACCACTCGTAACCGGTCAGCCCCCACATCGGTGCCGCCCCCCGGAAAGAAGCGATTATCGCCAGCACGCCCGCGGTCAGGTTCATGCAGGTGATTGTGTTCGGTATATTCTTTACTATTACATTCATAGTGTATGTTCGGGTTATATTCGGGTCATATGTGCCCCTGTAATGAGAACGCAACCGCAGGGGTGTCGGTTTAAGGATAATGGCTCAGGCCTGTTTCGGCTCGGGCTTCAGTATGGCCAGGGGAGTGACGCCGCCGCGTGTCATCTCGTTCATCTTAAGCAGCACGTGCGCGTCGACCGGGAGGTAGATGTCCACACGGGAGCCGAACTTGATGAATCCCAGATGGTCGTCGATATTTGCCTCCTCGCCGCGCTGGGCGTAAGTCACGATGCGGCGCGCCATGGCGCCGGCAATCTGACGCACCGTTATACGGCGCCCGTTGTCCATGGTTATGCCCACGGTGCTGCGCTCGTTCTCCGTGCTGGCCTTCGGCAGCCACGCCGACAGGAACCGGCCGTCGTGGTGCTTCACATAGTCCACACGGCCGTCGACCGGGAACCAGTTGGCGTGAACGTTCAGGGGACTCATGAACACCGACACCATGATGGCGTCGCTCTTCAGAAACTCGCCCTCGTAGACACGCTCGATGGCCACGACCTTGCCGTCGACCGAGCTGACCACATGGTCGACGCGCGGACCGGTGTACTCCCGGCGCGGACAACGGAAGAAGTTGAACACGAATATGTAGCCTATCACCGACAGCGCCGACAGGATCACGGGCACCGGACCGGGCACCATAAACAGCCATAGGGGCACGTTCAGCGCCACTATCACTCCCAGCAAAGGTATCAGCACCGCCGTACCCTCGCGATGTATCTTGACCCGGTGTATTCTACTCATGCAACTGCAAAGTTAGTGTTTTCCGTCAAAATATCCTAATTAAATCCGTATGAGCATGCGATTGGGGCGGAATTACCGGACTTTTTATTCCTTCTCGTCCGCCGGCACGGGCACATACTGGTATGCGCCCAGGCTGGGATTGCCGGACTTGAGCCTGTCTACGCCATCCATGTCGGTCCTTGCCGCCGGCGTCACGAACTCTGGATTGCCGGCCTCCTTGACGGGCGAGTCATTGGCTAACCGGTAGTTGAAGTAATACTCCGGCCGGATGGTCAGGAACATCGGGTCCGTATCGCCGAGGCAGTTCTGGAAATTATCGTCATCGGTGATCCCGGACTTGAAGGAACAGTACCGGAAGTAGACCTGACTGCCGGTCAGGTCATCCACGTTGATATCGGCAGGAATGCCGTAGAGGATGCTGTTCAGGAACCGGGCCTTCATCAGGGGGGCGCCGGAATTGCCCTCGGCTCCGGGCAGCACGTCCTCCAGCACCACCAGCGGCTCGGAGACCGCGGCGAAGAGATAGTTGTTGGCGAAGGTACACTGCAGGAACGTATGCTCGCCCCCACGCAGGTAGACCGTGGCGAAGGCCGCCTCGGAGAAGCAGGTGCCCGTGGCCTCCACCTTGGCGTGATTAACGGAGAGGACACGTTGCTGCGAATTATGCAGCCAGGAATTGCAGAGCGTCAGCTTGGTGCGGCTCAGGTCGGCGCAGGAGTCCACCTGGACACCGTATGAAGTGCTGCGCATGTCCACGTATTCCATACGGTTGCCGAACGAACCGGCGCCGAACCGGATTCCTCCCCACTGTCCGGCCATGATGTCATACTCCACATCGGGCAGCACATTGTCCATACGGTCGCCGCGCATGTCGATCATCCTGCCCGGCGCACCCACTGCCTCCAGACGGCCCTCCACACGCATGAAGGCCTTGTCGTGGAACAGCAGCTTCACTCCCGGATCGACCCTCAGGATCGCGTCGGGCGACACCACCAGCGAGTCGAACACCACATACGGGCGGTCGGTGGTAAGACGCATGTCCTTGTCGACAGTGACGCCGCGCAGCCGCGTCACGTTCTGCCCCCACGCCTCGCACAGCACGTTCTGGGTCACTCCGTTGGTGACGAACTCCAGCCGGTCCTCCACCAGCATCGGCTCGTTGACCGCGGTCTCGGGAATGTAGCATTCGATGAAGACATAGATGGAGTCCCGGCCACGTATCTCCACGTCATGGAAGTCCGTGCCGCTCTGCCCGTCGACATTGATGCGGAAACGTGAGTCGGGATTCTTGAAGCGGATGGAGGTAATGTTGAGTCCCTTCTTGGCTCGGTTCGATACAATCAGGCGCGCCGTTGGCGTCCCCAGCTCGGTGAAGACGGTATCGAAACTCACCGTGTCGCGCGAGAAGGTCAGCACGTCGCGGGGGGACGTCGTAATGGCGTCCGATATACAGGAAGTGAGCATGCCCGGCAACAGGATTAAACCAAGCAGACCCATCAATGTCAAAAATATTTGGCGGTGTGTCATATTCGTCGTGGAGTTGCAGAATATATTCCTTTCTTGCAACTTTACTAAGTAAAAACGTTGTCGACGGCCGAATGTTGCACCGTGATGAAGACCTATGAAGTATGTATTGATAGCCGGCGAGGCCTCGGGCGACCTGCATGCCTCGCAACTGATAAAATATATCCGCGAGGAGGACCCGGAGGCGGAGTTCCGGTTCTTCGGCGGCGACCTGATGGCTCAGGAAGCGCGCCGCAACCCCGACCTGCATTACGACCGGATGAACGTGATGGGGTTCTCGGAGGTGCTGCGCGCGTTGCCGCGCATCTACCGCAACATGAAGCAGGCCAAGGCCCTGCTGCGTGACTACCGACCGGACGCCGTCATACTGGTGGACTACCCCGGCTTCAACCTCCAGGTGGCCGGCTACGCCCATAAGCTGGGCATCAAGGTGCATTACTTCATCTCGCCCAAAGTCTGGGCGTGGAAGGAATGGCGCGTGCGTAGGATCAAGAAAACCGTGGACCATATGTACTCCATCCTCCCCTTCGAGGAGGAGTTCTACGCCCGCCACGACTACAAGGTGGAATATGTGGGCAATCCCTCGGTGGAGGAGATGGCCTACGCCATGGGCCATATACCGCCCCGCAAGTACTTCCTGGAGCGCCAGGGCATCTCCGACCCGCGCCCCATCATCGCACTGCTGCCCGGCTCGCGCCTGGGCGAGATCCGCAACAATCTCCCCCTGATGGTGGAGGCCGCCAAACGCTTCCCCGAATTCCAGTATGTGATCGGCGCCGCCCCCTCGGTGCCCGAGCGATTCTACCGCGAGATCGCCCAGGATCCGGGACTGAAGGTGGTGTTCGGATGCACGCCGACGTTGCTGAAGTACTCGCAGGCCGCCATCGTGGTGTCCGGAACCGCGACGCTGGAGACCGCCCTGATCGGCACGCCGCAGGTGGTGGTGTACCGCGCCAACGGCTGCAAGCTGTCGTACGACATCATGGAGAAGCTGCTGAAAGTCAAGTATGTCTCGCTGCCCAACCTGATCGTCAACAACATGATCATTCCGGAACTTCTGGTGAACCGCTGTACGGTGGACTCCATCGCCCGCGAGCTGTCGCCGCTGCTGCAGCCCAGCCCCAGACTGACGTTCCAGCAGCAGGGCTACCGGAACATGCAGCGGCGGCTGGGCAATTCCGTCGCCGCCCAGACCGCCGCATCCCTGATAGTGAGCTATACCTGTAAGTAGCGCCCTGCACGCCGTGCCGTCGGGACAGGGCATATGTGGTCAAGCAGTGGTTATTTCTTGAAGAACCCTGAGCTGCGTCCCTTGCGGTACTCCACACGCTCCTCCTCGGCCATGCAGCACTCCGCGTTCATACGCTCCGTCTCGTACTCCATCATGTTGCGGCTGAAGTCGCTCCACATCCGGCGCGAGCCATGCTCGTCGGAGGTAAAGGCCATCTTGTTGTCGATGTGCAGCTGACGCGACATCATGTCCACGTCGATGTTGGCGCCGATGAAGTTGAACGTCCATCCCAGTTCCTTGAGCTGGTCGACCAGCTTGACCACCTTCTGCAGGTCGTAATGCGTGGAGGAGTTCTCCATTCCGTCCGTGATGATGGTCACGATACCGGTTGCGTCCTGATGCGTGGCGGCTATGGCCTGGAGCTCGACCAGCGTCGATCCGACCGCGTCGAACAGGGGCGTGCAGCCGTAGGGCTGGTAGTCCTGGCCGGTGATGTGCTTCACGTCGGCTACGGGGATGTTCTTGCACAGGTAGCGCGAGGGAACCGGTCCGTTGCTCTGGAACGCGTAGATGGACATCAGCACGCGCTGAGTGTCGGGGTTGTTGACCTGAAGCTGCTTGGCGACGTTGATGGTCTCGTTGCAGCCGGAGATGGTGGAGTTGACACAGCTGCTCATGGAGCCGGACTCATCGAGGATGATGAGGTTGAATACGGTGGTCTTAGTCTCTGACATAGTTGTAGATTTTAGTGTTGAGGTCGTTGCAGGCGACCGGTTGTTGTTTATACTCGCTGTTCTGTTTGCGTTATTCTGACGCAAAGTTATTACATTAACGCGACATGTGCAAATTTTGTTGTGTTAAAATGACGCATTATTTTGAAATATTTTACAAGTCTATGATTATCAACAAGATATTTATTATTTTTTATTCAATAAAATTGAACAGGTCCTTGATTGATGCGTCGTCGTCGGACTCAGTGCCGGGCTGGCGGTCCTCATTGAACCGGAAGAACCGCAGCTTGCGACCTTTGCCTTTCTTTGGAGTCTCAGGCGCCGGAGCCGCCGCGGATTCGAAAGATGCCGAAGGTTCCGTACAGCATGCGCCTGCGCCGTCAGTATCGTTGTTATATCCCGACTGTGGAATGACGTCCTGAATCACGCCTGTCTGTATCAGCTTGCGGTGGAAATTGCGGCGGTCGTAGGTATTGCCGGAGATCACCTCGTAGACCCGTCGCAGCTCATCGACGGTGAATACCTCGTTCAGCAGCCTGAATGCCACAGGTTTGATCCGCAGCAGTTCCTTGAGATGCGTACGGGCCATGTCGATGATTTCAAGATGGTCGAAAGCCAACGGCGGCAGCAAGTCGACGTTGAACCATAAAGCGTTGGACGCGTCATCGCCGCCGATCACGGCGTGGTCGGCGGGTCGCACCAGGGCGATGAAGGCCACCGTCACCACACGGCCGCGGGGGTCGCGCTTGGGACTGCTGAACACATGGAACTGTTCCAGATACACGTCGTGGACGTTGGTTTCCTCGCTCAGCTCGCGCCGGGCGCACTGCTCGATCGTCTCGTCCATATGCATGAATCCGCCTGGCAACGCCCAGCTGCCCTTGAATGGCTCGATGCCTCGTTCCACCAACAGAATCTTGAGACTGTCGCCGTCAAAGCCAAAAATCACGTTGTCAGCGGTCATCGCAGGCCGCGGATATTCATATACATACTCCCCCTTGGGGTCGTCCTTGCCACATTTACTTGAAATCAAAGCCATAAATCAGCAAATTTGCGTAATTATGACGCAAATTTACATATTTCCCGCCAATTTTCCAAATTTCCAGGCAAAGACTTCTCACATCCGCATCCATAATATCTCATAAAAAGTGAGAATCTGTAGGTTCTTGCCAAAATAAAAAGTGAGAATCTGTAGGTTTTCCGCGGAATAAATTTTGAGGAATGAATTTAAATCACTCATTTTATTCGGGTTATTCGGGCTGGGCATCCTTGAAGGCGCCCTCAAGGAAGTCACGGAGGGAGATGGTGCAGGTTGACTCAGAACATGCCGCCACCACACCGGCGCCGGTCGAGACATTGCTGTAGCCCCAGATCGGATCGGCCAGACCCGTGTCCTCGACCTGTCCGACAAAACCATCTTCCAGCACCCATTCATACAAGGTATGGTTAAATAAACTCTGTGAAACTGTCTTCAAACTAAAGACTACTTTACAATCAAATAGTTCCGGATCATACTTGTCATTCCAGACACTGAGATAATTGCCATTGAACAACGCGTTGAAACCATACCCTTCTCCTTGAAAATGTCGGTTCGTGAATGCCAATAACGAACCGGCTCCAACGGCCTCATCGGTAACCGTGATATATTCTTTTAAAATCGGATCCTGATCACTGTCAAGGCCGGCAAAATGAAACATTTCATATGGAAACTGATCTATCCATCCAGGGCCTAAGAATCCCGTCCCTAAAAGCTCATAATAAAACTTCTCGTCTTTATAGTCATATCCATCGATATTCAATTGGAAGTATGACACTTCCGATGGCGTACGACCTATCTCGATATGTGTCCACAAGGCAAACCGCAGGGTAGCCTTCATGGCATAATCCGGATCATTCCAAACATCGGTGATACGCGGCACCACATCGCTGATTGAAAGCGGCACTGCGACCGGTACTTTCACAGATGCATCAGCCTTGCCGTATTTGGCGCTTTCCACCACTATATGAATGCTGTCCCCCTCCACGGGTAAATAGTCCTCGGATTTAAGTTCTCCGTTGACATAGATGTATGTTCTGGCATCATCGACAATGTTATCGACCGTCTGTCCGGCATTGGTATAATTATGCCTGATGGAATTACTGTACATCCAGCTGTGAGTCACCTTTACCTCTATCGGCTCTCCGGGGAGAATCAGAGAGTTGACACACAGTACGGGAGTAGTGTCTACATCGGGCTCAAATTCCTGAAGACATCCTGTCAGGAACAAGGAAAGCGCAAGAGATAGAGTTAAGATATGTATTCGTTTCAAAATTGCCATGTGTATGAAATTGAAGGAATTATTGGAAGAAATCCTAATTTTTGATATACCGGGTTACCATTCTTGTCATGACCTTTGACGATAGCGACCGTATTCATCTTACAGTAAGCATTGTACAGGCTGAAATTCCAGTAACCGCGACGGTTTCGGACAGTACAGGACAGATCCAGACGATGATAGAACGGTAACTGGTAGTTGTTGATCTTGGCTTTCAGCGGAATCTCATCGGCGTACCACCTGTTGTCGAAATTGGGACTTTCCCAGACCTGTGGCAGAAATGTGAACCGATTTCCTGAATGGCCGGTCCACGTTGCGCCGAGCTGCACCTTGCGACTGACATTCCAGTTGAGCTGTACCTTTATGGTATGGCGGTTGTCGAACCGTGCCGGGAACGTCACGCCGCCGTTCTTGTCAGGGAATGTGCGGTCGGCCCAGGCCAGGGAATAGGCTATATGACCGGTAATTTTTCCCGCGGTCTTTTCGATCTTGAAATCTATCCCCTTGGCCGTACCCTTGCCGCTACACAGCCGGCGGTTCCACATATCCACCGGTGATATCAGGTAATACTCATCTCGGTAATCGACTAAGTTCCGCATGTACTTATAATAGCCCTCCAGAGATACAGCATACATGCCGTCCTGCGTCTGCCAGTATCCGCCTACCGAAACCTTGTCGGCGGTCTGGGGTTTCATCTTACCTGAAATGGGTACCCATTGGTCAGTAGGTAGCGACAGATAGGTTTCGCACAGTTGATGGACATACTGCGTCGTACGGCTATAGGATGCCTTCACAGCCCAGTTGTCGGCGGGAGTATAACTTAACGACAGACGTGGACCTATTCCGTAATGCGTCTTACCGCCTATGTTGAACAGCGAGGCATGTATGCCGGCGTTCAAATGAAAACGGTCGTTAATGTGCCAGTCATCCTCGATGTATAGATTAACCTCGTTGGCGGTGTAGGAACTTGTTGAGTCCCGCATCATGACGGACGTGTCGTTGATTGTTGAGTTACGTGACGTACGTTGCGGAAGGAAGTGGTGTAACGTATATCCTGCACCGAACCGAACTCGGTTGGATTCATTCGGTTGCCATTCAAAATCACCACGGAATATCAGGTCATCGATATTATTTCTTGTCTTCACTTTAGCACTCGACTCATACGAGCCATCCTGATCCTTGTACATCTCATGCGAATGCATTCCCATATTGGAAAAGAACCGGGTATATGATGCCGTGAACTCCGCAGAGAGGGCATCTGTCAGGCGGTAATTGAATCCAAGCTGTGCCATCAGGTTACCCCAATGCATATTGAACTTACCGTCATCCTCATCCACATTGAGTTCCCACCTATCATTATTATAATTATTCCTGTAGCTTGTCCTAAACAGGTCATTGCCAAAGTAGACACTGGCGAAACCTGTCGCCCGGTCGTTGAAACGATGGGTTAGTTTTCCATTAAGGTCCATGAAGGCATATTGGAAATTAAACTTTTCACCCTCCTCGGCATAATGATTGGCAATCGCCAACAGAGGTATTGTCAGCAAGTCGTACCAGGACCGCCGCAACGCCACCATATAGGTTGTCTTTCGTCCGATAGGGCCGCTTATATCCAAGGCGCCCGATGTCAGACCCAGACGGAACGAGCCGTGATGACGCTGCAGCGAGCCGCTTTTAGTCCTGACATCCAGGAAGGAGGAGAGCCGTCCATCGTATTTGGCCGGAATGGAGGACTTGAAGAAGTCGATGTAACGGATGGCCTCCACATTGAACGCCGAGAAAAGCCCGGCGAAGTGATTGGCCTGATACAGCGGGACGTTGTCCAGCATCAGCATATTCTCGTCGGCATTTCCGCCATGCACGTGCATGTCAGCCAGACCCTCGCCACCACCGCTGATGCCGGGCTGCATCTGCAGCGCCTTGATCACGTCGTTCTCGCCGAACATCACCGGCACCTTGCGGATCTCCTCGGCCGTAAGTTTCTTGGCGCCGATCTCGGCAGTCTGCACCGCCGGGGCCTCAAGACGCGAGGTCACCACCACTTCCTGCAGCACGGTCGGCACCTCGGCCCGCGTCCCCGGGGCCATCGCCGTTACATTACCGGCTTTGGGTTTCGCTATTTCCTTGGCCTGAACCTTCCGGGTCAGGATTATGTTACGGCCCTTGATCTTATATTCTATACCCGTGCCACGGAACATGACGTTCAGGGCCTGCCTCAGCGGCTTGCGGCTTACATCCACCGACACCCGCATCCCTTCCAGCAGGTCGGAGGAGTATACGAAGTTCTTGCCCGTCTGCTCGACGATGCTGCGGAACACCTCGGCCGCAGGACGGTCAACAGCTCGGATCGTCACCTTCTGCGCCATGCCGACAACGGTCCCGATCGCCAGGACCGCCATAAGGATCACAATACGTCTCATGGTCATTTCTCGGCTACGGTCATCTTGGTTCCTAAGATCTCGTTGATCACCTGGATCAGGTCCTTAGGAGTTCCCTCGTAATGCAGCGACAGCTTATAGTCCTGTGGCGATTCGGGCAGTTTCTTGACCTTGACGCTGTAGGTGGACTCGATCTTCTTGACTACTTCGGGCAGCGGGGCATTCTCGAAGTCAATCACCTTGACCTGAGCCAGCGGGCTGACGGCCTGGACCGGAACAGGCTGGTCTGGTTTCACGGAGTCAACCGAGTGGGTTTCCCTATATACGATAGCGGCTGTAGCGGACAGTATGACGGTTGCGGCCACGGCTGCAGCCACACGGTAACGGAATGTCCGGACCGAGGCGCCTATGCCTAACCTGCGCCAGCCGGCCTGGACCGAGAATTTTCCCTTCCGGTAACGTCGTGCTACAAAATCAATGTCCTTGTTGTCCATAATCAGATTTCAATTTGCCATATTGACGCTACAGTCTCGGAAAGGTCCTATTCTTTTTGCAAAAAATTCACAGGAACGGCAGGAAGAACGGTCTGTGGCGGGTGTCGAGGGCATCACGAAGACGTGCGAAAGCCTTGGTCATCTGGTTCTTGACGGTCTTGATGGAGATTCCGAGTTCCCCGGCTATTTCCTCGTTGGATAGGCCGTCGCGCTTGCTGAGCAGGAACACCTGGCGGCAGCGCTCGGGCAGCGCATCGATGGCCTGCCAGATCCGGGCGTCGCGGAAGGAGGTATCGATCTCGTCGCGGCCTACATCGGAATCCTCGTCGGCCATCTCGGGCATGTCATCCGGACTCACCGTGTCGTGAAGGCCGCGGAGATATGAGACGCAGGCGTTGCGCACCGCGCGGTACATGAAGGCGGTAAGGTTCCGGACATTACCTCCATCCTCCATGTAGACCCAGACCTTAAGGAAGGCATCCTGCACCAGGTCCTCGGAGACATCGGTGTCTCCGACCATCCGCAACGCGTACATGCCAAGCGGCACATACAGTCTGCGGAACTCCCTTTCAAACTCGCTTCGTCTCAAACCAACTACGTTTCACTTTGACTTTCGCCCGCAAAGTTACAAAATTTACGCCATGTATGAAACTGCAAGGCACGGACAATCCCGGAATACTATTGCGAATCGGGAAATATTTTGTAATTGTTGTGGGGAAACAATCATTTTAAAATTTAAAGACTATGAAGAAAATTATGTCGGCCACAATGCGTCTCTGCACGCTGCGGTGATGCTGGTCGTGATGAGCTTCACGATGAGCGCTGCTGATTCCCTGCTTGGCAAATGGCAGCAGGTTGTCGATGAGAGCGGCATCAAGGTAGTGACCACCTACGAGTTCAAGGCAGACGGCAACATGAAGCAGGTCATGGACATGAACTCATCGACCGCACCGCGCATCAAGATGCAGGGCGAAGGTGTATGTAAGTATACGTTCCAGAACAACACGCTGACCTTCAAGTTCGATGCCAAGGACTTAAACTTCCCGGTATTCGAGGTGGATGGAGTCGATGCCGCTACCACACAGGCCATCATGGAGCAGACCAAGCAGTCCATGGGCGCCATGGAGCAGAAGATAACCGACATCAAGATCAACGGCAACGAGCTGACCGGCAAATTCAACGGCAATGAATTCAAACTCACCTGCTTGTAATCCACTACCTCTAACCCCATTACCACAATGGCGACTTCCGGATGGAGGTCGCCATTTTCTTTTACTCTTACTTATCGGATTCCTGATGTTCCATCCTTTTCGACCCGTAGGCTCTGCATTTCCGTAAAATGAGACAGGTGCCGGCGATAACATGCGTTGATAAAAATGCGGAAAATCAGTGCCAGGATGAAAGTAAGGCCCAGATATGCCACCAGAGGAATAACCGATGGTGACTCCGGTTTGAAAATTCTCAATATGACGGTACGGGCCACCGGATGAGCTACAAATATCATAGGACTCAAACGTCCAATCCAGATCCAGAGTTGCCGCCATCCAGGCATCAACATCGACCATCGGGCTATGAAGATGGAAATGACCACACATGCCAGTATGGAGAATTGCCATGTAACTGGATTCAATATGGAGGGTAATATCAACAACAATGACAGAACTACAACCGCCGATACTATGCCGCAACCGACGTAGCGTGTATGGCCATACAATATTCCCATGACAAATACCGATGCCCAGCCGGTGGCATTATGGCGTATCCAAACCATTGCGTCTGATTCCGGATTCGTGATTAGCTGCAAGAATCAAGAATATGGATAAGGCAACAATCACCCAAATCCACCAACGCGGCTTTCCATATATCAAAAATGCATAGATTATATAGTATTCCATTGTCAATCCGAAGTACCAGAATACACCGGGATTCGGTGGCCACCAGGGAAAAATCAGATCCGGAAGCATGGTGAGCTGGAATATATAGTCCGAAATCCAGAGAAAACCTATATGGCCATGAGGCAAAGCTATGGCTAATGTGAAAACCATCAATGTCATTACCCCAGGCAGCATCAGGAAGAAAAGCTTAAGGAAATTATTAGCCAGAAATCTGCCTATGGAAAGCGGCACCTTATTTCGCTCATATTTCATCACCAGACCATATCCCGTCAGAAACATGAATACCGGCACGCCATACCAGCCAAAGAATGAGAGAACATCAAACACCCATTGCAGTATGGTTTCTTTGGCCGCAGTCAGATTTGTAATGTTGGATGAATGGAAATCAAATTCATTTTCCAATGTCACTCCAGGTATAATATGACAGAAATTATGAAGTACAATTGCAATAATAGCCATCCCCCTCATCAGGTAACCGCAATCACGGCTTATGTCAATATTCGTGCGTCCTTTAAGCATCTTTCCTCGTCTACTGTTTCGAAAATCTTTAATTCCATGAACAAAATTAACACATTCCGGCATTCCAACCAAAACCAAAAAGACTTTGTATTACAAGTATCAGTAAATACAGGATATATACGAAAAAAGAGGCGAGTCTCCCCGACTGGCCTCTTTGTTGTAAAATTAGGATGAATCAACGTCTTTCTATGCTGAATGACTTGCTAAAAGAATCATCTGCTATTGGATTCTGCAACTTATATATTACCATATCACATATCATCTGAAAGTAACCGATGACTCGGTACACTATTAGACCCATAGGCTAACGCTTTGTTCCGGGCCGGTGTCCGAAACGGAACTGCTACCATACTTTAGCAGCGTTAGTGCATAGTGTTATTATTCCAATGATGACTCCTGCCACCGCCATCACCGTACGGGACAGAACATCCTCGGGATTGCAAGGCCTCTCTTGACTATAGTGGTAATTTGTCATCAAATCCAGGGTTATTGTTTACCGAAAAAGTTAAATACCCTAAATTCGATGGCAAAATTAACAAAATATTTTTAAATTACAAACAAAATGTAATTTATTTGTAGAAAACATGCTGTTTTTACAAAAAAATCTAAAAAAGGCCATAAAAAAGATGCGCAAACGGTCTGTCTGCGCATCTTTTTATCATTTTGACAGAATTTCAGAAATTCTGTAGCAAATTGCCAGGGCATCAGTCCTCCTGCGGAGCCTGGTCGATCAGGTCCAGGAACTGGTCCAGCTTGGGAGTAATGATGATTTCCGTGCGGCGGTTACGCTGCTTGCCCACCTCGGTGTTGTTGTCGGAGATGGGGTTGAACTCGCCGCGGCCGCCGGCGGTGAGGCGCGCGGGATTGATGCCGAAGTCATCCTGCAGGCACTGCACCACGCTGCTGGCGCGCAGAGCCGACAGGTCCCAGTTGTTGCGGATGTTGGGACGCGAGATGGGCACGTTGTCCGTGTTGCCCTCCACCAGCACATCGTAGTCCGAGTAGTCCTTGATGATCTTGGCGATCTTGGACAGCGTCTCCATGGCGCGGTCGCTGATCTCGTAGCTTCCCGACTTGAACAGCATGTTGTCGGCCAGCGAGATATAGACCACGCCCTTCAGCACCTTCACGTCCACATCCTTCAGCTCGTCGTTGGTCAGTGAGCGGGTCAGCTTGTTGGTCAGGGCAATGTTCAGCGAGTCGCTCTTGGACTTGGCCGATATCAGCTCCTTGATGTACTTGTTGCTGGCGTTGATCTCGTCCACCAGCTTGGCTATGTTCACGTTGCCCTGCTGGTTGTTGGCCATGCTCTGGTCCAGCGTAGACTTCATGTCCTGAAGAGACTTCTTCAGCTCCTCGTTCTGCTTCTTCAGGTCGGCGATCACATAGGTCATCGACTTCGACTCGGTGTTGCACTGCAGCAGACCGTCGCGCGTGGACTGGTACTCCATCTGGAGCTCCTGGTATTTCTTGTTCGACACGCAGCCTCCCAGGCCAAGTGTCACGGCCAGAAGTGCCGTCAGAATCACTGATTTTCTCATTATTTTCCTTTGAGTTTTACTGTAATTTCATACTTTTTCTTAATGTATAACGCTTAAGTGTGTCGTTTATTAACGTAAGGCACAGATAAAATTAACACATATAATTCATACTTGGAATGATAGATAAATGGGGATGTCCGTATCTCTATCTTCGTAAGGGTAAGGAACGGACTAATAAAAATCAACGACATGCAGGACACACCGATGAAACTTGAGAATACGGAATTCGCCGGCTACCGGATGGATTACCGGATGAGCTGCCATCATGACGGCGAGCGCGAGGTGTATCTGGCCCGCGACGCCGACGGCGGCATGGCGGTGATGACTGTCTTTAACCTTTCGGCCCCGAGATATTCCACAGGCAGCAACCATGAGGATGAACGGGACTCCGCTGATCAGCTTGACCGCATCGCGGAGCTTCGGTTCATCCGGCGCTATGCCAGGGAGGATTCCTACATGCCGGGCATTCCCAGACTGTTGGGTTCGGGAATCGAGGCCCGCGACGGCAACCGTTACGCCTGGATGGCTCAGGAACACATCACGGGCATGACCCTGCAGGACGAGTTCAAACTGAGGAAAACCCTGACTCCCAGAGAGGCATACACCGCGATGCTTGACATCATGGAGGTTATGATACGGATTGCACGCCACACCCATGGCGGCGGCCACTACAACATCTGTCCCTCCAACCTGCTGCTGTCCTATGCCCACACAGGCGATATGAAGGGGGCATACCTGACAGGACTCAGCAACATCGGGGGGATCTGCGGCGGCGAGCCGCCGATGGATGCTGACAGCATGGACTGGCGGTTCCAGGCTCCCGAGACGCGCAACGGCATCTATGGCTACCGTCAGGACATCTATGCCCTGGGCCTGATGCTGCTGATGATGCTGACCGGCAAGCCGGAACCTGCCGACATTGGACTGGAGCCGGACGACGAGCAGGGCATGCGCGACATGCTGCCGACCATGTCTGGCGCTGACTACCGCCAGGCCATGTGGCGCCACGCCGACAGCCATCTGCCCAAGGTGACCAAGTCGGTACTTGAGAAGGCCACGGCCGAGATTCCAGGCAACCGTTTCGGCAGCATGGAACGCTTCAGTGAATTCATCCGCAAGATCGCCCGTAAGGAACTTGACGCCGACAGCGGGAAGACCGTCGACCAGCGTTCCGCAGGAGAGAAAGCGCTCAACGAGACCGCGCGTCAGGAGCACTCCTCCGTAAGGACCAATCCGGGCAACGGAGGCGGCTTCGAGGAAATGGCCGGCATGGCCGAGCTCAAGGCGCTGTTCCGCCGTGACTTCATCAGGATTGTCCGTAATCCGGAGGTCGCCAAGACCTACGGCATCAAGCCGAGCAACGCCACGCTGCTGTACGGCCCCCAGGGCTGCGGGAAGACATTCATCGCCGAGCATGCCGCCCGCGAGTCGGGACTGAAGTACAAGATAGTCCGCCCGTCGGACTTAGGGTCGATCTATGTGCACGGCACCCAGCAGAAGATAGCCGAGACATTCGCCGACGCCGAGAAGAACGGTCCGATGATACTGATATTCGATGAGTTCGATGCCTTCGTGCCCAAACGGGACGGCACAATGCAGGAGAACCAGGCCGGCGAGGTGAACGAGATGCTGGTGCAGCTCAACAACTGCGCGGAGCGCGGCGTATACTGCCTGTGCACATCCAACCGCCCCGAGCGGATCGACCCTGCGGTGCTGCGGAAGGGCCGCATAGACCGTTCAGTCTATGTGTCGCTCCCCGACTTCGAGGCCCGCAAGGAACTGTTCCGCCTCAGCCTGGACAACCGTCCGGTGGCGTCCGACATCGATTACGAGAGCCTGGCCGACATCACCGAGAACTACACCTGCAGCGACATCGCCTACATCGTCGAGGAAGTCTCGCGCCGTTGCTTCGAGGAGACGCTGGACAAGGAACTCAAGGAACCGCTGCCGATCTCGATGGCCAACATCCTGGAGGTTGCCAGGACCACCAATCCTTCGGTGTCCGAGGCCCAGCGCAAGGAATTCCTCAAGCTGAAGGACCGTATGGAGAGCCGCGACGACAACGGCCACGCCAAGGTGGGGTTCCTGCACTGATTCGATAATCAAAACCTTAACCAAGAGATAATATGAAGAAAGAGAGTGTATTGAACGTATTGAGCTCGCTGGGGTTCATCCCCGAGGAGCTGGAAGGCTTCGGCTACCGCTTCGAGTACGAGGGATTGTCGGTGCTCTACCCTGTGGACGATGACACCGACACCGACTGCCTGACCCTGATCGCCCCCAACATCTTCGACATCACCGAGGAGAACCGTGTGGCCGTACTGGAAGCCATGGTGAAGCTGAGCGGCCGCATGAAGTACGTGCAGCCCCACATCATGTTCGACAAGCAGGTGTGGCTCAACTACCAGCACTACCTGGGCCAGGAGGAGCCTACCGACGACCTGGTGGAGCACATGATCCGCGTGCTGGCTGTGTCTACCATCAATTTCCACAAAATCATAAACGGAGAGGACAATGGCAACTAAGGATCTGATCAAGGGAGTACTGGAGACATGGAAGTTTCCTGTGGTCCAGGAGGGAGAGAACAGTCTGGTGATACGTTACCAGATGAGTTATGTGCAGATCAACGTCAATGGAGGCGAGGATGGCAACGCCATCGCGGTGACGTTGAGCGGCTCGTACACCGCCGAGGACGACGAGCAGCTGGAACGCGCGCTTCGGGCCTGCAACGACCTGAACGCGGCGTTGCTGCAGGCCAAGCTGTACCTGGACGAGGACAAGGACCTGATCGTGGCGGCCGAATTCTTCTTCAAGTCTCCCCAGGACCTGGCGTTCCTGCTGGAGACCGGACTGCAGATGGTTGTGGTGGGCAAGCGCCGCTTCCGCCAGCGTTACGAGGAGCTCCAGGAGGAGGACAGCATCCTCTCGCAGCTGGACGACGATGACGAGCTGTCGGAATGATATTTCCGAGATTCCTGAACGTAATGCTCCATTCCCTCCGGGGAACGGGGCATTCTTTATAATAAAAAGGCGACTCAAAAGGTTATATCAATATGGAGATACCGCATATAATTGAATTGCCTAAGGTTGAGGACCGCCGTGGCAATCTCTCCTTTATCGAGGGGGAGGGACATGCGCCGTTCGATATAAAAAGAGTCTATTACATCTACGACGTACCCGGAGGCGAAAGCCGTGGCGGACATGCCCACAAGACATTGCGACAGCTGATTGTGGCAGTGGCCGGCAGTTTCACCGTGGTCCTGGACAACGGTCGTACCAAACGCAGTTTCTTTCTGAACCATCCCTGGCTGGGCCTCTATATTCCGCCGGGTTATTGGCGTACGCTGGAGGATTTCTCGTCCGGCGCCGTATGTTTGGTGCTGGCTTCTGCGCATTACGATCCGGAGGACTATATCTATGACTATCCGGAATATCTGGAATACAAGAGCATTAAGAATGGAACCGAAAGTTAAGTTTCTGGACCTCAAGGCAGTCACGGCGTTGCATGGCGATGAGATCCGCGATGTTGCGACACGCGTGGTGGACTCGGGATGGTATCTCCAGGGGCAGTCGGTGGCCGGTTTCGAACGCCATTATGCCGAATTTATCGGCACACGTCACGCCATCGGTGTCGCCAACGGTCTGGACGCCTTGATACTGATTCTACGCGCCATGATCGAGACCGGCCGGATAAATCCCGGCGACGAGGTCATCGTTCCTGCCAACACCTACATTGCAACCATCCTGGCCATAACCGAGAACGGGTTGAAGCCGGTGCTGGTAGAACCGGATCCGGTCACCATGCAGCTTGACGGCGAGCGTATGCGTGATGCCGTTACCCCACACACGCGTGCGGTGATGCTGGTGCATCTATACGGTCATTGCGCCTGCACGGACCGGATTGGCGACATCTGCCGTGAGTACAACCTCGCTCTATTGGAGGACAACGCGCAGGCGCATGGCTGCCGGTTCCGTGGCCGCCGCACGGGAAGCCTGGGGCTGGCAGCCGCGCACAGCTTCTACCCCGGCAAGAATCTCGGTGCCCTGGGCGATGCCGGCGCGGTCACCACCGATGATGATGAACTGGCCGAGGCTATACGCGCCATCGCCAACTATGGTTCCACTCGCAAGTATGTGTTCAAGTACACCGGACGCAACTCGCGTCTGGACGAGATCCAGGCCGCCGTCCTGGATGTGAAACTCAGGTACCTTGATGCCGACAATGGCCGCCGCGTCGAGATTGCCGAGCTATACCTGACCGAGATAAAGAATCCGCTGATAACATTACCGGACCGAGGCGAACCTGGAGGCAACGTCTACCATATCTTCCCCGTCCGTTGCGGACGCCGCGACGAACTGCAACGGTATCTTGCCGACAACGGCGTGCAGACGCTGATCCACTATCCCATTCCTCCGCACCGTCAGGAATGTTACCGTGAATGGTCCGGGCTGTCCCTGCCCGTCACCGAAGCCATCCACGCCACGGAGCTGTCGCTCCCCATCTCTCCCGCCATGTCCCACTCCGACGTCCGCCTGGTCATCGACCTCCTCAACTACTTCCACTAACCGGATTTATACCTGGTTAAAACTGCAGAAACCTTTACTTCTCCGGATTGGCTATCAGGAGAATGGCAC
>DXXK01000022.1 GCA_019416425.1 Bacteroidales bacterium
TCCTTGATTTTTTTGAGGAATCCAAAAATTGGAAAGAGGAAGAATTTATATATAATTGCCAAATACATAAACAAGAATTAGAGAATATTCGGATTTTGCGTAAGCATAATAAATTTTATGGTTGTAAATTAGAAATTGAACATCTTATCGACTTCCTTAAAAAAATCATATGGTTTAATGGAAACCCAAAATATCCCGGAGGAATGAAAAGGGATGATTATGACCTTATGATTGAGATTTTTAGAAGATACAATCCAAATTTAGACTGGAATAATCAATAGAGTTGCGGCACCGCCGCCGCGCTTTCGTAAATCGAGCCTAAGGTCTCGACCGGAAGGCTTCAATCGCTAACTCATACAGCGAGCTTCGGCACCACTTTGTGGATCCGAGGCTCGCTTTTTTTATGCGGCGGTGTTCCGACAATGGCTTTCATTTCCAGAATAAGCCGTTACCGTTCTTCATTGCCCTTTGAGGGAGATTTTACCAACTGAAACTCTGAACCATCTGCTCCATCGACTCGTACTGAGGCGATTTCCTTTTCTATGCTTCCTCGGCACGGGCTTCACGGTGTCTGTGCTCCGCTTTGCCATCGAGTGATTACTTCACAGTGTAGATGTGTATTTTGAGCGGAGCGGTCGGCGTTCACCGCCAAATATGCCTTGCAGGTTACGTGGATTACGATTTTGCCGGGACGTTTCGCGAGGAACTTTCCTGATAGCACGCTCGGAACACGCCTGATATTTCACTTTGCAAAGTTAGGTCGCCAACTCGACTTCCCTCCGGCTCTCTAAAACCGGCTCCGCCTATTTATACGACAATTTTACGAAAAATGGTACAGGCCTCATTTTTAGACGCTACGCTTAAAATTCTCTATAAATTTTTGTTCGGTCTCAAACAGCTTCCCTCCTTATTGCACGTAAAAATCAAACGCGCCCCGGCGCACAGTAAAAACCCTCTAAAACTTCAAAATCATGACCCACGTAATGAACATATTCGGCAGCTCTCTCAACTCCAACCGCAAGCTCAAATACTTCTCGGTAGAAGTAATCACTTTCGACGGCGAAAGCTACACTGAAGAAGTCGAAGCCCGTACCGCCGAGGAAGCTCAGGAAATCGCAGCATCCCAGTACGACAACGTCGATTACACGATGGTTCAGGGCTGCTTCGCAGGTTGGTAAAATCCTCCTCCCTCAAAGGGCAGGCTGTCCGCCGGGGCAGCCTTTCTCTTTGTTCATCAGTCGCCGTTGTCTCCGCTATCGGTTGTCTACCGGCTCTCCGCCACCGCTCTAAGCCGGGGATTGGGCGGTCAGGCCCTACGCAATCGTTGTGCTGCGGGCAGGTGCCTGTCGGCCATCCGAGCTGACCGCTCCGCATCAAGGTTGCCGCTCTTGTTCGGATTGTCCGTGTCATTCTCATTGCTTCGGGAGGGTGAAACGTGATTGCCGTTGTCGGTAATACACGAGCGCATTCCGCATTTCATAACTCGACTTTTATCCTCGCCATAACCGCGCCGTCTATGAGGCCGGACGCATCGCATCAGCCGTCGGCATGTCCAGTTTGCCGTTTTGTGTCGGCAGGTGTGCATCGTTGTTCGGGAGGTCTGACCTCCGGGAGCGACGGACACCGCCGCTTGACTCGAATCCCGGGGGAGTTCGGAGTTCCGGAGTCTGCTCCGTATCGGGCGCATGAACATATAGCGCCGCTTCCGGCCTCATCCGCACCCCGACTGTCCTTGCCACACCCTCGGTATCCGCACCGTTTCACTTGCAGCCGCGACGAGTGCGGAGTCATTGCCGGGGCTCTCCGGCGGGGCGGTTTGAGCGATATTTCTGCGGTCAGTTTTCTGTTTGCCTTTTCCGTATTCGGGGACGTGAACCGAGGTCTATTTTTCCATTAGCAAAGGTAGGACTGACCGTTCAACGCAAAACAGGCCCTCCGGGATTATCTTCATAAATTTTTATCAATCTCCACCTTACAGGTAGTATTGACCGGCCACGGCCTTAAAATTTTACTTAAAATTTTTGCTTCGCTCACTTCCTCAGTTCTCCCAATTATTGCAATGTAAAAATTAAGAGCCTCGGCTCACATCATTAACCCCAAATACTTCAAGATCATGGCAAAGAAAACTAAAAAATCCGCAGAAAAGAAAGTCGCTCAAACCGCTGCTCCCGCCGTCGAGACTGTTCCGGCAACAACTCCCAAGCTCATCGTGGCACAGCGCAAGTTCAACCGCTGGTACGTCTACTTCAAGGGCGTGGCCCCAAAGGACAACGTCGGATGCGGATGCAAGACGGCCAAAAGCGCGATGCGCTACATGCACCTGCTCAAAGCCCGCTACGGAGCGACTATCTCCCAGAACATCTACGAACGCCTCCAGTTCGAGGCTCAGCGGGAGGGTTAAAACCCTCTCGCTTCTCTCTCCCGATTGTCAAACCTCCAATTCTCACAACGATGTACGAATATATATGCTACACAAAACAAGGTCATTGGACCTTTTATGCCGACAACGATACTGACGCGATGCGTACGGCCCTTTACTACTGCTGGCGCGACGGCGAGGACTTTATAAAAGTCGAGTTCCGAAAAGGTTGCGAGAATTATACGCTCTCCATCTTCCATATCGACAACAACAATCACGAATGTTTCACCCTCTAACATCCGAAGCAATGGAAATAGACTACAACAAATTTACCGAACAAGAGCTGCAAGTTATTCTCGATGCAGCGCGAACAATAAATTACGGCTTCGGCTCGCAGTATCCGAGCCACAGCGAGCAGATGGCTCTACTGATTGAAGACCTGCACTTCCGCGTCATCAATCAGATAGTCATTCAGGCGCACAACGCCCTACGCTCGAAGTACATCGCGCGAGGCATCGACCCCGACGCGCCGGACTTCCGTCCCGACCATCTGGAGAAATGACTTCTCCAAACCGTCCGTGTAGCGGTTGACCCTCCGGGGTTGACCGCTTTCTAACTGTCTTTTATCGGCCACGACTGCAAAGTTAACTTTGCGGCATGGCACACCGGATTACATACAAGCCCCAGGGCATTATCCTTTCTTCGGCTGTCGGTGAAATCACCGTCGCCGTCGAGGGGGAATATGTCGATGTTACGCTGACCGCCACCGGCGGCATCGTCATACTCTCGGAGCGTTACTACGCCCACGGCGGTTATGTAACGCTCTATGATCTCGGCTCGCTTATCGAGGCCGAGATGAACAAGTCGGGCCAATCATGCGCCGACTTTACCCTGCGGGTCTTTACCGACTCCGTCAACAACAAGGCGGATTCTTGTGTGCTTCATATCCTTTATTGCGACCGCTTCACGGTCTGCACGGATATTCCCACATTCCTCAAAGAGAACTTCCTTACCACGCTCTCCATGCGCCGTGTCGCTCCCGGCTCCACGCTCTCCCTTTTCTTCTACGCTGAAAAGGGGGAGAGCATCGATTATTTCATCGCTCATACGTTCCGTAAGAAGGACTCGGAAGCCCTCTATCGTCATCCATACACCTCTGATATAAGTAAAATCGCCGACTCGACAGGCATAATACAGCTCAATATATCGCTGTCCTCGATTATTGCCGACGCCGCTTCATTCGCCGCCGTAAGACCGGACGACATTACGCTGCTGTCGTTCACAGTCCGTTGCGGTCAGCGGTCAATCTCATGCTTCGTTGACTATTCTCTTGACGACCGCGAGACGTTCTATTTTCGCAACTGTTTCAACGTTTGGGACTGGGCCACTTTGCCGGTGGCAACCACCGCAAAGACGGACGTTGACCGCTCCCTCGCCATCATAAACGGCAGCTCGCGGTTCTACAACCAGTCCACGACCAAGACCTACGAGGTGGAGGCCGGACCGCTGACTTCTGACGAAGCTGGGTGGATAGACCAACTCTTTTCGTCGCACGATGTGTTCCTAATCGAGCCGGATCCGACCAACAGTTATGACCCGCTCGTTCTCGCCCCGATACTCATTACCGATGCAACCTGCGAAATTCAGGACGGCGACGAGAAACTTAACACCGTAAAGTTCACATGGCGATATACAGACAACCGCCCGATTGTGCGCCTGTCTGCCTCTCGCGCCATTTTCACAGAACCTTACAATCTCGTTTACTCCTAATCTCGTAACTCATAACTCGTACTTTGTACTTATCGCAATGGCTCGCTCGATACACATATCTACCGCTCGCACCATGCTCAACTCCGGCGACCCTGTCGATATTCGCGCGTCGGCGTTTAGCGCATGTCGGCTGAAAGCCGGTGCGCGGTGCCGCAGGCAAAACGACCGACCGCAAATCCGACGGCTCTAACACTATTCAATATGTCAAGATCTATTCATATTTCCACCGCTCGCCACATATTGAATAGTGGCGACCCCATAGACTTACACGTGTGGAAGTCTGATGGGAGCATACTCGAACTCCGAAATTGTATCTCCCTGCGATACAATTTTTACGGAGGTTGGAGGAACGTAAAGATACTTTCCTCCGGCGAGTGTCGCAAGATTCGCGACTGTTGCATCTTCCGCGTAAACGACCTCGAAGTTTTTTTGTAGCAATTTATCACACTTATTCCACTGAAAATTTGTACCTTTGCCCCAAAAAAACAGATTATCTCAAATGAAACAAATATTCTTACTCTTATCTCTGATAGTTTCGCTTATGTCCTATGCGGAGAGACCTACGAAAGAAATTCTTACACAATTATTAGGAGAAATGCCAGTTCGTCAACAACTCAATGTTGACACCTTGGAAACTGAATCCCTAAATGGCGGAAAAAGATATAAAATCAAATATTTAATTGAACCGGGCAACCCTAAACTTAATACTCCTGATGATTGGGGATATGCCTATCTCTTCATTCCTAATATAACCAATAAAGAAAAACGACCTGCTATCGTAGCGATACATCAAGATGATGTAAATTTCCATATTGGAAAGGCTGAACCGGCAGGACTTATGGGAGATAGTACAATGTTTTACGGCAAAGAGCTGTTTGAACGTGGCTACGTTGTAATTTGTCCTGACCGATATTATCACGCTGATAGGAGAAAAACGTGCCAAGATTGGGGCGATTTGTCAGAAGTTGATCAAGAAAGAGATATGTATTCTTGGTTAAAGCGTAACGGTGTACTACTTTCAGAAGGAAGAAACTGTTGGGGCAAAGAAGCTTATGATTTGTCGCGAGCTGTTGATGTTCTGGTTTCGCTCCCGGAAGTCGATATTGATAACATCGGTGCAATAGGTCATTCAGCCGGAGCTAATGTAATGTCATTTTTCGTATTCTTTGATACACGAATTAAAGCTGCTGTTGCCAACTGCGGAACTTCTGAAATAAACAGTTACTGGGATTATAAGCGCCCTGGTGGAGTTTTTGGCTCACTTGCACTTCCCAATAGTGTAAACTATGGTATCGACACCCACGATTATATTGCAAAGATAGCTCCTCGTTCATTTTTCATTTCACAAGGTGCACATCAATGGGGTAATGGGCAACCAGATCCCAATGATAAAGTTACAGCTGATGAAATGGAATTTTTCAAGCAGTCTTACATCAATGAAAATAAGGGTAATGATATATCTACATTACTTTTTGAAGAAGGTGGAGGTACCCACAGCTTCCCGATGGGTGTTAAGGAACTCGTTTACAAATGGCTTGACGAACGCTTAAAATAAGCGTCTTTTCGCGCACCTCATATAGTCCATAACTTCGCTGAAAATCTCAGCAAGTTATGGACTTATCTTTTTCCGACCTCAATTTTAACTCCGTCGAGACGCTTCCGGGCTTCGAGGCCCGCGCTGCGTTCACTGTCAACTCGGCTTCCGTTTTCAAAGAAGACGTTGACATGGTGCCGACCATCGTTGACGATACACTCTCTTACTTTCCGTGGGGCGGCGACAATCAGATGCCGTTTGACTTGCTCGCGCTCGTCGAGAAAGACGAAACTCTGGCAACCTGCCAGTGTTTCAACGCCGAGGTCTGCTACGGTTCAGGGCTGCAATACTGCGCCACCGAAGCCTCCGCATCGGTCAAGTCGGCTGTCGATGACTTCCTCCTTGACAATGACCTCGCCGCATATTTCCTCGGCATCTGTCAGGACTTCAAGCACTTCGGCTTCGCCGTGTCAGTGCTTATTCTCAACGAGGACGGCTCGCGCATCGTCCGTCTTTTGAGAAAGGAAGCCTGTTATTGTCGCTTCACCCCGGCTGACAAGCACGGTCGTATTTCCAAAATCCTTTACGCCAACTGGCGAAAGCCAATATCCGCTCGCGCAGATATTGAGGAAATCGACCTGCTCGACCCGGCTTCGCCGTGGCGCGATCTGCAAGACAGACTCGCCAAAGGTTCACGCTGCCGCAAATTCGCTGTCGTGTCGAAAATCCCGACGGTCGATAGCACTTATTATCCCATTCCTTATTATGGCGCTCTGTTCCGGGGCAAGTGGTACAACATCAAGCAGCTTATCGGCATCGCAAAGGAAGCGAAGCTGAAAAATTCGGCGCCGATAAAGTACCACATCGAGATCGGAGCGAAATATTGGGAGTCAATATTTCGTGCCGAGGGCATCACCGACCGCCGCAAGCAACAGGCGCGTATTGTCGCCGAGAAACAGCAGATCCTCGATTTCCTCACAGGTGCCGAGAACAGCGGCAAAGCCTGGTTCTCGACTTTCTACGTCACGCCCGACGGCAAGGAACAGCACGACGTTGTAATCAACAAGATTGACGATAGCAAGGAGGGCGGCGACTGGGAGACCGACATTCAGGAAGCAATCAATATGATATGCTTCACTATGCGGGTGCATAGTAACCTTGTCGGTTCCGTGCCGGGCAAGGCGCAGTCCAACAACTCCGGCTCGGACAAGCGCGAGCTTTACACCATAGCCCAGGCCCTCCAGAAGCCGTATCACGACCTGCTCTTTACCGTTCATCGTATCATAATCCGATTTAACGGCTGGACCGGTGTTCACCCTGAAATTCCCTTTATCCAACTCACCACGCTTGACGAACACCAGGATGCCAAGCAGGTAAAACTCCCAAACTCAAACGACAACTCCAATGACACTGATAATGAATAACGACGAGTTGCGGAAATTTATTCCGAACTCTATCCGCGAGGTCAAAGGCGAAACTCCGCTCTTTGACAAACTCGCTCCCTTCCTTGAAAGGGCCGAGCAATGGTTCTGCCACCACTTCGTTCCGGCAGAACTGCTCGACGCCGTGGCTTCCGACGCAGCTCATATCGTTGCTGTCGAGGCATACCGCCTCGCCGTACCGCAACTCGACCTCGTCCTCACGCCTAACGGTTTCGCTACCGTAGGTACGCAAAACCTGTCCCCGGCATCTAAGATGCGCGTTGACCGGCTCGTCGGTGGTCTGCTGTCGGAAAGGGATAAGGCACTGGCGCATCTGCTTCACAATCTGCCCTCCGTCGAGGGCTGGCCGGACTCACCGCAGGGGCGGTGGTTCGGCGCCACGCTGTTTCCGACCCTTGATGTTGTAACACAACAGTCGGGGGAATCAGAACGACTATGGGACAAGTATTGTGAATTGCGCCCACAGTTGATTGACCTCGAAGCAAGCCTCTCTGAAGAATGGCTGTCGCCGGAACTGATGTCGGCACTCCGCTCGGAGAACCTTCGCGGAGATTTGACCGAAAAGAGGAGTGAGATTGTCCGGCAGATAAAAGCGCAGGTCGTGGGCTACCTGCGCAGCGGGTCGTTCAACTCGCGGAGGCTCGCGGATATTGTGTACTATATCCGGCTGAACCCCGAATTTTTCAGCGAATGGCATCAGTCGGAAACCGCGAAGTTGTTTGCGCCGCCGGTCTTTCGGAATGAAAAGAAGGCTTCGGGTTACTTCTTTTAGTGGTGTCGGGGCAATCGGCAGTCGGTGAAGCTACGTCGCAAGGGTCATTTGTCGGTCATACCGAATTGGAGTTACGGCACGAGGCTCTGATTTTCCTGTGCGAAATTAGAATATGCGTCGGCAGGTCAAGGGCAGGTTTGCACTCCGTGTTCCTCCGTTCTTCACTCCGTTGCAGAACGGCTATCACCCTTGACTCTCTCAGCCTCCTATGCACATTCTTTTATTTGCACGTAAAATCCAAGTGCTTCGGCATATAACTCATAAATCAATTCGATATGATACTTCCCGACAAACGACCCGTTGAGCGCGACTTCGCCAACCTCACCGACTACTCGCAGACATGCCCCGACGGTGCAAGAAAGTTCTTCGCCTTCATCCATTTCACCGATGAATCGACCTGCCTTTTCGCAAACATCTTCACGTTCAGCAGAACATTCGCCACGATGCTCGTGATGGAAAAATTCGGCGACTGCCTCGAATACGTCAGCAGCATCAATATCCACGAACAGGAATATTGAACGACCCGACCCACCTGCGGCGGCTCCCACTCCGGGAGTCGCCTTTGCTGTCTTTTACCCGGTAAGGGCATTACCGTACCTTCGCGGTACAATAATGCTCATACCTATGCAGACAATCTCGATTAATTTCATCGTGCCGCAGGGCTGGCACGAGCTTTCCGATAAACAGCTCCGCTATGTTTATCAGCTTCTCGCCGATGATTTCGCCACCGACGAAATCAAGACCCTTTGCTTGCTCCAATGGAGCGGCACAAAGGTTATCGGTCGGCAATACAGCGGGGCCTATCTCCTCAAAAAAGCAAAGATTCTTTTTGAGGTTACTCCCTTGACCCTCGCAGAGCTGCTGCCGAATCTCGACTGGCTCGCTTCTCTGCCGACGGTTCCCGTCAGGCTATCCAAAATCAACCGCCAGCACGCTCTCCCGGCTGACTTCTCCGAAGTGCCGTTTGAGACTTTCATTATCTGCGACAACCTCTATCAAGGTTATCTCCAGACGCAGAATGATGACCTGCTGGACCAACTCGGAGCGACGCTCTACGGAAAGTCTATGGCTTTCAAGCCTTACGAGCGCATCAGCATTTTCTACTGGTTCGCTGCGCTCAAAGATGCCTTCTCGCGCAAATTCCCGGACTTCTTTCAGCCAATCAGTGCCGCCACCGGCGGCAACCTGCTCGGCTCGTCCGCGCCCTCGGTCGAGGACGCGATGAACGCTCAGATCCGTGCGCTCACCAAAGGCGATGTCACGAAAGAGAAAGAAGTCCTCGCGCTCGATACTCACCGCGCACTAACTGAGCTTAACGCCCAGGCGCGTGAGTATAAGGAACTGAACGCCAAAACCGCCTCCAAATGACAGCACCGCTCAACGGAAGATGGGACGCGGCCGGTTTCTTCGAGGAACTGACCGCAACCAACCGCCTCGCTAAGTCAGAAGGTTTTACCTTCTGCCGTGTGTCGGGGCTTGACGGCTTCGAGGAAGCTGTCAACGAAGCGCAGACTCAAACTGCTTTCGTCTGCGTCAGCGATATAGCCGACGGCTATACCGAGTTGAACAACACGCCGCGCACCCGTCGCGTCAAAACCGTGTTTTTCGCTATGCGCCATGCAGCAGAGGATATGGCGGCTCGCGCCGAGTGCATGGAAATAATGCGCGAACTGTTCCGTCAGTTCATGTCGCGGCTTCTCCCCGAAAAGGTCAGGTTAGAGCAGAACTGCATCTACCTTGACCCCCGAATATCGTTCAACGAGATTGACCGCTATTTTTTCAGCGGTGCCGCCGGTGCATATTTTCAGATCGCCGTCGATGTGTTCACAGATTTAAGATACAATCCCCAGGAGTGGAATAACGAATGAATGGAACGGATAATCAGCAGTTGGAGGCTCGCCGTAAGTACGTCCGCGCCTTCAACGCCACGATGGTAAAGATATGGCGCGAGCAAATCGCCCTTCTCGGTGTCATCGACACCGGGGCGCTTTACCGCTCGACGGTCGGCATATCAATGACTGCCGACGGCAAGTTCATAGACATTACTCTTGAACAGGCATTTAACACATACGGTTTATTCGTTGACTATGGCACGGGGCGCAATACTCCGCGAGGAAACCCCGGCGACATAGGAAAAGCCAATGGCCGAAAGCGCAAGCGCTGGTTCTCTCGCAAGTATTTCGCTTCCGTGATGAACATTCAGGAATTTTACGCAGACTCCCTCGGCCAGGAGTTCTGCCGTGCCATATCAAACGCACTCAATCCTGACATTATGCGCCAATCACTAATCAAATAATTGGGATGTTTTATCAGTCAATTTTAATGTTGTCAAGTAGCTTCCTGGCTTCGCTTGCAATGTCGTATATGGAATCTTTACCAATGTCAAAAGTTAAAGAACGTTCGTAATCCCACTCATTCTTTTTGTATTGAGCCGGAAGAACCGTGATTTCGGCATCATCTTGTCGGACGAATATATACGTCGATTGGTTATGAAGTTGTCGCCACGAGCGCTGTTTCATCGCTTTAATCAGCTGTGCAGATGATAACTCCTCGTATTTATCGCGATTACTGGCAATAAAAACTTCACCAAAAGCATTATTGAATTCGACATCATCACAATCTATTGGTGTAAATTTTATAGGATAGCTCATTTCGTACCCCATTCCTGTCTTACCATATCCTGTTAGAAAAATATATTGTTTGGTCGTTCGATAAATTCCACATGCTCTTTGCGTTTTGGATTCCATCGAAATTTTCGGCTTTATCAACATAATCATTATCCAATCTAATATCTTCTGCCACTTCTTCATACGATTGTATATGCTGTTGTCATACGCAAAGTTACAAAATTTCGCTGACATACAGCGCACTCCGTTGAAATTTCGTGTCTTTTCCCCGGTATCGTCGCCGCCATAACTTTGCCGTATAAACAGCATCAGTTATGGCTATTGATACAAAATCGCTCACTCAAATTATAACCGAGTTCCGCAAGTTACAGGCCAAAGACTCCATAACGCCGGAGTCGTTGGGCTACATTCTGCAACGTATCGCAGACCTTCTCGCCACCGCCGGAACCTCGGAAACCCAGGTCATCCTCGGCAACTGGTACAACACGCTCTCGAAAACAGACCATACCGCCGTCTGCAAATTGCAGCAAGGCCCGGCTGACCGTAATTTCGTAAGGCTCTCCAACACGTTCATCGATCTGCTTACCGGTCAGCAGATGACAAACGAGAACGCCACAATAATCAATATGGCAACCACCGAGAGGGCCGGGGCGATGAAAGCGCAGCAGGTAGTAGACCTCAACAACACCCGACGCGCCGTTGCCGACATCGAGAAACTTCTTGATGTCATACAGGCCAAACTCGGCATGACCGAAGGCTCCAAAGGTCTGTATAACACAGCCCAGATTTCCTGTGTCGTTCAAAACGGACAGTTGCTCGTTCTCGGCGCACAGCAGCTCGTCAAGGAGGGGTATGTACCTTATATCTTCCGTCCCGTCCGCAAACGCAATCCTTTCAAGGACAAGGACGCGACCGCTGAACAGCGGGCCGCCAAGAAGTATTGCTCCGTAAAGAAAGGCTGGGGGGTGTTCGGCTCTATGTATGCCGTGAAACTCAACGGCTCTCAGGTTATGTTCTCGACCGGGCCGCACAATCTTCTATGCACGGAAAAGCAGCCGGGATATTCCGGTTCGCCACAGTATTTCGTGTCCCACAGTACCGACAAGGAGGGAAACAGGACTTTCGGCTGGGGGCGTTCCTCGGTGCATTTGCTCGACCGCAACCTCGCAAAGAAGACATCGAGGAAAAAGGAACGCATGATACGGCTCCGCTTCGGAATCGGTTTCGCAAAACCGATTTATCCCGGACGCGCCGCCATCACACCGGCCAATCTCGCAAGCTCGCTCGCCGAGTTCTATCTGATCTACAATCCCGCAACCGAAAAATGGACTTTCGGGAAATAAAAAGAAAGCCCGAAGCTGACGCTCCGGGGGATGCTATCTTTTATACTTCTCAACTGAAAGCCCACAGGGGGGTGCTATCATCGATACGTCGCACAGGAAAGCCGCAGTAAAAATCTACGAGGGTGCTATCCGGCATCTGTCAGAGGTATCCACTTTTCTTAGCTTGGCTTCACTTTCGTTCAGAGGTGTCCGGTCAGATTAGCTTGGTTTCACTTAACAATACGCAAAGATAATACTTTTTCTCCACATACACAACTCGTTAACCAACAAAATCATGAATCTCCACAAACATAAGCCTGCAATTCAGCTTCTATCCGCAATTCTGCTGATAGTAGTCGGCTGCGGCCTCCTGATTTCCGGCTTCATCATGCCTCCGCCCGGCGAAATTCATAATTCCGTCCTTATCGCCTTCGGCGAGATTCTGACTTTCGCGGGGGCTTTGTTCGGAATTGACTACCATTATAAATACAAAAACCATGACAACAACAATCAGTAAAGGCAGCAGGGGCGACACAGTCGCCCTCCTGCAACGCAAACTCAACCTCATTCCTGACGGTATCTTCGGCCCGATTACCGATGAAGCCGTCCGAGATTTTCAAAAATCGCACGGCCTCGCCGTGGACGGCATCGTTGGCCCGAAGACCTGGGCGGCTCTCGGTGTCGGCTCGTTACCGAACACCCGGCGCATCGACAAGATAATCCTCCATTGCTCGGCCACGCCGGAGGGGAAGGATTATACCGTCGCCCAAATCCGCCAGTGGCATCTTGCACGAGGCTTCTCCGATGTCGGCTATCACTATGTGATATACCGTGACGGCTCCGTTCACCGTGGCCGCCCTGAAAACCAGGTCGGCGCACACACCACGGGCCACAACCCACATTCCATCGGAATATGCTACATCGGAGGCTGCGCTGCCACTAAGAACGCCAAAGGGGATTATCCTCCCAAAGATACGCGCACTCCGGCGCAACGTGCCGCACTCGTCAGCCTCGTTGCCGAGATGCGCAAAAAATATCCCGGCGCCACAGTCCACGGACACAATGAGTTCGCAAACAAGGCGTGTCCTTCGTTCAACGTTCAGAAAGAGCCTGAGCTATGCGGTCGATAATCTTCATCATTGTTCTTGCTATCCTTACAGGCTGCAAGAGCCAAAAGCAGGTTGTCAGCGACAAATCGCTTGACATCGACAGCGTCGCCCGGTCGGAACATCACCGCACAATCGCGGTGATTGACTCCGCTATCCGCAATATTGATTTTAGCTTCGATACCCTGAAAATCAATATTGAGCGGCCTTATTCAATCGGCGACACCGTCGCCTGTCAGCCTGAGATTATTCGCATCAAGGCTGTAAAGGGGCGCGTGATTGACCGGCGGCGTGTTCTTAGGGACAGCGTCGAAGCCTTCAACCGGCTCGATACGGTGGCTTATCGTCAATCAGCCGCCGAGACTTCGACAGAACACACCGCCACGACGCGCCTTTATAATCCGCCTGACGGCACGGCTGTTATGATAATCGCGCTTATCATCGCCGGGATTTTATTCTTCGTTTGCTATCGCAAACGCTGAACATTTTCCACTCGGAGAGTAGAACTTTCTTCATAAATTGATTTGAGCGACAAGTCCGTGATGGATATGTCGCTCATTTTTTGTAACTTTGCCTCAAATCTCAGAAATGAAAAATTTTATCCATATATTTTTTTTAATCTGTATTTCTTTGTGTGGAAATACAGCCTTTGGACGCATAGTTCAATCTGTTAGATATAACTATTTCAGCGAAGATTGTCGTTACTCACTATCATATAAAGTAACACCATATTTTGAACAAATTGATGGTACGTTAATCAGATGCGATAAGGATTTTGAAGAATTGTATCTTGAGTATAATGATACCATAGTGCATTTCGACCATACAGATGCCAGTAAATTCGCTCGGCTGATAAATAATGCTTTCCTCAACACAAAAACAATCTATAAAGAAAAAGGCAAAGAGAAAAAATCAAATGCGCCAATTATTGATATTGAGATAGAATATGCCACACGGCCTGAAGATAAGGGTTTGTTATATAAGAAAACTATATACCAGGAGAATACAGGAATCTATACGCCTCAATATTTGGCATTAGATAACTTTATAGATGAGATAGTGGGTCCATATATTTTTATGGTTGATGGCGCTTATGAATCTAATAAAGTACATACATTACCTAATTACAAAGATGGAGGTAATGCGGGATTGCTCAACTATTTTGCAAAAGCTTTACGATGGCCGAAAGAACATGATGAAGATTGTGTGCGAGGGACAATTATTGTTAAATTTGAAATAACTGCAAATGGAGGAATAGGAAAGGTTATTTTTAAACGTTCAGTTTCACCGTCTTTTGATGAAGAAATAACAAGAGTATTGAGATCCATGCCAGATGGCAGTTTCACGCCTGCGTCAAGATATTCTAAACCTGTACCATGCTGGATGGTATATCCAATTAGAATTAACATACAGGAATAATCTGCATAGTAAGAAATCGCGTTCATCTTTTCTGACCCTCCCGGATGGTGGCGGATGTCGGCCATACTGACCTCAATACGTCCTCCGATTGATGCCTATATCCTTCCATGTCCGAGCATCGTTGGTCGTAGGTTCCGCATTGCTCCTCTTACGACTAACGACCGCTGCGGTTTCCGGGTCGATAGAGTGATATGCCTTTCCGCTCACGTCCCTGCCAGTCCTCGCCAGAGGCTTCGTCTTGCCAGGGTCATTCCGAGCCTCCGTAAACTCCCGGCTCTCCATTCGTGGCTCCCAAGGCAATCACACTATCTTTGGCTGCTTCCGTTTCGCTTTGCTCCGACACCCCTCCTGCGTCGGGGTGTCGGCCCGCTCCACTTCATTGCCAACCCAAAACCTCCGCTTGCTGTTCCGACCCGTAAGGACAGGCATCTTCACTCCGGCCTCCAATCGGCGCACTGCCGCCATCCGCCACCATCCTCCCACCCATAAGAGGACTGATGAACGCACGGAGTTTAGCCCGTGGCACTCGCTTTATTTTTCGCCGAGGGCAGGTATGTAGGCGGCTTCAATTATCGACCCCACCCGGAACGTGGCTTTTGCAATGGCATTTGACCGCTCAATACGTCAGTCGCTTGCATCCCCGGTCATCGCCGCCTCCAAGCATTTTTGGCCGAGGCTCCGCTTCTCTCCACTTCGGCTAAAAAACGCTGCGTCCTTCGGGTCGAGAGATTACGGCCTCCGGCTTGCCCTCCGCTTTACCCCGACACCGCTCCTTCGTCACGGTGTCGGGCGCGTATGTCTGCACCTGCGGTCATAAACTCTCTTTGACGGCTACACTCCCGCTAACACCGACACCTCCGGCTGCGCCTCCGGTGTCGGCACGCTTCCGTTCCGCTGTCAACCCGATGCCTCCGCTTGCTATTCCGAGTCGTCGATGCCGGTCTGCTTCGTTCCTTCCTCCAATCGCACAGATGCCATACTGTCAGCCACGTTACTCCCACCCACAGAGGAAGAAGCCGCCTACATTCCAAGCCCCCGGCACGTTCCTTTCATCTATCGTCTGCGACGCCTGTTCATCGCCCTTGCAGGGCAGAGAGGATTTATCGCCGCCGGACGATGGCAATGCCGGGATTATCGACCCCACCCGGAGCACGGAGATTGACGTCTTTACGAACACTCCCTACGTCAGTCGATTGCGCCCTAAGCATCGCCAGCCCCGAGCATTTTTGGCCGAGGCTCCGCTACTCTCCGCTTCGGCTAAAAACCGCTGCGGTATTCGGGTCGATAGATTGTTCCTTCCGCCTCCATTCCGCTTCCTCCACGCCACCTTCGCTGCGCTACGGTGGCATGGCGCTCCATTCCGGCTGCTCTCGCAAACTATCTTTGGCGACTACATTCCGGCTTTCCCCGACACCGCTCCTGCGTCGCGGGGTCGGGCCGCCTCCATTCCATCGCCAACCCGAAACCTCCGCTTGCTATTCCGGCCCGTCGATGCCATGCCGCCGCTCTCCATCCTTCGGTCGGCGCGAGCCGCCAATCTCCGGGCTCCTCCCACCCATAGAGGAGGCTGTCATTGCCATTCAGTCCGTCGGCTACCTTTTATATATCGTCTGCGACGCTATGCCCGCCCCAGGCCCCGATGCACGGTGCGCCGATGCACTGACTCCACTCCGGCTGTCGGCCAACCACTTCACTCACTCCGAGTCTGCCTACGGCTTAGGGCAAGGGCAGGTCGGCACACTGTCTTAGTGCAAGCCCACGACAAAGTGCCTGTCGCTCCGTGCCTCCGCGACACCTGCTGTTTGCTCTAATCCTGTGTAGGCACTCCGAGTTCCCTGCGTTCCTTTGGCTGACAAGCCTTCCGTTACGCGCCGCATCGTCATCACCGCACATCGCCGTCATTCATCCCCTCGCCTTGATAAGTGTATCCGCATCGAGGGAGAGCGGAGTGCTGTCGCAAAGGTCAATTTCCACGTTGCGGAAATTTGACCTTTACGGCAGCGATTTTACCGCGCAATGGGGTCGCTCCGTGGGGGCGTTTCTGCATATTCCGCGAGGGCGAGAGGGGGCAAGACGAAAACAAGCGACAGCGCGGTGGGGGGTGTGCAAAGCCACTACGGGGGCAAGCCCCCGTAACCCCCAACTCCCTCATTCTTCGGTCGTTCCATCTCGCAACCCGCTACAAATCGCAAGATTTTGTAGGACGTGACCCGCGCGAGATGGCAAATTTGCCTGAAAGTCAAATTTTTAAGACCTGATTTCAATGGGACCCGACGGCAGTGTGCCGCCCATCAAAATCAGTGCCGGTTCTTTCCTTCCCGGCACCCTCCCGTCGGCCCTGTATCCTGCCCGACACCAACCCTTTCCGTCTTTTCGCGAGCTTCAAGACGTGCCGAAATTTGCAGGGAATACCTACAAACATCGTGCAAATGAGTGCAGAATGGAGCTTGCTCCAATTATGCCGAGTGCAGCCGATGTTCAACCAAGTTAACATTCGGATTATCCTATGGCAAATTATACCAGTACCGCCAATGTCGTTCTCTCCGTCAACGGCAGACAGGCTCAGAAGATGCTCGCACAGCTCGAAAAGGACGCCCGCCGTCTGGAGAAACAGATTGCGAAAGCCGCCGTCGCCGGAGACAAGGCCACGATGAAGAAACTTCAGCGTGAGCTGAAATCCACACAGCGTATGATGGACCAACTGAAAGGTTCCTCCGCTTCGGTCGACAGCACTCTGCGCCGTCTCGACAAAGCGACTCCAAAGGAACTCAACAAGGCGTTGAAGTTGCTCCAACAGCAACTCAACGGCATTCAGCGCGGCACCGCCGCGTGGGACGCGCAGGTTGCCAAAATCCGTGCGGTCAAAGCGGAACTCCAAAGGGTCAACTCCACTCTCGCCACTCAGAAGTCCCTGTGGTCGAGGATGAACACATGGCTCAACAACGCCCAGACCGCTATCATGGCTTTTGCCGCAGCCGTGACAGGCTTAGTTATGGCCGGACGTAAGGCAGTCCAAGCATACGCCGATATGGAGGAGCAGATGGCAAACACCGTCAAGTACACCCGTATGACAGCCGCCCAGGTTGAAGAACTCAACGAGATCTTCAAGGGCATGGATACACGATTGGCCCGCGAGCAGCTGAATCTTCTCGCCCAGGAGGGCGGACGCCTCGGCTACAATACCGTTGCTTCGGTCAAGGAGTATGTCGAAGCAGCCTCGATTATCAACGTGGCACTCGTTGACCTCGGCGAAGGAGCCACGCAAACAATCGCCAAACTTTCCAATATTTTCGGCATGGAGCAGATGTATGGAGTGCGCGACGCAATGCTCAAAATCGGTTCCACGGTCAACCACCTCTCGCAGAACTGTACCGCCGCCAAGCCGTTCATCGTGGAATTTGCACAAAGAATGGCCGGCATCGGCTCTACGGCAAAAATGACAATTCCGGAGATTATGGCCTTCGCCGCCACTCTTGACGCTCACGGTCAGAAAGTGGAGATGTCGGCAACCGCCTTGCAGCGTACAATAATGGAGTTGTTCAAGAAACCCGCAGAGATGGCTAAGAAGGTAGGTCTGGAGACCAACACCTTCATCGAAACATTGAACAAGTCCACCACGCAAGGCGTGATGATGTTTCTCGAAGCCCTGAACCGTCTGGGCGAGGACAAAGCTCTTGCCGTCCTCTCGCCTCTGTTCCAGGACCTCGGACTCGACGGCGCCCGCGTGTCCTCGGTGCTTTCCAACCTTTCTTCGCATCTCGACTTCCTCAAATGGCAGTTGGGAGAGGCGGCACAGGCGTTCCACGACGGAACTTCCGCCTCCAACGAGTATGCCATTTTCAACAATACCGTTCAGGCAAGCATCGACAAGGCGCGTAAGCGTGTCGGCGAACTCGCAATAGAACTCGGAGAAAAGCTATATCCCTTAATGAAGCATATCTACACTTCATCTTCGGCTTTCCTCCGCGTCCTCAATGTCCTTGTTGATTTTATCCTGGAACACCGCAAGGCTATCGCAAGTGCCGTTACCGTCATCGCCGCATATTATTCGTGGATTCTTCTCGTCAAGATAGCAACCGTGGCCTGGCACACAGTCCTCGGTGTCGGCAAAGCCGTTATGACGGCATACCGTACCGCCATTATCTTGGGGCGTATCACTGTCATTGCCTTTACTCAGGGTGTGGGAGCGGCCACCCACGCAATGAAGTTGCTGAACGCCGTTGTCAAGACCAATCCTTTCGGACTGTTGCTCTCCGTCATTACCGCAGTTGTTCTTATCATCAAGTCGCTCATTGACCGCACTTCAGAATATACCAAGAAGATGCGCGAGGCGAGGAACACCGCAGCCGCCTTCTCCGAGGAACTGCACAAGGAGATGCGAAACATCGATACCCTCATTGGCAGACTCGAAGCCGCCAAGAAAGGGACGAAGGAGTATAAGGACATCAAGGACGAGATTATCAAGCAGTACGGCAAGTACCTCAAAGGGCTTGTCAACGAGCGCGGAGAGATTACCAACCTGACAGCAGCATACAAACGCCTTGCCGCCGCTGCGCGTATCGCCGCAAAGGAGCGTTCCATTCAGACCGCCCGCGAGACCGCCGACGAAACACACCGCGACGCTTTCAAGGAACAGGCCAAGAAGTTGCAGCAGTCGCTCATTGACGAGGGCGTGGCTCTGCGCGACGCCGTCCGCATCACTAATTCCGTCGTGTACCAGTTGGAAACCACAGGAACACTGACTCAGGACATCGTCAACGAGCTTCAGGCCATCAAGGGCAACGCATGGCAGAAGAAAGGCTGGGCGCAGCACCCGGTCAATATAGTTAACGAGATGATCGGGCAGCAGACCGAGTATCAGGAGACCTTGGCCGCTATCGACAATATAGAGCGGGAGCAGAACCCTCTCGGCACTTACTCCGAAACGGAGTTGAAGCGCATTATTCCATACTTGGAGGAACGTGCCAATGCCAATCAGGGAGGCACAATCGTTCTCGGTATGGATAAACCCAACCCGACCACAAGGCAGATGTCGGCACAGGAGGTAAAGGAATTTCTCGACGAGGCGCGGGCCCGTCTGTCGGTGCTTGAAACTCCTAATCCGGACCCGGTCAGCGGCAATCCGAACTTCACGCTCGACGATTATACTCCGTATGAATCGGACAAGGAGCGGCAGAAGCGGGAGCGCGAGGAAGCCGCCGCCGCCAGACGTGCCGAAATAAAGGCCCGGAAGGACTTCAGGGAAGCCCTCGATGTGCCTAAGTCCCAATGGGAGAGCGACACGGCGCAGAATGTCTCCGACTATTCCAACGGCTTGAAGTCCTGGACCGACTTTCTTCTCCGCAAGCATGAGATTGAACTGAAATACTTTACAGACCGCGAGGATGTCTACAAGCGGTTCAATCTCACCGAGGACGAGGATTATCAGGAACTTTTGAAGAAGAAAGCCGAATATGAGGCCGAATGGCTCAAAAAGAACGCCGCTCTCAAAGTTGAGGAGGCCAAGCGTCAGCAACAGGCCGAGGAGACACAGGCACAGATGGACTTCTACACTCCGGGGAACGCCCTCTACGGCAAGGAGGAAGCCTTGCAGCAGAAACTCTTTGAGATACGGATAAAGTATCTCAAACAGATGCAGGCCGCCTACAATCAGGCGTCCGAGGAATGGCACAACTATCAGGTGCAGATTGAACAGGCCGAGGGCGCGGAGCAGCTTCGCCGTCAGAAACTTCTTGCTCAGCGCATAGCGGAGTGGAAGAAGAAGTACGAGTATCAGGAGGCCGGTCAGCGTATGAAGCTCGAACTTGATCTACTGGAGGAAGCACATCAGAAGAAACTTGTCACGGAGGAGGAATACCAACGTGCCAAATCCGACCTCCAGAAGAAGTATGCCCTTGAATATATGCCTGAGTCCGCCAAGCCCTCGGAGGGATCGACGGACCAACAGGCACTTGCCATGAAGCGCGACATGGATGTCATCAAGTCGCTCTATGACCAGGGCATAATCGACAAGGAGCAGTACGAGAAAGCGAAAGACCGCATCGAGCGCAATTACCGCAAGAAGTCGCTCGACGGCATCCGGCGCTTCGGCTCTCAGGAAACCAATCAGCTTCTTGACATTTACGAGGCGTGGAAGAACTTCTTCGACTCCACGGAGGAGGACGGCGGCAACTGGGCCACACGTCTTGCCTCGCTCGCTTCGTCGGTCTTTGCCGTGATGACTGCCGGAATGCAGCAGGCGTCCGAATATATGCAAGCCTGTACGGACTTAGAGGTGGCAAAGGCCGAGAAGAAGTACGACCGCGAGATTGAGCTTGCCGAGGGCAATTCATACAAGGTCAAGAAAGCCGAGAAGCAGAAGGAGAAGGAAATCGCCAAGTTGAAGTCCGATGCCGCGAAGAAACAGTTTGCTATGCAGGTCATTCAGGCTGTGGCGCAGACGGCCACCAATGCGCTCAACGCCTACGGCTCTGCGGCGCAGGTGCCGGTCATCGGTTACATCCTCGCGCCAATCGCGGCGGCTATGGCCGTTGCCGCAGGTGCCATCCAGATAGCTACCATCAAGAAGCAGCAACAGGCTTCGGAGGCGCAGGGCTATTCCGAGGGCGGTTTTACCCCTCCCGGACGCAAGGACGAGCCGGTGGGCACGGTCCATGCGGGCGAATGGGTAGCCTCGCAGAAACTCGTCAACAATCCGCAGACCCGCCCGTTGTTGGAAGCCCTCGATTACGCCCAGCGCACCAACACCATCGGCTCGCTGACCGCCGCCGATGTGTCGCGGAGCATTACGGCTCCTATGGTGCTTGCCGCTCAACCTGCCGCTCAACCCGTGATCGTTCAGTCCGCGCCGCCTACCGTCGTGGTCGAGCAGAACGGCGAGTATGCCGCAACCATGCGGCAACTTGCCGACAGACTGAACGAGCCTTTTGTCACCGTGAACACCGTAGCCGGAGAACACGGAATACAACAGGCCCAGGATGAGTATGACAGACTTATGAAGAACAAATCGCCCAAATCAAGGAAATAATGCATATATACGTCAACAACAAACTGGCCGCACTCAAAAAAGGTACTTCCTTTGAGTACGTTTCCGAGAACCGCCTGTTTTCGGGTAGTGACGGCTACACCCTCACAATTACATTCCCGCTGAAGGGGTGTCCCGAAAACATCGCTATCTTCGGCCACATCAACCGTGCCGATGTAGCCGCGCAGAAAGTTATCTTCGACTGCGAGATACGCGACAAGGGCTTCTACAAGTTCGGCTCCATTACCATCACCGAAATATCCGAGACCGAGGTCAAGACGCAGTTCCTCGAAGGACGCTCGGAACAGAACTTTGACAAGACCTTCGATAAGGTCTATATCAATGAGCTTGACCTTGGAACGCCGCCGACTGTCTACAAATCGGGTATTACACCGGCCAATGCGTGGTACCCCGAAAACTCCGGCTGCAAGTGCGTGGCCCTGCCGTGGGTAAACGACTATTCGGGCAATATTCAGAACAAGGCGGAGCATATCGTCGATGATGCAGTGCAGAACAGGTCGCATTACGAGTGGAGCGAGGACACCACCGGCTTGTCGTGGCAGCCGTATCTTCTTTACATCACGAAGAAGATATGCGAGGCTGTCGGCTACACCGCAGACTTCTCCAAGTGGGAGGAAGTGGAGGAATACAAGTATCTCCTTATATGCAACACTCTACCTCATGCGTGGTATATGCCCGCTTTTGCCAACGCTCTGCCGCATTGGACGGTCGAGGAGTATTTTGAGAAACTTGAATTGTTCCTCGGCGGTGAGTTCGACTTCGACCACCGGGGCAAGCGCATCACGTTTGCCTTCACTCAGGCGACTTTGGCCGCGAAGCGTCCCGTCTGCCTTGAAGACGTGGTCGAGGAACACTCCACCGAGGTTAAGGTCGATGATGACCGCTGCGAGTATCTGGAATCGAAGAATCTTGTCTACAAGGACTGCGACCACGAAATGTGGAAGTTCTACTCTTGCGACTGGTTCATCAAGGGATGGCAGAACAGAGTGGTTAGGTATAACTCCATGCGCGAGCTGTTGGCCGCCAATCAGGGTTACAGGACATGGAACGGTCAGCACCACCGCGACAACCGCATAGACAAGCTGCTCTATGCCGCCGACTGTGACGCTTACTTCGTTATCCGTCCCATCAGCCGTCAGCAGGTAGTGGAATGGAGGGGCAAGATTATCTATGTCTATTATCTTTACAAGTGCCGTCTGCAGCCGGTCAATCTCTTTGGCGGTCGTATCGTCAGCGAGGACGAGGACGCCGAGCAGGTGGAGATTGAGTTTGTTCCGGCATGGATAGACGATACCGAGGAGAAATACGGTCGTGTGCTTTTTCTTTCCTTCTCAGGCTACGACGAGGACACCAACACTACGAGCGAGGATGACAACGACCATCCGTTTCAGAAAACGCATACCGTATCATCGCTCGAAGCCGGGGAGAAGGAGAAGAAATCCGAATACTACGACTGCATTTATATCGGCTGGTACGATGGCTCCAACTACTATCAGGGAGGGCATCTGCCTTACCCGAATGTCGAGAACATCGTTATCGCCGATGACTGGAGCAATTTCAACTACGCCCATTTCTCCCTGCGCATCAACGACCGACAGATAAGGAGGGGGCAGATTATCCACAATATCGAGCCGAAGATGAAAACGACCTTTAAGTTCATCGCCGACAACATCCCCGATGTCCGCTCTGTTTTCCTCATTCGAGGCAAACGCTATGTCTGCGAAAAAATGACTGCGACATTCACGGAGAACGGAATGTCGCAGCTAATCAAGGGCGTTTTCTACCCGATAGTCGAGAACTAAAAGCCCTTTCCTTTGGAACGCTCATATACTACCTCTTTGCCACCGTCCACATCTTTGATGCGAAACTGCACTTCGCATCCGACAGGTATGTCGCTGCGGAGCTTCACGGCAAGAGTCTTTATTACTTCGTCCACGTTGCTGAACCCTATGTCGGTCAGTTCAGCGATGACCTCACCTTTGAAGTAGGCCCGTGCATAGACCATCTTTTTCTTTGACAGTCGGAAGAGTTTATCTTCCGGCTGTTCGATGTCCTTGGCTCGTCCCTGCTTGCTCGGAGCATTGCTGAAGAACACAAAGTCAATGACCTTTGCGTTCAGTTCCCACGCGGGAGTGAAGTCTATCTTCACATATCCGCGAGTGACACTCAACCCGTGGCTATGGTTCATGCCGAATGCGACTTCATAGAGGTTGGCGTCGCAGTCGTTTTGCGCTATCGTTCCCCAGGTGTGGCGGAACGTATAGACGCAATAGTAGTCATCCTTCTGCATACCCATATCCTTACAGATTTTGCGAATGCCGTTGTTCACGTTTGCACTGAAACTGTCCGAATCGCAGTAGCGGTTATGGAACGTGAACAAGTACTTGTCATCTTCGGGTGCAAGATACTTCTCGAAAACCGACATGATGAACGGTTCCACACGCATCTCAATGTATGCTTCATCTCGGCGGCTGTGGCGCGTTTTCGCTCTCTTGTAGCAGAGTGCGCCGTGACGATAGTCTGACTTCTTCATATAGAAGAGGTCAACGGTATTGATGCCACCAAGACACAATACCAGTTTTGCTACGTCACGCCCCAGCTCAGGTAGAGACGAAATCATCTTGCTTTCTGGAAGTGGACGGTTGAAGAACTCCCGGCAAGCCTCCGCGCTGATGGCACGTTTGTCGGCTGTGTCGCTCTTGGGAATCAGAATCTTCATCCACGGGTTGAACTTGATGCGGCAGACACCGCGTTCATCGTCGTTCAACTCTATCAGTGCGGCCTTGAATATCTGACGTATGCAGACAGGGTACATCTCCTTTGCACGATTCGTCTGAGCAAGAGTGCCTATCCAACGTTGCAGTACTGCGGTTGTAAGATAGGAGAACATGATCTGAGTGGTACCCATGTAGCGTTCGAGGTGCTGAACGGCAAGTTTGTAGTTTTTGGAGTTGCGCTCGTGACCCTCGTTCACCATTCGCGCGATATGCAATTTGGCATAATCGCTGAAACTTGCATCGGTTTCCTCCGTCGAAAGGAACGCTACTACTTCCTTTACAGTCCACTTGGAAGTATCCTGAAGATTGAGGCGCTGAGTATAATAGCTTATTAGCTCAGCGCAATATTTAAGAACCGCGTTGTCGCGTATCTCATTGTTTTTGTTGACTGATTTACGGTCAACAAGTTTGTTGGTCTTGATGAAGGCTGTTCGCCTGTCATGAGTGACCCTGATGTAGACGGGGAAGAACCCGTCGGAGCGTTGCTTTTGAACGCTTGGCTTCATCGTTGTCATAATGTTTTATTACTAATTGATTGATGTTTAATCCACGTGGGCTTTTTTTTATCAATCAGTCAGTTACGACAACTTTTATACTCTAAACATCACTCTAAACATACTCTAAACAAGGGGGCTGAAAACTCTAAACTATTTCTAAACATTAACGTTCATTCTGCCCGATTTATGACTCAAAGTGAGCGAGCGGTTTAAGAGTAAATTAGGCCGTAACCTCTGATTTTACAGAACGTTACGACCTAATTCAATGATTGTCAGGAACTATCTCTTAGTCCTCTATCGCGGCCTGCGCCGCGGCGACGCGGGCGATGGGCACGCGGTAGGGGGAGCAGCTGACGTAGTCCATGCCGATCTTGGCGCAGAACTTGACGGAGCTGGGCTCGCCACCGTGCTCGCCGCAGATGCCGACCTTCAGCTCGGGCTTGGTGCTACGGCCTTTCTTGACACCCATCTCAACCAGCTGGCCTACGCCTTCCTGGTCCAGAACCTCGAAGGGATCAACCTTGATGATGCCCTTCTCCTTGTAGTACTTCAGGAACTTGGGCGCATCGTCGCGCGAGTAACCGAACGTCATCTGCGTCAGGTCGTTGGTACCGAACGAGAAGAAGTCAGCAACCTCGGCGATCTTGTCGGCAGTCAGGGCGGCACGCGGAACCTCGATCATCGTACCTACCTTGTAGGGGATGCTGGTGCCACGCTCGTCGAAGATCTTGGCGGCGGTGATGTTGATCACGTCGGCCTGGTGCTGGATCTCCTTGAGAGTACCTACCAACGGAACCATGATCTCGGGATAAACCTTGATACCCTGCTCCTTGCAGATCAGAGCGGCCTCGATGATGGCGCGGGCCTGCATCTCGGTGATCTCAGGATATGTGATGCCCAGACGGCAGCCACGGTGTCCCAGCATGGGGTTGAACTCGCTCAGCTCGTCAACCTTGGCCTTGACCTCCTGCAGTGTCAGACCCATCTCGTCGGCCAGCTCCTTCTGGGTAGCTGTCTGATGAGGAACGAACTCATGCAACGGGGGATCGAGCAGACGGATGGTTACGCCATAGCCGTCCATAGCCTTGAAGATACCCTCGAAGTCCATGCGCTGCATGGGCAGCAACTTGGCCAGGGCCACGCGACGGCCTTCCTCATCGCTGCTGAGGATCATCTCGCGAACGGCCTTGATACGGTCGCCCTCGAAGAACATGTGCTCCGTACGGCACAGACCGATACCCTTGGCACCGAAGCGACGGCCGGTCTCGGCGTCACGCGGCGAGTCGGCGTTGCAACGTACGTAGGTCTTGGTGAATTTCTCGGCCAGGTTCATGATGGCTGCGAAGTCGCCGTCCAGCTCAGGCTCGGTAGTGGGCACCTGACCGTCGTAAACGTCACCGGTGGAGCCGTTCAACGAAATCCAGTCTCCCTCCTTGTATGTCTTGCCGCCCATAACGACGGTCTTCTCCTTATAGTCAACCTGGATCTCGCCGGCACCGGATACGCAGCACTTACCCATACCGCGGGCAACGACAGCAGCGTGGCTGGTCATACCGCCGCGCATGGTCAGGATACCCTGGGCAACGGCCATACCGCGCAGGTCCTCGGGACTGGTCTCGATACGGACCAGAACGACTTTCTTCTTCTTCTCGGCCCAAGCCTCGGCATCCTCGGCTGAGAATACGATCTGGCCTGCGGCGGCACCGGGCGACGCGGGCAGACCCTTGGCTACCACCTTGGCACGCTTCAGGGCATCCTTGTCGAATACGGGGTGCAGCAGCTCGTCGAGCTTCTGGGGCTCCATGCGTGTCAAGACAGTCTTCTCGTCAATCATGCCCTCGCGCAGCAGGTCCATGGCGATCTTGACCATGGCGGCACCTGTACGCTTACCGTTACGGGTCTGGAGCATCCAGAGCTTGCCGTCCTGGATTGTGAACTCCATATCCTGCATGTCGCGGTAGTGGTCCTCGAGCTTGTGTGCGATGTTGATCAGCTCCTCGGCGCAGACAGGCATGGACTCCTGAAGCGAAGGATACTTGGAGGCACGCTCCTCCTCGCTGATGCCCTGCAGGGCAGCCCAGCGCCGCGAGCCCTCGATGGTGATCTGCTGAGGTGTGCGTACACCGGCAACGACATCCTCGCCCTGAGCGTTGATCAGATACTCGCCGTTGAAGATGTTCTCTCCGGTAGCGGCGTCACGGCTGAAAGCCACACCCGTAGCGGAGTTGTTGCCCATGTTGCCGTAAACCATGGCCTGAACGTTGACGGCCGTACCCCACTCCTCGGGAATCTGGTTCATGCGGCGGTACAGGATGGCGCGCTCGTTCATCCAGCTGTCGAACACGGCGCAGATACCGCCCCACAGCTGCTCCCATGCGGACTCGGGGAAATCCTTGCCGGTATAGTCCTTGACGGCGGCCTTGAACAGTGCAACCAGGCGTTTCAGGTCCTCGACATCCAGCTCATTGTCGAACTTGATGCCCTTCTCCTCCTTGACCTTGTCCATGATGGCCTCGAAGGGATCGATATCGGTCTTGCTCTTAGGCTTCATGCCCAATACGACGTCACCGTACATCTGAACGAAACGGCGGTAGCTGTCCCATGCGAAACGGGGATTGCCGCTCTTCTCGGCCATATTGTTGACGGTAGCGTCGTTCATACCTAAGTTCAGGACGGTATCCATCATACCCGGCATGGATGCGCGGGCACCGGAACGTACAGATACAAGCAGGGCATTGGAGGGATCATCGAATTTCTTGCCAGTGAGCGCCTCTACGTGAGCGATGGCCTTCTCGACATCGGCCTTGATGTCTGCAACTACAGCATCGCGACCAAGCTGGGTATACTCGGTGCAGACTTCCGTTGTAATGGTGAAACCGGGAGGTACAGGCATACCCAGCAGATTCATCTCCGCAAGGTTCGCACCCTTACCACCAAGAAGGTTTCTCATGTCCGCTGTTCCTTCGGCCTTACCGTCGCCGAACAAATAAATTTTCTTAGACATAAAATCTGGTTGGTATTATATTATTTATTCTCTATTCTCAATCTTTCCAATTAGAAATCGGTATTAGACTTCCGTGTTATATACATTTTAAAAACATTCTCCAGTATGAAAAACACACTTGAAGCAAGTTCCGATTGCAAATTTAATAATTTATGCGCAAAATTTAGTAATTTTGCACTGAAATTTTCCCGAAACGCTAAATTTTTACGATTCCGGGGAATCAAAACGACATCAATGGCAAGAAAAAAGAAGGAATTACCGTTGCTGCGCGATGTGGAGATAACTGGCATCGCAGCCGAGGGCAAAGCCCTGGCCCGCATCAAGTGGCGGCAGGAGGACGAGACAAATATAGTACTGTTCGTACCCTACGCCGCCGTGGGGGATGTGGCCGACATCCAGGTTGACCGCAAGAAGCATAGCTTTGCCGAGGGACACATAGTGAATATGATCCGTCCGTCGGAATGGCGTGTGGAGCCGAAGTGCAGACACTTCGGACTGTGCGGAGGCTGCAAATGGCAGCATCTGCCCTACGCCGAGCAACTGCGGTGGAAACAGCAGCAGGTATTCGACGCCCTGACGCGCATAGGCAAGGTTGAGCTGCCCGAGTTCTCCCCTATTTTAGGTTCGATCCAAACCTGGGGTTACCGAAACAAGATGGAATACACCTTCAGCAACAGGAAATGGCGCAGCTGGGAGGCCATCAAGTCGGGCCAGGAATTCACCGACCGCTGCGACGCCCTGGGATTCCATATCCCGGGTGCCTTCGACAAGGTGCTGCATATCGACGAATGCCATCTGCAGGAAGACTTCGGCAACCAGGTCCGCAATTATATATATGAACGCGCTGGGGAACGCGGATGGGATTTCTATAGCATCCGCGAGAACTCCGGACTGCTGAGGACTCTGATGATACGCACTGCATCGACCGGTCAGAAGATGGTGGTGGTTTCGTTCGGACAGGACGATCCCGACCGCATCAAGGAAGTGATGGATGACATCGCTGAACGGTTCCCTGACCTGACTTCCCAGCTTTACGTCATAAACCTCAAGGCCAACGACACTATCGGCGACCAGGAGGTAAATGTATGGAAGGGCCGCGACTACATAGAAGAGGAAATGGAGGGACTGAAGTTCCGCGTCAACGCCAAATCCTTCTACCAGACCAACTCACCTCAGGCCTACGAACTGTATAAGGTAGCCCGTCGGTTCGCGGGTCTTGAGCCAGGAACGGAATCAGGCGACCGCAAGCCGCTGGTCTACGACCTGTACACCGGTACCGGGACCATCGCCAACTTCGTGGCGCGCCAGGCATCTAAGGTAATCGGAATCGAATATGTCGAGGCCGCCGTGGCCGATGCACGTGTCAATTCCCAGGCCAACGGAATCGACAATACGGTATTTTACGCCGGCGACATGAAGGATATGCTGACGGATGAGTTCATAGCCGAGCACGGTCGACCTGACGTGATGATAATCGACCCTCCACGTGCAGGAATGCACGAGGATGTGGTCAAGACCATCCTGCGCGCCAGGCCCGACGTACTGGTCTACGTCAGCTGCAACCCCGCCACGCAGGCCCGTGACCTGACGCTGCTCGACACCGACTACCGCGTGACTGATGTCCAGCCCGTTGACATGTTCCCCCACACACATCATGTAGAGAATGTTGTAAGATTAATCAAGAGATAATGAAGAACATACTATCGCTTATACTGGCGCAGACCGATCAGGTGCCTAACATTCCGGTACCCGAAATCGCCGAAAAATCATTCTGGGACAGCCTGAAAGGACTGAGTCTGGAGGAATTCCTGTCCAAACTGACCAACGATATCATCAGTTTCGCCTTCAAGGTGGCGGTCGCGATAATCGTATTCTACATCGGACGGTTCATAATCCGCAAGCTGTACGGATGGATCTTCAAGATGATGACTGCGCGAAACGTGGACGCATCGCTCACCACATTCGTGCTGTCGCTTGTCAAGATGACACTGTACTTCATTCTGGTCATATCCCTGATCGGCATATTAGGGCTTGAGACCAGCAGTTTCCTGGCCATCTTCGCCTCGGCGGGTGTCGCCATGGGTATGGCACTGAGCGGAACGCTCCAGAATTTCGCCGGCGGAGTGCTCATCCTGCTTTTGAAGCCCTACAAGGTAGGGGATTTCATCGAGGCGCAGGGATACACAGGAACCGTCAAGTCCATCCAGCTGTTCCATACCGTAATCAACACCATCGACAACAAGGCCATAATAATCCCCAACGGACCACTGTCGACAGGCTCGATCAACAACTATTCCATGGAATCCTACCGCCGTGTGGACTGGACCATATGCCTGAGTTACGGAACCGACCTGCAGAAAGCCAAGGAAGCCATAATGGAGATCCTGCAGAGCGACGAGCGAATCGTAAAGCAGTACATCGAGGACGACAAGCAATTCCAGGAGCACATCAGGAGCGTCAACAACATGCATGTGGCTATTCCTGTCAAGGTTGAGCGCAAGCCGTTCGTAGGACTGAGCGAGATGGCCGACAGCTCCATCAACATAACCGTCAGGGCCTGGACGCACACCAACAACTACTGGCCGCTTTATTTCCAGATGAACGAACGGTTCTACACCGAGTTGCCGCAACGGGGATTCTCGTTCCCGTTCCCACAGATGGATGTCCACATGATCCACGAGTAAGAGACAACACGAACAGAAAACGCCGACCTTCGGAATGCAATGTCCGAAGGTCGGTATTTTTATTTTTGAATATCAACTGACAGTTCAGAGGTTGATTGCCTCCATCGCCTTCTCGAACGCGGCGGCCATCGAAGCGGCGGCACGCCGGCCGTCGCCCATGGCAAGAATCACTGTTGCAGGACCTCGGACTATGTCACCGCCGGCGTAGACAGCCGTGGCCGATGACTTCAGCGTCTCGCTGTCCACCTCAATCTGTCCGCTGCTCTTGACGATCATTCCCGGAATCGTAGCGGGAGGATTCGGCATATAGCCCACGCTGACCACGACTATATCCACAGGAACCTCGAAAATATCGCCCGGAATAGCCTGAGGCTTGCGGCGTCCAGACTCGTCAGGTTCTCCCAATTCCATGCGCTGCAGACGCATGGCCCGCAGACGTCCGTTGTCATCGGCCAGATATTCCACCGGATTATGGAGTGTCATGAACTTCACACCCTCCTCCTTGGCGTGACGGATTTCCTCCTGGCGCGCCGGAATCTCCTCCATGCTGCGGCGGTAAACAATCATCGCTTCCTCAGCACCGTTACGTACGGCGAAGCGTACTGCGTCGATTGCCGTGTTTCCGCCTCCGATAACGGCTACACGCTTGCCTTCGGTTCCAATGGAGTTCTTTCCATACATTGTCGGACCCAGCAGGTTCAGACGCATCAGATATTCATTGGCGGTCATCACGCCGGGGATATTCTCTCCCTTGATTCCCATAAATCGCGGGCGACCGGCCCCGGTTGCAAGATACACACCCTTGAAGCCTATGTTATGAAGGTCCTCGTAACTCAACGTGCTTCCGATGAAACAGTCCTTGATGAACTCCACACCTGCAGCCTCGAGTTTTGCAATCTCTCGGTCCACTATCTTGTTGGGGAGACAGAACTCCGGAATGCCGTATTTCAAGACACCGCCGAACTGACTCAAGGCCTCGAATACCGTCACCTTGTAACCACGCCGAGCCATGTCGCCGGCGAAAGCCAGACCGGATGGACCGGATCCAACCACGGCAACCTTGATGGGATAAGTGGGACGAGACTGAGGCGTCGATGTCATCTCGGAATGCGGGAGCAGCCGGTCGAACGTGCGGTTGATATCGGCAGTGAATCGCTCCAGCGTACCGATTGACACAGCCGGCTTGCCCATCTTGAGGTATGTGCAGTGGCCCTCGCACTGCTTCTCCTGCGGACACACGCGCCCGCATACGGCAGGGAGGACCGTGGTGCGGTGCAGCACATTGATGGCCTCACGAAAATTACGACGCTCCAGATTCTTGATGAATCCAGGGATATCATTGTGGACAGGACAACCCTCGACACATCCGGGCTTAGGACAGTCCAGGCAACGGGTAGCCTCCAGCACAGCCTGCTCCACGCTCAGGCCCTCGCAGACCTCGCGGTTATTGGAAATCCGGTATTCCGGGTCAAGTTCCGGCATACGTACTCTTGGAATGACGGTACGCTGCTTGGGTGTGAGAGTCTTGCGCAGATCGACCCGCCATTGCTCATCACGGCCACGGTCGAATATCTCTTGTATCTCGTTGCTCATACGAATGATCTTTGACGGTTCAGGATATAATCGAAATCCACATCCCAGGCATTGAAAATCGGGCCATCGATGCACGTCTGTTTTTGCTTGCCTGCTACCATTACGCGGCATACGCCACAGATGCCTATGCCATCGATCATCAGCATGTTCAGTACACAGTCAGCCGGAATGTCGTGCGCGCGGGCAATCTCAGTGAGGTGCTTCACAAGCAATGTCGGTCCGGAATAAATCATCTTGTCGGGATGGAACATATCAATCCACATCTCCATGATTTTCGGGACGGAATCCTCGCTTGCCACTGACAGCTCGTGACACATGGAATTGATGTCGCCAAGCAGGCACTTGGTCTGCGAGGACTGTTCGGAGACTATGGAGAGGACCTTGCATCCGTTGTTGCGGTATGCGCGGATCAACGGCAGCAGAGGCACGAATCCGGAACCGTCGCCGATGAACAATACGGTCTTGTCCTTCTCGATCACAGCCGGAGTACCCAGGGGACCCAGCAGGTCGGGCAACACTCCTCCCTCCTGAATCAAAGGCAGAATCTCGTCAAGACCATCGGCACGATGGATGATCACGTCAATCTCTCCCTCCTCGGGACGACACTCGACTATCGGAAAAGGAATCCTCAATCCCTTGGAGTCGAATTTAATAATCACGAACTGACCCGGCATGGCCTTGGAGGATACCAGATGGTTGCCCACCGTAACCTTCGCGGACTTCTCCGAGTAGTGTGATATTTTGATTATTTCGTTCATAGTGTTTTGGTTAGCGTTGTTCGACAACAGGTAACGTCAAAGACATCCCCTATATTCTATAAACCCGAAACGGCAAAGGTTAGTATATGCAGCCACACAATCACTGCCTACACATCATAGACCGCGGCAGACATATCCAGAAGGCTCAATGTGAACAGACGGTTAACCAACGGTTTTCCTGTTCCGGTCAACACCTTGATTGCTTCCGATGCCTGTATGCTTGCGGCCACACCTGCCACAGGACCCAGCACCCCTCCGATACTGCAAGGCGTGACACCCGAACAACCAGCGGATACGCCGAACACATCTCCATACCTCACTGATCCGGGCATACACGTCATTACCTGACACTCGAAACCGCGGACACCGGCAATGACACACGGCCTGCCGAGCTCATTGCAAACAGCATCAGTCATAAGCTTGGTCGCCGAGTTATCACTTCCGTCTATTATTACGTCATGGTCCGCGAATACACTCAAAGCCGCATCACGGCGGATCAGACTTTCCATTACCGTTACCTCGATTTCAGAATTCAAAGCCCGCATCCTGCCTGCAAGAGTCAGTGCCTTGGACTCTCCCAGGCCGTTCTCGCTGAAGAAAAGCTGACGCTGAAGGTTGCTGATATCTATGGTGTCGAAATCTGCAATTGTAATATGGCCCACACCGGAAGCCGCCAGATACATGGCGCACACCGAGCCCAAGGCACCGCACCCGACCACCATGACACGGGATGCGCGCAACAAGGCCATCCCTTCCGGACCTATCTCCGGAAGGGATGTCAATCGTGAATATCTTATATTATCTTCAATCATAATTCATTCTAACCGCAGTGCCAGTAGCGGCGAACCATCTGAAGCATCTGCTCGCGGTTGCCCTCCACATCGGCGCGGAGATGCTTGTCGCGATAGTCGTGCTGACGCTGGATGATGCTGTCGATCATGTCGGGCGAGAACACATCGTATGCCTCGAACACATCGCGGTCGGCCTTCAATGCCTCGGACGAGGCGTAGCAACTGTCGGGCAGAGAGTCCAGGGTGGCGAGTTTCTTCTTGTCCTTATGGATGTCCACGCTCACATACAGCTTATCGGCGAGTTCCAGCGCGTTCGGCATCTCGAAACCGGAGCGTGCGGCGGCAATCATGCCAGCCAGCAACTGATAAACGCTCGCCGAACCGTCTGCACTGCGGAGCTCGACTGTCTGGCGTTCCGGATCTTCGACCGTAGGCAGCTCGAGCGGATTGACCTGCGAGCACATGTCGCGTCCGCCCGTCCATCCCAGCGGCACACGTACCAGAACCGAGCGGTTGCGGTCGCCCCAGCATATCGATGTCGGAGCCTCCTGATTCGGGACAAGGCGGAAATAACTGGTCGGCACCTTGTTGCCCATAGCCGTGATTGCCGCGGCATGTGTCAGTATACCGACTATCGCCTTCTTGGCAGTGTCGCTCAACTTTCCGTCTCTGATCATCATGTTGTGGCCATCCCTCATTATCTTGAAATGGATGTGCAAGCCGCTCCCGGCCTTGCCGGCGGTGATCTTAGGAGCAAACGTCACGTCATAACCCTTACGTGCAGCCAGTGAACGGATAATCCATTTGGCGATCATCAGCTGTGCCGCTGCCTCCATAGCGGGAACGGGCAGGAACTCAATCTCGTTCTGTTCGAAAATCTTGCCGTCGAGCGTAAAGTTTCCCACCTCGCTGTGCCCGTACTTGATCTGGCCACCGGTCTTGGCGATCAGGTCCATGCATTCCGTACGGAACTCGTTGAACTTGGCGAACGGCGATGATTCGTGATATCCCTTCTGGTCCGTCGCCTCGAACATCGCGGGATCATCGGCAATGACATAATACTCCAGCTCGCCCATGGCATAGAAGTCCATTCCTGTCGTGTTATGGAACGAATCCACGGCCTTGCGGAGCGTATATTCCGGAGACGAGCCAAGCGGATTGCCGTCATTGTCGAAGAACGAGCAGAGCATGGTCAGAGTTGGTATCTCGGCGAACGGATCCACAAATGCCGTGGAATACCTGGGAATGACATAGAGGTCGGAGTTCCCGGCCTTGACGAACGGGAAGAGACTGGAACCGTCGACGCGTTCGCCGAATGTCAGGATACTGTCCAGGTACTCCTCGGAGTTGATTACGAAATTCAGTGTCTTCAGACGATTGTCGTCGGCAGGATACATAAAGTTCACCATACGGATATCATGCTCCTTGATGTAGCGCACGATATCCGACTTGCGGAACTCCCCTGGCATCTTGTCCAGATAGCGGACGACCGGATTGGGATTCAGTTGAATGTTGTTCATGGTTACAGATTAAGTCTTGGTGTTTTCTTGAAAGCCGTACGGCGGTGTCAATGCCGGACAGCATCCTTGCTTGGATTCTTGGTTTGGTTCAGCAAATATAAGCTTAAATTTTCAAATCAAAAAATCTGACAGCAAAAAAATGATAAAAACAGAATAGACTTCACGAGCGTTATATAGGAAAACAGAAGTTAAACAACGCTGTATGACCTACAGCAAAGCAATAAGCCAAATATTATGGAAAAATTTAGCGACCTCATAGCATCGGAGAAGCCCCTGCTGGTAGATTTCTTCGCCACATGGTGCGGACCCTGCAAGATGATGCACCCGGTGCTGGAAGACCTGGCCAAGATGGTAGGCGACAACGCCCGCATCGTCAAGATCGACATCGACAAGAATCAGGAATTGGCTAATGCCTACAACGTACGTTCAGTACCGACCCTGATGATATTCAAGGACGGCGAGCTGAAATGGCGTACATCAGGAGTGACACCCGCAGCTGCGCTTGAGGAAGAGTTGAAGAAGTACTATTAAATGACTACAGGTCTGACACAGAATGACCAATATCAACGGGGAGAACGTGGCGACATGATTCTCCCCTTTCATTTTTATTACCGCTTGCATCAGTCATTGAATAATAAACCCTATCCATCTACGCTAATCTAAATAGATGATCGGTTATCGCAGCTGAACGATGGCTGCGCCACTTTGGAATCACAATGCTGAAAACAATGAAAAAGACTCTGTATTCCCTGATAATGCTGATGCTGTGTGGCTTGACAGCCCATGCGGCTTCGTTCAACAACGAGACCCTTCACTATGTGATCAGCTACAAGTGGGGAATGATACATAAAGATGCCGGTGACGCTACCCTGTCGTTGCGGCAGCGAGGCAACCACTATGAGGCTGTACTCGCAGCAAGGACGCGACCGTGGGCGGACAATTTCTATCAGGTACGCGACACGCTGCTGTGCACCATGAATACAATGAACCTGGCTCCTGTGTCATACCACAAGATCACACACGAGAAGGGGAAACACAAACGAGATGTCATAGCCTACACCCAGGCCCGCGGCATAACCAAAGGCGATGCCGTAAAGTACCGGAAAAAAGATGGTATATGGACAGCGTCAAGAAAAACGCTCACGGCATCGGGACCTGTTTTCGACATGCTTTCGATTTTCTATTATCTCCGAACCCTGGACTACGAAAAACTGTCTAAAAACCACTATGTGTATAAGGCAACCGTTTTCTCCGGCTCACGGTCGGAAACCATATCAATCCGTTGTCTTGGAAAGGAGAAGGTGAAACTACGAAACAAGTCTTCAAGAGAAGCCTATAAGATACGTTTCAATTTCACCACAGACGGTGGCAGTAAATCAAGCGACGACATGGACACCTGGATCTCAACCGACCCAAGCCACATACCCCTGTATCTGGTCGGCAAGCTGCCTGTGGGGGAAGTACGCGCCTACTTCATGGAGCGATCCTGAATCCTCCTACATATTTGCATATTTGCCGATATGACTATTTCATACGAAACCAATATCCGGCTGATACAGACAGTGTCATCGGATTGGACGCTCCGAAATGATCCGTACGGCCCGAAGGGAGGACATTGCCAATACCGAAATAGAAACGTGCTTCAAGATAGATTGAATTCCGCGTATTTATGCCGAATTCACCGCCAAGGCCACCGGATATGCCGTAATCCACAGCTCCTTTGGTGGAATATGTATATTGCTGCGAGGTATGGATCGGGAAACCCTGGATCGATCCAACATTCTTATAATCGAAGTTGGACTTGACCGAATCGCCAAGCTTGAAGCTGACTGACGGTCCCAGGTTGATGAAGAACTTATGCCGGCGCCCGAAGTAGATGTGCGACATGAAGGGTATCTGGATATAGTTGATCGTACGCGAATACTCGAACGGTGCGTCGTCGAAGTTTTCCTTCCAGCCCCTCTGCTCAAAGTTTGCCTCCACAATGAAACCGAAGTGGTTTTCCTCGGTATATCTGAAATTCAGTCCGCCGTTGGCACCGAGCAGGAACGACTGCCGCACGCTGGGTGAGAAGTTCACCATCGAAGCATCCACACCCCCATGGGCACCGATTGACATCTGCGCTTTGTAGTGTGTCTGGGCGTCGGATATCATGGCCACCAGCATTACGAACACTGCTATAACAGAAACCCTTCTCATCTCACTGCAGTTTTTTCAACGGTCTCGTAGGGCGTGAATCGCACCACATATACCTCGCGGTTGACAGGACCCATCCACATGCTGGGACGTTCCAGTGTATAACCGTTCTGCACCATACCGTCGGGGTTGCCGAGCGAGTTCATGTCTCCGCCGTTGGCCCCCAGACCCTTGATGAAATATAAGGCCGCATCGTAACCGATTCCGGAATATACCGGGAATGTATTGGGGACATCGCCACCGAACAGCTGACGGTAGGCAATCGAGAATTCGGAATTCTGTCGGGCATCCTTGTTCATGTAGAACCTAGCGGGAATCTGAACATTGGACTTGTGAAACTTGGAGGTCAGTGTCTCATCATAAACAATCCAGTTGGGACGGCCTATGACGGCCACGCGTGCCAGCGGTGCCTTCTCGGTGGCGTTCACCACGGCATCCAGAAATTCCGAGACATCCTGACGTCCGGTGGGATAGCTGTAAAGCAGATACTCGCCGTTGGTGCTCAACGGTTTGGTCTTCAGGTCTTCTACCGTACGCGAACGCACCAGATTTGGATTCCAGATATTCTTCAAGGATTCGGCCAACTGGTCGTTGCGGTCCTCCTCGCCGGTGAACACCAACGAATATCCATCATAACGGTCCTTTAACCACCGGGCGATCTCATCGTTGAAGTATTCAGAAGGAGTGATCAGCTGCACAATGTAGGGATTGTCCTGATATTCGTCACTACGAACATCAAGCGTATTGACCATGGGTACTTTGCTGTTCCCGGCATACCCACCAATCCAGGAAGGCATGTTGCTCTCGGCCGTAGAGATGATCAAACTCGGATTGAAGTCCTGGAGCGCCTCCACACATCGCTCGCCTCCGTTTGTACCGTCCAGCATCTTCAGGTTTATCTTATAGCCGCTGTTCTTCAATGTGTTCACAGCCATCAGCACTCCGCGCAATATCTCCCGGTCACGACGCGTGTTGGGCTCGACTGAGACGACCGCCAGCCTTACCTCCGGAACGGTCACACCCTCCTGAATACCATGCACATCGGCGTATATCTCACTTAAATCACGATTATCCTCTATTACCACGTCACGCTCGACAGTGCGGCTAATCAGCATCGGTATGCCTATGTAACGGTTCTTCTTCAATTCAATACCCTTGTTGGCTTCCATCAAGGTCTCGACCGATATATCGTTGTCTGCCGCGATTGATGTCCATGAGTCGTCCTTCCGGACTTTATACGGCTTGAAACCTTCCATGACATTCTCAGTGACCATTTTCTTCTCGATAACCAGACCTGTTCCCGCAGCCGGTATCCGGATAGTCTCGCCGGCACAGAAATTATGTTCCGAGACACCGGGATTTGCCGTAAGTATAGCTGCAATCGATACATTATTCGCTTTGGATACGCCGTAAAGGGTCTCGCCGGCTTTGATCTTATGATAGTTCACTCCATCGGTTCCGGTCTCTGCCACCTGAGCCTCATCGATCGGAACTCTGTTAAGTCCAGAAACTGAGTTTTCGCAAGGATAATAAATCAGCGACCCTTTACGCAGAGTAGACATCTGTGTGGGATTACACTCGCTCAGCTTCTCCTGACTCCATCCGAACTGTCGGGAAAGTCCGAACATCGTGTCTCCCTTCTTTACCTCATATACATAATACTGCTTACCATCCACAGTCACTTTGGACAATGTTGCCGCCGACAGCGTGCAGACCGTCAGGAACAGCAGGACTAATATTGCGTTGAATCTTTTCATACTCATTCAGTTTGTGTAGTCTGCGTACCGACCCGCTTATAACTTACGATATTGATGTCGCCACCTTTCTTATATTTTTTACCATCCGACCCTCGCGCCTCCAGGACATAGTAATAGACACCTGATTTCACGGTCTTGCCTTTGTACTTGCCGTCCCACCCATCGTCGGGATTGTCGAAATAATATATCTGGTTACCGTAACGGTCGAATATCCAGCACTTGAAATCCAGAAGCGAGCGGTAACCCACTTTCCAGACATCGTTCACACCATCGCCGTTTGGAGTGAAGGCATTAGGAATCCGCAGGTCCGACGCGCCTATCGACACTGTAAATACGTCTCCATACACCTCACAGGATCCATCGGCATTGCTACCCACATACCTGATATAGAATACTCCTTCCTCCTCGAAAGTATATTCCACGTCACGCTCATTCCATCTGTAATCTATGGTCTGGAATTCCGGGTCGTACGACATCTGCCATTCATCATGAATCACACCCTCCGTGACATATGCGTTGAAGCTGACCACAGCCGGAGCCGAGCCTCCGAGATCACCTTCGGAATTGGCACCGTTTATGACATTCGAAGAATCGGAATCCTCGTTATTGTCGGGCAGGTTGGTCTGAGTGGCTGTTGTTATCGCATTGATGCCGTTGGGATTGATCAACGAAGAGGTGACGGATTTCTCCATCCCCCATTCTCGAAGAAAACGGTCTCCGCTGACCGTAATTTCCGTGGCACAGTACAACGGCGTCAACAACGTAACAGGATTGGTCAGATACTCCAGATTCTTGACCGCATCCTGATGTACGAATGCGGCTGACTGATCATCCCACACCTGGGTCTGATAGGAGATCTCTATGTCACGGCTCAAGGTCTCACGCCGACCGTCGATCGTGAAATAATGAATGGCCTCGCCTGCGCCCGCAACTGACAGTTGTGTATTATCGCAGGTCTGAGGCAGCCCGGCATTGACTCCGGTGATGTCGAACATCTGTGTTGAGTAATCCACCAGCCAGATGCATGTGTTGCGTCCGTTTTCAGTAAATATATATCCTTGATTGCCCTTTGGACTGTCAACCACGTATGTATTGCCTTCGCGGGTATAGGCTACAGGCTCCGCATATCCCCCACCCAATGTGCTGTAACAGGATATGGTCAGGTCCGACGAAGCTTCGTCTATCCGCATGGATGTCAGCTCGCCGGAACTGTAGGCCACATAGATCCTGTCAAGACCTGTATTCTTCTCAGGCATTACTTCTTGAACCTGTCTTGACTGTCCCGTAAAGCTTATGGTCATGGCGTTGGCTGCCGCGCCGAGCAGCGTGACCGTCATAACCATCATCAGTATTCTTCGAATCATATAGATAAAACGTTGAAGAATCCCACCTTATTACGGCATGTCAGAATTTGCTGGCTCGCCGGTACAGTATCAATCCAATCAGCAGATATACCACATTTGGTATCTCCATGGCAATGAACGGCGAAGCCATACCGGAGATGGCGAACTGGCTTGTCAGCGACGAGAACAATATGTAACTGAAACTCAGCGCCAGACCGATACCGATATTGATACCCATGCCGCCCTTGACCTTCTTGGCCGACAACGACAGACCGATCAACGTCAGGATAAAGGCTGCCGCCGTAGCGGCATATCGTTTCTCCTTCTCAATCTCAAAGGCCTTGATATTCGCCATCCCTCGTTTCTTCTGCTTGTCGATGAACTCGCTCAACTGAGGTGTGGTCAACGTCTCCTGATCATTGCGCTGGATCAGGAAGTCGCGCGGCTCGATCGGGATGACGGTGTCTTTGGTGGTTCCCTTAGTGATTTTCTCGGTCATTCCGTCGAAATCTCGTACCATCCAGTTGGAAAGTACCCAGTGGTACTGGCGCGTGGTGTCGTATTCCACCCGGTTTGCTGTCATACGCGATACCAGTTCCTTATCCTTGAATTTATCCAAGGAGAATCTGTAACCGGTCTTGGTATCGTTCTCGAACCGGCCGATGTAGAACACCACTCCCGGCGAGGCCATCATCTGGATATCGACTCCGGTGGTCACCTGCTTGTTCTTCACATACTTGTTATAGTAATCTATACGCTTCTGGTTGGTCGGAGGTATCAGGTAGTTGCTTAGCACGAACGTAAGGCTGGCGATTACCGCCGCGCCGATCATATATGGACGCATCAGCCTGTTGAAACTGATGCCGCTTGAAAGCATCGCGATAATTTCCGAATGGTCCGCGAGCTTGGTGGTGAAGAATATGACTGAGATGAATGTAAACAGCGGAGCCAGTTGCAGGGCGAAGTAAGGAAGAAACGACAGGAAATAGTCGAACAGAGTCTCCTTGAGCGGCGCACGCAGGAACGCGTCGAGCTTCTCTGTGATGTCGAACATGGCTATGACAGCCAGAATCAGGATTGTGGCGAAGAAGTATGTCCCTAAGAATTTCTTTAAGATATATATATCGATTATCTGCAGACCGGGCATATTGCGAAGCCACGACATGAAGTCTTTGGACTTCCCGTCGCGCTTGCGGCGTGCATTGCGGATCTTACGCAACCTCATGCCTCGTTGTATGTCTGCGATCTTAACCATTGATCCAATCTATAATCGCCGGGTTACATTTACCACCATTTCTTCCTTCCATGGCTTGAAGTCACCGGCCATTATATGACATCGTGCCTCGCGCACAAGCCAGAGATAGAAAGCCAGGTTATGTATCGACGCTATCTGCATTCCAAGCAATTCATGCGCCGAGAACAGATGCCGCAGGTATGCTCGCGAGTATTCATCATCGACCACAGATGCGCCGCCAGGATCAAGCGGACCGAAATCATTCTCCCACTTCTTGTTCTTCAGGTTAATGATGCCGTTGCGTGTGAAGATCATTCCGTTACGGCCGTTGCGTGTTGGCATCACGCAGTCCATCATGTCTACGCCTCGGTCAATCGCCTCGAGTATATTGGCCGGAGTGCCGACGCCCATCAGATACCGTGGCCTGTCCTGCGGAAGAATGTCGTTGACCACCTCGATCATCTCATACATAACTTCGGTAGGCTCCCCCACCGCCAATCCTCCAATGGCATTGCCGTCGGCTCCGAGGTCGGCGATATGCTTGGCCGCGTCTTGCCGCAGGTCCTTATACGTACATCCCTGCACAATCGGGAAATAGGCCTGTCTGTAGCCATAGAGGCCTTCGGTCTCCTTGTAGCGCTTCCAGCCGCGTTCCAGCCAACGCTGCGTCAGCCGCAACGATTTCTCGGCATAGTCGTAGTCCGCCGTTCCCGGACAGCACTCGTCCAACGCCATCATGATGTCGGCGCCGATCACGCGCTCCGTATCGACCACATTCTCGGGAGTGAACAGATGCTTGCTGCCGTCGATATGGCTTCGGAACCATACGCCCTCCTCTCGGAGCTTGCGTATGTCGGTGAGCGAGAACACCTGGAATCCCCCCGAATCAGTCAGTATGGGACGCCTCCAGCTGTTGAACTTATGGAGTCCTCCGGCCTGACGGAGCACGTCAAGACCGGGACGGAGATACAGGTGATAGGTGTTGCCCAGAATTATTTTCGCATCGATGTCGTTCTTCAGCTCGTGCATGTGGACACCCTTGACGCTTCCCACGGTGCCTACGGGCATGAAGATAGGCGTCGGCACCTCACCGTGATCCGTCACGGCGATGCCGGCGCGTGCCGCGCTGTCGGGCGCAACAGCTTCGATCCGGAAATCCATCTTACTTCAGCAGACCGTTCTTCTTGAATACCTTCTCGATTGCTTCCAGCGAACGCTGTACCTGATCCACAGTGTGCGTAGCCATCAGCGAGTAGCGGATCAGAGTATCCTGTGGAGCTACAGCCGGAGTAACCACGGGGTTTACAAACACACCCTCGTCCAGAAGGTCGCGAGTCACCCGGAAAGTCTTGTAGTCATCGCGGATGAACAGGGGTATGATTGGAGTGGAGGTGTGCCCGATCTCGCAGCCCATGGCGCGGAAGTTGTCCAGTGCGTACTGTGTGATTTTCCACAGATGTTCCTGACGCTCGGGCTCTGACTCGATGATGTCCAATGCCGCGTTGACAGCAGCTGTCGACGCAGGCGTGATGGAGGCCGTGAAGATATAGGAACGCGAGTGGTGACGCAGGTAATTGGTTATCTCTTTGTCGGTAGCGATGAATCCGCCAAGCGAGGCCAGTGACTTGCTGAATGTTCCCATTATCAGGTCTACGTCATCGGTAACGCCGAAGTGGTCGCATGTCCCGCGTCCCTGGCGTCCGAACACTCCGATGCCGTGTGCCTCATCCACCATCACGGTGGCGTTGTACTTCTTGGCAAGACGTATTATCTCAGGCAGGTTTGCCACATCTCCCTCCATGGAGAACACGCCGTCGGTAACGATCAGCTTTACCTTGTCGGGCTCACACTTCCTCAGCTGGGCCTCAAGGCTCTCCATGTCGTTATGTTTGTACTTCAGGTAATTGGAGAACGACAGGCGTCGGCCTTCGATGATCGACGCATGGTCCTGCTCGTCCAGTATGATGTAATCCTCGCGACCGGTCAGTGTGGATACAACGCCCAGATTCACGCCGAAACCGGTGGAATATATCATTGCGTCCTCCTTGCCGACGTAATCGGCCAGACGGGCTTCCAGATCCTTGTGTATGGTCAGCGTTCCGTTCAGAAAGGGTGAGCCGGCCAGTCCGGTACCGTACTTACGGGTAGCCTCGACTGCCGCCTCAATCACCTTGGGGTGATTGGTCAGTCCCATGTAGGAATTCGACCCGAACATCAGTACCTTTTTACCGTTGATCATCACCTCGGTGTCCTGCTCGCTTGATATTGCCCGGAAATATGGGTATACACCTGCCGCTTTGGCCTTCTGAGGCGCATCATACGCGGATAACTTCTGTTGTAATGGTTTCATTATTCGTGTAGTGTCTTTCATGATCGTCTTCGCGATCATTCTATTTAGGATGCAAAGTTACGAAATTTTGACAACGTGACAAAAATTTTATTTTCCCTGTACGTAAAGTATCATTAAATTAAGCGATTATTTCCACTTATGTATCAAATAGCACATACAAAACACAAAAAGTAGGTATTGTATGTCATAATCATAAACATAATTGAATTAATACCCAAAAAGTGTTAATTTGTTTTAGGTAATTCATGCATATAGCGCATTCTATTAACATTTATTTACTATTTTTTGAGTATTGTCGTGGAGGATTGTTGAATGTAATTTTGCATCGTGAAATTCAAAAGGGAGCAGGCCTCGCGACAGAAGCCGGATTGACCCTGAATAAATAAACGACAATGAAATTACAAACCTTCAGTCTATTGACATCGGCAATACTACTGTCAGTTCCCATGACAGCCGCCGAGACTCAGAACGACAGCAATCCCTCGGAAACCACGATGACATCCGAGACGGTCAAGAAGAAAATCTCCGCATGGGACAGACTTCACGTAGGAGGTTACGGCGAGGCGGTATACTCACGCTTCTTCTACAGTGACAACTACCTCCGTTATACCCAGCCTGACAATTTCAAGAATCAGAGCCACGGCCGTTTCGACATTCCACATGTGGTGATATATCTTGGATACGACTTTGGCAAAGGATGGTCCATGTCATCTGAAATAGAGTTCGAGCACGGTGGAGTTGAAAGCGCCGTAGAGATCGAGACCGAGGAAGCCGGAGAATACGAGACCGAAGTTGAACGCGGCGGCGAAGTCAATCTGGAACAATTCTATATTCAAAAGGAATTCTTCCCCCAGCTCAAAGTCCGCGCAGGACTACAGGTGATACCCGTGGGCGGTACGAACGCCCATCACGAACCAAATCAGTTTTTCGGAGTATATCGCCCCGAGGGCGAGAACACCATCCTGCCTTGCACATGGCGCGAGGTATCTCTATCAATCCTGGGACGCGCAGGCAAATGGGGGTACCAGGTAATGTTCATGCCCGGACTGGATTCAGAGCGGTTCGGCAACCAGTCATGGATACACGACGGCTCAGCCTCTCCATTCGAATTCAAGATAGCCAATACCTACGCAGGATGCGCACGTGTTGACAACTATTCGGTTCCGGGACTGAGGCTCAGCCTAAGCGGATATGTAGGCAACTCGTTCCGCAACACCCTCTACCCAACTTCATCATCGGCCAATGACGGCGTTCACGGAACTGTTACAATCGGGGCGTTCGACTTTGCCTATAACTCACACAACATTGTGGCACGAGGATACTTCGACTACGGTCATCTCTCAGATTCCCGACACATATCGAGTTTCAATATCCGCATGCCCAAGAACTCCACATCCAAGCGCCAGGAAGTGGCATCTGACGCCATGTGCGCGGGCATCGAGGCGGGATACGATATCTTCTCGCAGGTTCCCAAAATGGTGAACCGACAGCAGAAGTTCTATGTATTCGCCCGTTACGACTACCTTAACTCCATGTTCAAGACTGATGGAGTCTCGGCCCTGGAATGGTGCAAACGCAGCAAGATATCGGCCGGTTTCAACTGGTATCCCATCAAACAGGTGGTGGTCAAAGGAGAATATACCTACGGAATCCTCGACAAGAAATACAACAACGAACCCTCGGTATCGCTCGGCGTGGCATACGTGGGATGGTTCAAGTAAGACACGAAATATCAATCAAACATAATAAAATGAAAGCATTAAAGTATCTGGCAATCGGAGCCGCCGCCCTGGCACTGACCGCGTGCGGCAGCGACAACAACGAGCCTGACAGCAATGACCTGTCGAGCAAAGAGAAGACATTTCAGGCAGTAGCCGAAGATTACGTGGATCATACGGTGATTCCCACATATTCAAAGATGGCGGACGCCGCCGTGGAGATGCAGAAACTATGCCATGCGATCCGCGACAAACATGCGGCAGGAACACTGACCCAGGGCGATGTCGAGGCGGCCGGCAAGGCATGGAAGGAATCGCGCAAGAACTGGGAGCTGTCCGAGGCATTCCTGTTCGGTCCCGCCGGAAACCACAACATCGACCCGCATATCGACTCCTGGCCTCTGGACAGGGCTGCGATGAACAGCCTGCTGGCCGACATCCGTGCCGGTAAGAACTGGTCGCTTGAAAACAACGGCGGTTACGGTCTGATCGGTTTCCATGCCGTTGAATATCTGCTGTTCGAACTCACACCCGACGAGAACTCCAGCCAGGTCCACTCGCTGGACTACACCGCCGAGGAACTCGAATATCTATGCGCGGTGGCCGATGATCTATGCCAGCAGTGCGTATGCCTGGAAGCATGCTGGGCGGCCACCGACAACATCAGCGCCGAGAAGCAGACCATTCTGGAGGATGCCGAGCTGGACTACAACGAGCAATACGGTTGGGAAATGAAGAACGCGCGTCTGGCCGGTTCGCGCTACAAAACATACCAGGAGGTAGCCGAGGAAATCCTGCAAGGATGCATCGACATCGCCGACGAGGTAGGCAACACCAAAATCGGCCGTCCATTGTCCGGCAGCTCGGACGAGGACAAGAACTACATCGAGTCCCCCTATTCACTCAATTCCATCGAGGACTTCGCCGACAACATCCGTTCCATAGAGAACTCATATCTTGGCTGCGTTCAAGGCGATGACTGCCTGAGCGATTATGTCAAGTCAAAGAATCCCGATCTCGATACCAGGATGCGCGCGGCAATTGCCAACGCCATCAGCAAGATCGAAGCTATTCCCGAACCATTCGCCAAGAACTCCACCAACAATCCGCTGGCCAAGGCCGCTTCCGAGGCATGCTCCGAGTTGGTAGATGTCCTGGAGGAAACCGTGAACGTAATCAATAAAGATTGAAAAGAACATTATAAGCATTTTATAAAATGAAGAAGATAGCTCATATCTTCATCCTTACGGGCATGCTGGCAATCCTGCCGGCATGCTCCGACGATGAAATCAAAGACGAGCCGGATGTAAACAGCGAGAAACCGGACTGGTACTATGCCGGCGGCAAACTGGGCACTACATTCCTTGCGACATCCAACGCCTTTGAGCAGCCTACTCCCGCTGTCGAGAATCAAGGCATGTATCAACAGTTCAAGAACGGAGAGGCAATCTTCGAGAAACCATTCATGGCCAATCAGAACGGCGTGCGCTCCGGTCTGGGTCCCGTCTATATCCGGACATCGTGTATGCACTGTCATCCGGGTTATGGTCACGGTCAGCGCTTGCCGGAGGGATCCTTCAAGACAAACGATCCGGGCAACGGATGCTTGTTAGTGGTCTACAATCCCGAGACAGAGGGATATGTATCCTGGCTGGCAGGTATGCCTCAAGGCCATGCGGTTGCTCCGTTCAAGGCTCCAGTGGATGAGAGTAAAATCGATGTGCATTGGGTGAACGCCACCGATGAATGGGGCAACAGGTTCGACGACGGTGAGACCTACAGCCTGCAATATCCGGAAGTGTCGATGCCTAAGGATGCCATCTATGTAGTGAACCAAGGCTATGAATTGCCGACAGACTATGCAGTAAAACTCGAATCCACAATCGGCATATACGGAACAGGTTTGCTGGATGCAATCACAGAGGAGGATATCCTGGCACAGTATCAGAAGGAGGAACGTGACGGATACATGCCCAACGGTTTCAATCCAGCCTTCTACGCCAACGGTCAATGGACCGGTATGTACGCCAATAGCCTGCAGGGAGATGGCACCAAGTATGTCCGCCGATTCACATACGCCCTGTCGCGCGGTCCACTTCAGGATGCAGCCGGAGCCAACGCCATCTGGAACATCACCAACGTGACGCGCTCCGACCGCCGCTATCACTATCTGGATGGCGCCGGAACATATGCCGAGTATTCCTCCAAAGATCCGGAGGTCCAGGCTGGTTTCGATGAATACCTGAAGCGTATCGACCCGCAGAAGAAACATGCAGACTGGTGGACAGGCACAATCGAGGAGCGTATCAGGAAATACCTTACCGCCAAGGATCTGGATCCGGAGATGACGGACCAGGAGTACACCGACCTGATGGTATGGCACCGCGGCTTGGCTGTTCCGGCGGTACGCGACGTGGACAATCCGGAAGTAATCCGTGGCCGCGAGCTATTCGCCGAAATCGGCTGCGATTACTGCCACCGACCCTCGTGGACCACAGGTCCCGACATCGTGGTGGACCCTAACAAATTCTTCAAGCAGGGTCAGCTGCCCACATATCCCTATCAGACCATCTGGCCCTATACCGACATGGTACAGCACAAGCTGCTGATGGCAAATGACATCCGTGGCGGATGGTGCCGCACCACACCACTGTGGGGACGCGGTCTGCATCAGCGTGTAACCGGTTCCGCGACAGCCGACCGCTTGCATGACTGCCGCGCTCGTACGGCCGTGGAGGCAATCATGTGGCATGGATACTCGCCCAATTCGGACGCACGCAGAACAATCGAAGCATTCCGTAAGCTGAAAAAAGCTGACCGCGACGCAATCATAAAGTTTGTCGACGCAATCTGATTTTCATAATCCGGTTATGATGAGAAGAACACCATTTACATTTCTGATTCACTTAGCACTCGCTATCATCGTGGCGGGTGCTTTTGTAACTCATTTCCTGGGCATCCAGGGCAGCGTGACGCTGCATGACGGCGTCACAGTGGACAGGTTCGAACGCACGTCAGGGCCTGGTAACGGCCGATTCCCCTTTAACGTATGCCTCGACAGCGCCAGCGTCATATATTATCCCGGCACCATGACCCCGATGGATTTCAAGTCCACACTCAGCATAGACGGTCGCCAGGTTTCGGTAGCCATGAACCATGTAGCCGTCGTTGACGGATGGCGATTCTACCAGTCCGGGATGGGAGCGGAAACATCGACACTTTCGGTCAGCCATGATCCCTGGGGAGTAGGCATAACATATACAGGCTATGTGCTGCTGGTGATTGGTATGATAGGGTTCTTTTTTCAGAAGAAAACGATATGGCATTCTCTCCTGACGGCCTTGCGCAAGGGGATGCCGGTTCTGGCAATTCTTTTGTTTGCATCCGCGGCCAGCGCGACAGATACTGAATTGCCGACCATGCAGAAACCTCTGGCACGGAATTTCGGTAAAACATACGTCTACTGGAACAACCGTATCTGTCCCATGCAGACCATGGCAATAGACGTGACTGCAAAGCTGTACGGATCACGGTCGTATAGGGGTATGACTCCTGAACAGGTGCTGGCGGGATGGCTGTTCTACTACGATTCATGGCTCCGTGATTACAATGAGACCCATTCCAGGGCGACCACGGCACGGAAGGAAAAGAAAGAATCCGAGCGACAGGCATTGATACAATGGATTGGAACGGGGAGGGCGTTCAGGATCTTTCCCTACCGTACAGCATCCGGACACATGGAATGGCTGTCGCTCACTGAGCGCAAACCCTCGCAGATGCCTCTTGATCAATGGATATTCATAAACCGCGCCGTATCGGATGTAAACAATCTATTGCTGCAGGGACGCAACCGGGCTGCGAACCAGGCCTTGACTTCATTGGTAAACGGCCAGAAGCGGTATGCCGGAATCGATGTGTTGCCTTCGGACGCCCGGTTCAAGGCTGAACTTTTCTATAATAATTACATTCGTATCGTACCAGGTGCGGTCATCATGCTGCTGGCAGGACTCACAGGTCTGCTCTTAGGGCTGAGCCATTCATTATCCGTCAAATTAAGGAAGTGCCTTCAAGGTATGGTCATTGCAAGCGCGGTCATTGCGTCGATATGGCTGATGACAATCCTGTCATTGCGGGGCTGGATAGGCGCGCACTGGCCGTTGTCTAACGGATGCGAGACCATGCTGTTCATGGCATTCGGCGCTGCGTTTGGTGCCTGCATAAGCCGTGGGCCGTTGTTCCGCGGAGCATTGCTGTTAGTAGCTGCTATGGCTGCATTCGTCGCTGCTATGGCAGCGACGACACCGCAGATTGCCTCATTGACGCCGGTATTGGATTCTCCCTTGTTGACAGTGCATGTGATGATCGTGATGTGCTCCTATGTTTTATTCCTGCTTATGGCAATTCTGGCTGCAGTCGCACTGGCTAAAGGTGGTGAGACAGCAAGGTCCATGGCCCGTATCAACGCAATTATTCTTATGCCCGCCGTATTCCTGCTGACTGCCGGGATATTCATAGGAGCCGTATGGGCCAATCAGTCCTGGGGCCGTTACTGGGGTTGGGATCCAAAGGAAACATGCGCTTTGATCACCATGTTGATATATGCAGTCCCCATACACCGAATATGCCTGTATGGTTCCCCAAAGAAGGCCGACGGACAGGACTGCCGCAAAGCCATATTCGCCGATCCGAAAGTGCTGAATATTTATCTGCTGTGCGCAGTCGCTTCGGTTATATTCACTTATTTCGGAGCGAATTTCCTGATTCCGGGACTACATTCCTATGCCTGATTGCCTCAGGAACGAACCCGACCTGACTGTTCTTTGTTATGACAACAGGAAGTCCTCCGCTTGGGGACTGATGATGCTACATTCAGAATTAAATCTACTTGAGTTATGAAATTTGAACAGCCACGTCTTCCATATTCCGTAGTGGCGCTGCAGCCGGTAATCTCGGCCAACACCATCGATTACCACTACGGCAAGCATGAGCGCGCATATATCGATACGCTCAACAAACTGATCGAGGGCACTCCGTATGCCGATATGTCACTTGAGGAAATCATCGTCAAGAGCGAGGGTAAGCTCTTCAACAACGCATCGCAGGCATGGAACCACATATTCTATTTCTTCCAGTTCTCCCCCTACGGACTGAAGGAACCTAACGGCGTTCTGCGCGAACGTATAGACACCACATTCGGAAGCTTCGAGGAATTCAAGAAGAAATTCGAGGATGCAGGTGTCACCCTGTTCGGATCAGGATGGGTATGGCTGTCGGCCGACCCCGAGGGTGAACTACACATCACCCAATCCGGCAACGCCGGGAATCCGATGACCGAGGGCTTACGCCCGCTCATGACATTCGATGTCTGGGAACACGCATACTATCTGGACTATCAGAACCGCCGCGCCGAATATCTGCACAATCTATGGGACATCATCGACTGGGACATCATCTCAATGCGATACGAATAACCGAATCTGGAAAATTTTGCTTAACTTTGCAGTTCAAAGTTAAAGAACATGAAAGCACCTGATACTGCAAAGGAATTTGCCGAGTCAATAGCGTTGTGCCGTGACATCTACAGCAAGAAGCTGGAGGATTACGGCACATCGTGGCGTGTGATGCGCCCAATCAGTCTGACCGACCAGATCTACATCAAGGCACACCGTATACGCTCGCTTGAAGAGAAAGGAATCGAGCAAGCCGCCGTGAACGAGGGCATCGAGCTTGAATTCATCGGCATAGTCAACTACTGCGTCATCGCCCTGATCCAGATGAAACTCGGCACCGGCGAGACCATCAGCAAGGAGGAAGCCCTGCGTCTCTACGACGAGCAGATAGGCCGCGCCACAGCACTGATGACCAACAAGAACCACGACTACGACGAGGCATGGCGCCATATGCGCGTCAGCAGTTTCACCGACATCATCCTCCAGAAACTGCTGCGCACCAAGGAGATTGAAGGTCACGACGGACGTACTCTGATCAGTGAGGGCATCGAGGCAAACTACATGGACATGATCAACTATGCAATCTTCGCAATCATCAAGCTCAAGTTCTGAGAAATCTACGTCTCAGGCCACTACACAAGCCACACCGATATGGATCACAGCCGTGACGTGGGCTGTACGACTGATAATCGGAGCCGTATTCACATTCTCCGGTTTCGTCAAGGGCATTGATCCATGGGGAACCGTCTATAAGTTCGATGAATACCTGGCGGCACTGGGCATCCCGATGTCGCACGGACTCATCGTGGTAGGCGTCTTCGCACTCTGCATCCTGGAATTCATGATCGGTGTCTTCATGTTGTTCGGATGCTACCGACGCTCCAATCCGGTGCTGGCGATGCTGTTCATGGTCGTGATGCTGCCGCTGACGCTTTGGATAGCCATATCCGACCCTGTAGCCGACTGCGGCTGTTTCGGCGACGCCTTCATAATCTCGAACTGGGCGACGTTCTGGAAAAACGTGCTGCTGACCGTCTGTGTGGTCTGGCTTCTGATATACAACAGTAAGGTTCCCTGCGTCATTACCCCCGCTTTCCAATGGATTGCATCAATAGCCACTTCGTTGTTCCTGTTCTGCATCTGCTGGTACGGCTACAACATCCAGCCGATGATAGACTTCAGACCCTACAAAGTCGGTGTACCGCTTGTCGACGAGAGCAAGACCTCCCAGGGCCCACAGTTCGCATTCATCTACAGCAAGGACGGGATGGAACAGGAATTCACTGAGGATAATCTGCCGGACGAGGAAGATGGCTGGATGTTCATTTCACGCCGGGAACTCCCCTATCCCGCCGAGAAACAAGGCACAGACCATAGCTTCAGCGTGATGGACAAGGAAGGCAACGAGGACGCCACTGCCGATGCCATCGATACCGAGGGAGGCGAATTCCTGCTGCTGATACCGACGCTGAACGAAGTCTCGGCCACGACCACATACAAGATCAACATGCTGAATGACTGGGCCGAGGCACACGACATACGCCTTGTGGCCGTCATAGCTTCACACACCGGCAACATAGCAGACTGGGAGGACCTGTCGATGCCTCGTTACGACATATACACCGCCGACGACACATCGATCAAGGAACTGTCGCGAGGCAATCCATCCGTATTGTATTTGGAGAACGACACGATCAGATGGAAATCGACGTTGGGATGGCTCAACGAGGAGAACTTCTCGACTCCCGACACCAAGGCCGATGTCAAGACATTAGGTCCCGACGGCAGCCAGATGTTGCGCAAGCTCCTGCTCATATACCTTGCAGTCATGGCGTTCCTGATGTGCATCTCCATGATTCCGAGACTTACCACCATGTTCAAGGGCCTTGGATACAAAGGGCCACAGAATCTGAAGGAGTACAAGGAATACAGAGAGTCACGGGCTAATCGTGATGATAAGGCTCGCCACGAAGAATAGTCATGGCGCGGTAGATCTGCTCCACGAAAAACAGACGCACCATCTCATGATTGAAAGTCATCCTTGACAACGATACCTTGCCCTCAGCACGGGCATAGACCTCGGGAGAGAATCCATATGGGCCACCCACGACAAACGCCAGGCGTTTGCGTCCGGTGGCCATCTGTTTTTCCATCCATCCTGCAAACTCGCGCGAGGTATATTCCCGGCCATGCTCATCCAACAGCACCACCAGATCCGAGCCCTGAAGACGCTCCAGAATCATGGCACCCTCCAGTTCCTTCTGTCGTTGCTCCGGAAGCTGTCCCGCTCCCTTCACATCCTTAAGGCATTCAATCCGGAACGGTACGTAACGCTTCAAACGCCCGGTATATTCCCGGATTCCTTCCTCTACAAAACCGATATTGGTCTTGCCCACTGCCAACAACAATATCTCCATTTCCAAATATATATTTCCAAATTGCAAAATTAGTTAAAATCAACGGGATGTCCTAAACCTTCGGCAACTAATCGGGTCTTAAACTCAGAAAACCGACGCGAGTGCACCGCGTCGAAAGAAACTAAAGATAACACGAGAAAACAATGAAAAGAATCATTTTAGGCATAGCATGCATGGTGGCCCTGGGAGTAGGCTCCATGAACGCACAGAACAACACACAGAACAACAACTGCGTGCCCGCTAACTGCAACCAGACCCAGTGCGTGCCCGCTAACTGCAACCGCGGCAAGAACTGTCCCTTCGCCAACCTGAACCTGACCGACGCCCAGAAGCAGCAGCTTCAGTCGCTGGACCAGAAGTTCGACGCGCAGAAGAGCGAGCTGAAGAAGGACAACAAGGCACGCAACGAAGCCGCCAAGACCGAGTTCCGCAAACAGGCCCGTCAGATACAGGAGCAGCGTCTGGCCGACATCAAGAAGATTCTAACTCCCGAGCAGTACACCATGTACCTGGAGAACTGCTACATGACCGGCAACCATAAGGCCAAGGCCGTCCGCAAGGTTGACGCACGCGGCAACCGTCGCCACGACCTGCACAAGGGCAGCAAAGGAGGCAGACACTTAAACGCTGCCTGCTACAACAACGGCGAATTCAAGAAGGATGTGAAAAAGCAGGACAAGAAGAAATAATCAGCGCTAATCTATTGCCTGACAGCATAACAGGGAGACATCTATGAAGAGATCTCCCTGTTTTTTTATTGTATTATCCATCAGAATACTATCCTGCCCTTCTTGGCCTGTTCCAACATTCGGCGTCCCGGCATCAGATAAATCTCCAGGCGACGGTTCTTACTGCGGTTGTTCATGGTGTTGTTCTCCACCAGAGGCATCTCGTCGCCGTATGCGTAAGGGAACAGATATCTGGTGTCGACATGCTGACCACGGAACCAGTCGAACACCGCCTCGGCACGCTCTTCGGTGATGTTGTCACGGTACACTTCTGAACCGGTGTTGTCGGTATGCATCACCATCAGCACACGGTACATGTCAGGATCCTTCAGATAGCGCTTGATCGGCGCCAGCAGAGCAGCTGCACCGGGACGCAGCTCAGTCTCATTGGGCATGAACAGTTTGGACGCCGGAATGGTGACGAGCAGCACCTCCTTGTTGCGGTAGGTCTCCACCGTACATCCATTCTGAGCATTGTACTCGCGGTTATGGAGACGGTTGCGCCCCTCCTTGTCCTGGAACTTACGTATCAGATCGGCACTCTTGGCATCAAGTTCCACGGAATTGATCATCTCCACGAACGATAGGTCATCGAGATTGTCATCGCGGGCATTCTCGTTCTGGACGGGAATCTGCTTTTGCTTCTGAGCCTGGGCATCGCCACCGCATACTGGAGCGATTCCCATCAGTGCGGCTAAGGCCAGGACCTTAAAAAACGTCTTCGATGGACTCCTCATATTCAATCTCTCCTCTGACAATCAGACCCACATGCGTCATGTCCATATTGGCTTCCTTATCCTTCTTCAGCTGGGCCACGACATAATCCGTCAGCTTGGACACGTCGTGCTCCTCCTCCTGGGTCACATCGGAATTCAGGTCCAGGTAGCCGTTCTTCTCGTACCAATCCCAGATGATGTCTATTATGTACAGGATATCGTCATCCTCGTACTCGGCGCTCACATCCTCGGGCAGTGTCTTGCGGATAAATTCAATCGCATTATCCTCGTCATATTTTACATCCTCATCCATTGCTCTTCGTATTTAAATGGACCAGTCCTTCGGGGAGGTCCATGATTATCTTCCTGTTCTCGTCATCGATCGCATCGATGAAATCCTCGTTGTACGGTATGTAGATCTCTCCGTCAGGACCATCCACATCCAGAAGTGTGTTGATCGTGGAGTCATCTATGGCAAGAACCTTGCCTATATGTCCCAGTTCCAGGTCCTCGACATCGTAGCCGATCAGATCGGAATCGAAAACTATCTCCTCCTCGGGAACATCGTAATAATTCGCCAGGTCACAGCGCAGACCGTAGATGGCCTTGTTGACGAACTTATTGGCCTCATCCACTTCGTTCACTCCATCCAGCTTGACCAGATAGGATGTCGTGCCCTTGGGACGTACGCTCTCGGCGTAGAAAGGCACCCTGATGCCGTCTACGACCACAATCAGAGGGTTATGGTCCTCCAGATACTCCGGCTCGACATCCAGTATGGCATTGAGCTCGCCGCGCAAGGCATGCGTCTTCTGGAACTTCCCGATTTCAACTACATCTTCTTCCCTGATCATTCTATTCTAATGATTTTGGCACCCAATTTGTTGAGTCTGCGGTCAATATTGGCATATCCCCGGTCAATCTGGGATATGTTCTGAATCTTGCTGGTTCCCTGTGCACCCATTGCGGCAATCAACATGGCGATACCGGCACGGATGTCGGGTGACACCATGTCAGTGGCGCGTAGGCAATGGAATTTGCCAGCACCGATCACTACGGCACGGTGTGGATCACACAGGATTATCTTTGCACCCATATCCAGCAACTTGTCCACGAAAAAGAGGCGGCTTTCAAACATCTTCTGGTGTATCAGCACACTTCCCCGTGCCTGCGTTGCCACCACAAGCATGATGCTGATCAAATCCGGCGAGAGGCCGGGCCACGGGGCATCCGCAATGGTCATGATTGACTTGTCAAGATACTGGTCCACTTCGTATATCTCTTTCTGGTCCACGCGGATATCATCGCCTTCAATCTGCATGTCGATACCGAGGCGGGCGAATGCCGAAGGCATCATTCCAAGGTCCCGGACTCCCACATTGCGCAGCAACACATTAGACTGCGTCATCGCGGCCATTCCGATAAAGCTGCCCACCTCGATCATGTCCGGCAGCAGACGATGTGTGGTGCCGTGAAGCTCCTTGACTCCGTCTATTTCCAGCAGATTTGAACCTATTCCCGAAATGCGGGCACCCATACGGTTCAACATCTTGCACAGCTGCTGGATATACGGCTCGCATGCGGCATTGTATATGGTAGTATGACCCTGGGCCAGAACCGCTGCCATGACAATATTGGCGGTGCCTGTAACCGACGCTTCATCAAGCAGCATATAGCTTCCCTTCAGCCCGTCGGGAGCGACTACACGGTATGTCCTTGAATCTGTTTGAAAGTCAATATCTGCTCCCAGCTTGCTGAATCCGATAAAGTGCGTATCCATGCGGCGGCGCCCTATCTTGTCACCGCCCGGTTTAGGCATCATCGCCCTGCCGTAACGCGCCAGCAACGGTCCCAGAACCATCACCGAGCCACGCAGCGAAGCGGCCTTCTTGGAATAGCCTTCCGATTCCAGATAATCGATGCACACGTCATCAGCCTGGAACTCGCATTCGGTCGGAGTGATATACCTGACCCTGACACCCATATCCACCAACAGCTGTATCAGATTCCTGACATCCGATATCTCGGGGAGGTTGCTGATGGTAACTTTGTCGTCGGTCAGTAAAGTGGCGCAAATCACTTCCAGAGCCTCGTTCTTAGCTCCGTTTATGTTGATCTCACCATGCAGCGAATGGCCGCCTTCGACTATAAAGCTGCTCATGACATTACTTCTTGCGTTTCTTCTTGGATTGCTGAGCGGATGCGGATTCCCGGTATTCGTACAGTCTATAAGTCTCCGGATTAAGGGAAATCTTGCCGTTGGAGAAGAATTCCAGGTCACGCAGGATACGGGCGTCATTGACTCCCTCCTTGTTGTTGACCAGCATGGTCTTCTTCATATGGTTGGCTATCAAATTTATGTACTCATCCCGTTCCGGACCGTCCTCCATATCGGCGATGACGGGTATCATCTTCTCGATATATTTTCCGTAATGCCGCATGGCGATATGGGCGCCGGCGTAAGGAATGCGTTCCGGTTTCGGATTGATCTGCTCGGCCGTTACGACCTCGCACGGGAAATCTACATCCAGTCTGAACTGCGACATTATCTGCATCTGGTCCCAGATCTTGGACATATCGTTGTTGTCGCCTTTCAACTCCGGGAACAGGTTGGCCATCACGTCGGCGATGGCATAGGCGCAGTCGTTTCGTTCATCGCGGTCCTCAAGCGAGACGCAATATTCAACAAGCGACTGCATCGTTCGGCCGAACTCCGGCAGGCGTATCGGCTCCTTGTCTGTATTATATGGAATCATGTGTGCAAAATTAATTATTTTTCCCTACTTTATCAACCCCTTGGCCCCAACTTTGTTTCAACCCAACAGATGTTTCAGTGGATTTTCGCCATGGACGGCCTCATAATCCTTGATGTAGAACGGTGTTCCATAAGCCAGGTCCATGAACTGACCATCGCGGAAAGCCTTCTCCGACAGCGCCACCATGTCATGAGCCATGGGCACGACGCCTTCCATCCAATGACAGTCCGGACGGGTTACCACCTCCCTGGTCTTGGCCGCTCCGTCCCCCATGAACCATAGCGGACGCCCGGGCGCCACATTATCGAATGAATCCGGAGTGACAATCAATGCCTGCGGCTCCATCACCGTATCAAGACGGAAATCATAGGCCGCTGTGTAGACCTCCATCCTGCGTGCGTCCACCATGGGCACCAGAATCTCCTGACCTGTGAAATTCAGGTTGCGGAACATAGCCTTGACCGCGATCACCTTCAGCGTCTCCACGCCGATCAACGGAACATCCATACTGAAGGCCAATCCCTTGGCCAAAGACATGCCGATTCTGAGTCCGGTGTAGGATCCGGGACCGGTACTGACGGCAACAGCGTCGAGTTTAAGCTCGCGGCGTGTTATCTCCTCCATGGCACCGGCCACGAACGGTGCCAATCGCGTAGCCTGGTTCATCGGTTCAAGTTCCTGGGCATTCCATTCAACACTGCTGTCTACGCTCAGAGCCACGCTGCAGGCACTGGCCGATGTCTCGATATTGATTATTACTGGCATTTCTATTTACTGTCTGCTTGATGTTCGCTATTAACTTTTTCCGTCCATGCCTTGATGCACTTCATGCCGTCCATGGCGGCGGAAACGATTCCGCCGGCATATCCTGCGCCCTCGCCCACTGGAAATACATTGCCGAAACCGATACTGCTCATACTCTCCGCATCGCGGACTATACGTATCGGCGAGCTGGTCCGGGATTCAAGTCCGATCATTATCCCTTCCGGCGACATGAATCCCATGGCCTTACTGCCGAACCGCCTGAAACCATCGGCCAGTCGCCTGGCTATGAATTCGGGAAGCAACTTGTTGAAGTCCATACTGCGTACTCCCGGAGCGTAAGATGTCTGCGGCAATGATTCGGAAATCCTGCCGTTGACAAAATCCGTCATCCTCTGTGCCGGCGCCTCGATGCTGTCTCCGCAGGCATGGAACATGCTTTGCTCAAGATGTTCCTGAAGCTCAAGAATCTCCATCGCTCCGGCATCGGCGTATTCCGGAATGTCGCCGGGATGTATCTCGACCACCATTCCGGAATTGGCCCATCGGCCGGATCTGGCCGAGGCCGACATGCCGTTCACAACCAGCTCATGGTCGGAACTGCCTGCGGGCACCACCACTCCACCCGGACACATGCAGAAGGAATACACTCCGCGGCCGTCGCTCTGGGTCACGAAACTGTATTCAGCAGCCGGTAGGTACTTCCCACGTCCTTTTGGATTGTGATACTGTATACGGTCAATCAGTTCCTGGGGATGCTCCAGACGCACACCGATTGCTATTCCCTTGGCTTCCATAGGCAGACCCTGCGAGTACAGAGCCCGGAATGTGTCGTGCGCGGAATGTCCGGTGGCTATGACTACAGCATCTCCGGCAAAATCACCCTTGTCTGTCTTTACTCCCGTCACCTTGCCGTCCCGGATATCCAATCCGGTGACACAGGTGTCAAAATGAACCTCGCCGCCGTTCGCGATTATTGTCTCGCGGATGTTGCGGATCACGTGGGGAAGTTTGTCGCTACCTATATGCGGATGTGCATCGACAAGTATGTCGCCTGACGCACCGTGCTGAACCAGAAGCTCCAGTACCTCGCGGATGTTGCCGCGCTTCTTGCTGCGCGTATATAGCTTGCCGTCGCTGTATGCACCGGCGCCACCCTCGCCAAAACAATAATTGGACTTGGGGTTGATCTTACCTGTCCTGCTTATCTCGGCTAGATTCCTGCGACGCGTATCCACATCGAGGCCTCGTTCCAGGACAATCGGACGGAATCCGTCGCGCAACGCCTGGAGCGCGGCGAACAGTCCTGCAGGGCCTGCTCCGGTTATCAGCACTCGCCCGGCATCTCCGGCGACCGGGGTAAACTCGACAGGAGTCCAGTCTGCCTTGACCTCCAGGTCCTGATCCGTAGCCACACGCACAGTCAGGTTGATGTAGATCTGCTGCTGCCGCGCGTCTATGGAACGTCTTATGACCCTGTAGTCATTAAGCCTGGCGCCTTTACGCAGTTTATCCCGGACAGCCTTTACAAGCCGTTCGGGACTTCCAGCCTCTTCAGGTTTGATACGCAGTTGTATATCCTCAATCATATATTCATCGGTGCCATTCCTGCAGACATCCCGTGGCAAGACTCTTACGGACATCCACAATGCGCTGATTGAAACTTCCTCGGAACAATAGATCAGTGTCACGCAGGGATTCTACAAACGGCCCCTCTACTATAACGTCAATTTCCTGCAAAACCATCAAAAAAACTTCGGACTTTACCAATTCTTCCCATGTAAAACCGGTATAAAGCCATACAGAATGTCCCATTTCATGGATTTTGCGGCTCAAGGCAACGATTTCAGCAGGATGATACATAGGATCGCCGCCGCTGAAAGTGACGTCAAAGTCCTCTTCCCGGACCACATCGAGTATCTCCTGCAGGGCCATCTCCTGCCCTGCCAAGAAATCCCAGGATTCAGGATTGTGGCAACCGGGACAGCGGTGCCTGCAGCCGGCCACATAGATCGACGTCCGGAAGCCAGGACCATCAACAGTCGTGCCCCGGACTATGTCCAGGACACGAATGGTTTGATTATTATCTGTCATACAGATATTAGAATGTCGGATTTGTCATTTATGAACCACACGGTCGCGGAGCTCCGCCAGCTTTCCGCTGTTCCAACGGTCGGTGGTGCCTACCAGGTATCCGGTGATACGCTGGATGGTCTCGAAGTTCTCGCCGCATTTAGGACAGCATTTGGCGTCCTTGTCGGCATTCTCGTATCCACAGTTGGGACAGTGGTTGCGGTTGTGGTTCACCGATCCGTAACCGATGTTGTACTGGTCCATCATGTCGACGATCTGCATGATCGCCTCCTCGTTGTGAGTGGCGTCGCCGTCAATCTCGACATAGAAGATGTGGCCGCCACGGGTCAGTTCGTGATATGGAGCCTCGATCTTAGCCTTGTGGCGCGGCGAGCAGTGGTAATATACCGGAACGTGGTTTGAGTTGGTGTAGTAATCCTTGTCCGTAACTCCGGGAATCACTCCGAAATGCTTGCGGTCAATCTTCGTGAAACGGCCCGACAGGCCCTCGGCAGGAGTAGCCAGTACAGAGTAATTATGTTTGTAGTTCTCCGAATACTCATTTGCCTTGTCGCGCATGTGCGTCACAATACGAAGACCTAATTCCTGCGCCTCCTCGCTTTCGCCATGATGCTTGCCTGTCAATGCGATCAGGCATTCCGCCAGTCCTATGAAGCCGATACCGAGCGTTCCCTGGTTGATCACGCTCTCTACCGTATCGTTGGGCTTAAGGGTGTTGGCATGGTTCCACAGCACACGCATCACAAGCGGAAACTGCTTGGCGAGCGCCGTCTTCTGGAACTGGTAACGTTCGTCAAGTTGACGTGCCGTCAGATCAAGGACTTCGTCGAAACGGCGGAAGAATGCCGCGACACGTTCTTCTGGGTTCTCGATATTCATTACCTCAAGGGCTATGCGAACTATGTTGATTGTAGTGAACGAGAGGTTGCCTCGGCCAATGCTAGTCTTCTCGCCGAAACGGTTCTCATAGACACGCGTACGGCATCCCATCGTAGCCACCTCATGCTCGAACCGGCGTGGATCATTGCCATTCCACGCATCATCCCGGTTGAATGTTGCGTCCAGGTTCAGGAAATTAGGGAAGAAGCGACGGGCCGAAACCTTGCATGCCAGCTTGTACAGGTCGTAGTTACGGTCTTCGGGCAGATAGCTTACGCCACGTTTCTTTTTCCAGATCTGAATCGGGAAGATTGCTGTCGAGCCATGCCCCACACCCTCGTAGGTTGACTTCAGCAGCTCGCGGATCACGCAGCGACCCTCGGCCGATGTGTCCGTACCGTAATTTATGCTCGAGAACACCACCTGGTTTCCACCGCGCGAGTGGATTGTATTCATATTGTGAATGAATGCCTCCATGGCCTGATGCACACGGTCGACAGTCTTGTTGATGGCATGCTGACGGATGCGCTCATCACCCTTAAGTCCATCAAGGTCCTTCTTCAGATAATCATCTATTTCGGAAGAGTACAACGCGCTCAGGTCACGTTCCGTCAGACTTTCCAGATTCTTTATCTCCTCCACATACGAGTTACGCACAAATGGAGCGAGATAGAAATCGAATGCCGGTATGGCCTGACCTCCGTGCATTTCGTTCTGGGCCGTCTCGAGCGATATGCATGCCAGCACGGATGCCGTCTCGATGCGCTTGGCCGGACGCGACTCACCGTGACCGACAACGAAACCACGCTGCAGGATACGGTCCAGAGGATGCTGGACACATGTCAGAGACTTCGTAGGATAATAATCCTTGTCATGTATATGGATCAGATTGTCCCTAACCGCATTGCGGATATCCTGCGAAAGGAGATAGTCGTCTACAAAGGGCTTAGTGCTTTCCGAAGCGAACTTCATCATCATTCCTGCCGGCGAGTCCGTGTTCATATTTGCATTCTCGCGGGTGATGTCATTGTTCTTGGCCTCGATTATCTCCAGGAACATGTCACGCGTACGAGCCTTACGGGCGATGGAACGCTGGTCGCGGTACTGAATGTACTTCTTGGCTACATCCTTGCGAGCGGACTTCATGAGTTCAAGCTCCACCCAATCCTGAATCTCCTCGACCGTCATGCGCTGCTTGCCGGTCATTCCGATTCGGTCGGTGATTTTCTGGATCAGAGCCTCATCCTCACCTCGCTCGGTGGTGAGCATAGCCTTACGGATCGCGGCCTTGATCTTCTCCTCGTTGTACCCCACAACGCGGCCATCTCTCTTTTCCACAAGTTGAATCATATGCGGTGATGTATTTGATATTCTGTATTAATAATTTACGGTTAACAAGTCTTTTGGGTTATTATATTGCCCCGACAAAACAGCTGCAAAGTTAATCAAAATCCTCCCAACCAGCAAACATTAAACGCATAAATTATATACAAGGTTTTCGTTTTGGAAAACAATTTTGCAATACCGAAATCACATCGCATTAATTATCATTAGATTAAAAATTATTTTGGACAACTTTAAACTTATCAACAGGAAAATCAATCAACAAATTAGCAACTCCGAGCAGAAATCCAATCCGTCAGACCAGTCAGACGGGTCTGACTGGTCTACTTATACAAAAAGAAAAGGGACTCGTTTCCGAGTCCCTTCGTGAAGGTGGCGATTACCTACTCTTCCGCTTTCGCAGTACCATCGGCGTGATAAGGTTTAACTTCTCTGTTCGGAATGGGAAGAGGTGGAGCCCTTATGCTGTCATCACCTTAGTCTC
>DXXK01000023.1 GCA_019416425.1 Bacteroidales bacterium
TATCTTGCTCATTTATTTTGTCGCATATATAGCTATAGACAGCGTTACCTTCACAACTTTCTGTAAAAGAAGTTGACGACATTTCAAGCCTATGTTTATCGCTTTCTGAAATTCCAGAATCACCTAATTTATCAAAATAGATGTCAACTCCCTTACAGATAGCGGAGATTATATCCGTGTCATTTTTTTCAATTATGGATTTATAGTCTGATATAAAATTTGCCGCTTGAACAAATTCATACAGATTATCAACAGTCCCATTAGAAATCAAAGAAAGGAATTTATTGAATTTTCTTGGAGCATCTTCGTTAGAGAAGGCAAAATAATTCTCATATACATCAAGTATAAAAGCTGTATCATCACTTGTTTTCGCTCGATATATGCCTAAATGTCTGGATATAATTTCATCAATTGTATAGAAATCAGGTTCTTTTAAAAAGACTCCTTTTACTATACTATTATAAATAGGCTCAATAAATATATATCGAGTGCCGTATGCGTCGTAATAGCGGTGTAAAAACTGAACTTCGTATGGCTCTGCATCACCCTCATTTTTCTTATCTTGATTGTTATGACTAAAATATGACATTATCATAGCCTTATCCAAATCATACTCACTATAATAACTTAATGCTCCTATTTTATACTCTATGGATAAAGCTAATACAAATCGCCATATTATAGTTAGCTTTGTCAAACATATTTCATCGAGATTCTTGATGTCCTTTATTCCGTTTGTGTAGAAATTAAAGATTTGAGAAAATTGGCTAATAGCGAACCTTATGGTTCTTAAATTAGATAGGGACTCTTGCAAGATGGTATCATTTTCCGTAGGAAGTAGATAACAGGAGCAATTTTCCATTCGGATAAATGACGGAAGCAATTTGTTAAATCCTTCACTCATAGACAAGATAATGTCTATCTTATCTATATCAAAGAAAATTGTTCTATCTATAACTTTTTCTTTGTATTTTAGAAGGTTTACTTTCTCAACTTCCTTTTGATTTGAAATAAGTATGAGTTTAAAGCCATAATTTTCTATTAGGTCATTAATATAGCCTAACACATTCTCAATCTCAATACTCTCTGATAAGCGCTCTAAATCATCCAGAATAACAATGGTGTTTTTGCCTAAAGCCTTTAACTTTAATTCTGAAGAAATAGTTATAATGCTATCCCAATCTACCTTATTAACAACAGGTACAGATTTAGCTACATTACTTCCAATCTTTTTAATTGAGTTTAGACGATTCTTGGGCATATCATGTTTTGACTCAATTAAAGAAAACCATAACCGCTGCGTAATCTCTTCCGTTTTCGTTATACCAAATAATGAAGCCATTAATACGCACCTTTTTACAGTGTTACCCCGTTCTTCTAACTTATTTATTTCTGGTAATAGGACATTTTTAATATAAAAAGTTTTCCCACAGCCCCAAGGTCCATTAAGTTGTAAAGCCCCTAAGGTGTGAGGAGAATTGATGTAATCTAATATTGTGGCTGTAATATTGTCCATACGCAAAGTTACTAAAAATTTTTGACATAGAAATTATATCCATTACAGATTAGCATTTTAACACTAATCTATAATGGATGGATTGTCAATTGAATAATGCTGCAAATTCTATCATGCGGCGCAGGTGGAGTTGCTTATGGAACTTGCCTTTATAGCGGCAATGGGAGGTGTAGGCTTTGAAGATGTCGCGGTTGCCTGATTTGAGTTTCTTCAGGACGCTGCTTTTGTTGACGACACCGGGGCCGCAATTATAGGCGAGGCAGGCTAAAAGGATAGAATCCTTGCCGTATTGGGAATACAGGGCGCAGAACTTACGGAGGTCTTTTCGCAACAGGATGTCTGCCTGTCTTTCGGTGAGCTGCACGCCACGGCGATACGGTTCACCCGGCTGGACTTGGTGACCGTAGCCTACATAGGGCCAGTGTTTCGGTTTGTGGAGCGTCTCAAACTTCTTTATTATCAGCACGGCACGTTCAAACGGCGGCAGCTCCATAATCGACCGCTTGGCGTTGGCGGCGGGCGTTGCCGCCACAAGGGTCAGCAACGCCACGAAGAAGAACAATAGTTTTCTCATCGGATAACGGGTGTTACGGGACCGACAACCGGGCCGATGATTGTACCACCGTTATCATCGCCTTTATCCTTGCCGTTGAACTCGAAGGTCTGCTCCCACGGGGTCGAGCCGAAGTTGTCTTCAACCACCACGAGGAATTTGTGGGCGTCGGCACTCTTGGCTGTATAGTTGAGCCGGAAGGTCTTGCTTTCCAGAAGAACCCGGTCGTTATTGACAAGCACCGGGCCATCGACCAGTTTGAGAGTGCCTTCGCCGTCATACTGGAAATAGCGGATTGTGTAGAGGGTGTTGGTGTAGTTGCCCTCCGGCTTGATTTCAAAGCGCAGCTCCACGGTCTGCCCCTGCGTGATTTTGTCTGCATAGGGCATCACCTCCACCGTGAACGGATAGGACTGCTGCACATCGAGGTCGTCGGAACAGGATGCGAGGCTGCACACGGCAGCGATTACGAGGGAGAGGAAGGCGATTAAGCCGAATGATTTTTTATTGGATTTTTTCATTTTCGTGTCTGGTTTTTATAGTTTGAGTTTTGATGTTTTCTTGGGAGTGAGCGATTGCAGATAGTCGTTCAGATCCTTGTGGTCGGGATAGAGCGCGGATTTGTCGCTGACCCTATCGCCTAACTCGCGGCGCAGTCTGGCGACTGCGGCACGACCTGCGGTGTCGTTGTCGAGATAGCACAGTATCAGCGGGTATTCCGCAAGGACCGGGATTGCCTTGCCGACATTTGCCACGGAGTTAAGTACAACACTGTCGTTGCCGTCGTTGTAGCCGAGGCGTTCAGCAGATAGAAAGTCTATGAAGCCCTCGAACACGTTGCATCTGGGATTCCCGCCGGATATGCGTGTGATGTTCTTTGGCGGATAACTCCCCTTAAAAAATGGGGAGCGCAGCTCAAAACCATGTGCGTTGTTATCAAAGCCGATAGCGTAATAATGCCTGCCATGCAACGTGTAATCAACCTGAACACAGTATCGTTGTGCAATATCTTTCGGTATGCCACGCTGTTCTAAATAGCGGAGCAACGCGGGCGACTCCAGCCGGGATATTTCCACATTTTCAAATGTCGGTCCCTCGGTAAACGGCACCGGTTTGTAAGGCTCTGCCACGGACATATCCATCTTTTCGGCGATATACCGTGCCTGCTCAACGAAATCGGTCTTGCCCGACATTACCCCTGCGAGCGTGAAGATGTCGCCGCCTTCGCCTGTGCCGAAATCGAACCAAACGCCCTTTCTTGGGTTGACATGGAATGACGGCTTTCTTTCGTTGCGGTACGGCGCATAAAACCACAGACCCTTGCTGTCGCGCCCTGTCGGATCATAGCCGAGGCAGTGCAGGAAATCCACAAGGGATATTCCTTTTATAGCGTCTATATCCATAGGCTAAAAGCGCATTTTGCGACCGGGCTTCGGTTTCCGGGTTTCCTCCTTCGGCTGTTCCTGCATGGCATCGGCTCTTTTGCCATCTTTGTTCTTGACAGGCATTGCCAGTATCATATCAGCATTGGCACTCTCGCCGTTACCCAGAACCTCGTAACATTTGAAATCCATAATCTTTTTCATCTCGGCGGCGATGAAAAGATTTAATTCCGAGCGATTGCAACTGCCGGTTATCTCGTATGCGAGGTCGTATATTCCGCCATAGCATTTCTCCGGCTCCTGCTTGTCGTACCAGCCGTTCTTTTCGGTATCCACGACGATTGAGCAGTTGGAGGAATACGGGCTGTCGTATGTCAGACGGTTGCCGTCGCGTGCTGTCGGCTCATAGCCCATTGCCCGCATGAAATCTGCGAGAGGCAGATTGTGTATGTCAAGGTCGAATACTTTGATGCCCATAGCTCACTCGATTATGAATTTGACACCGACGCCATACTGCGTATGGAAATGCCCGGTTGAGTTGCCGAATAAAAACCGTTCCTTCACGTTGGCGGTCAGCGCGATTTTATCAGAGAGATAGAAATCTGCCGAGAGAGTGAGCGCACCGCCATAGATGAAAGCGTCGCCGTTGTGGAGCGTTGAGCCGTCGGACAGGGTGTGTCTGCCCCAGTTCACCGTTTCATATCCTCCGAGAGCCGACACACCACCATAGAGATGGAAAGTCTGCGAATAGTCGCTGACAAGATGGAGATTATATCCGGCCTCCGCTGTGAACTGCGCCACGGGGATACGACCTTTTTCGGCGTATGGCTTATAGGTCTGGAGATACTCGCCGCCGAAGTTCCATGTGTTCGCGCCACCCTTGAACACCGAGTAATACACTCCGAAAGAATAGCCGCAGTCGCGGGAGTTACCTGTATAGAAACCGTCTGCCATATTTGCTTTAATTTCCACGGCTGACATTCCGGGGAGGCATCGCTGGGCCATTGCCTGCCCTCCGCAGAGGGCAAGCACGGCAGCGATTATCATTATCGCTTTTCTCATAGATTATTGGATTGAAAGTTCGTCGATTACGTTTGCACGCACAATATCCTCGTTCTCCACCACGAAGGACTGGTGTCTGCCACCTTCCTTCTCGGCGACTTCGATGATTAGCTGTTTGTCGTCGGGAATCGTAAATTTCTCCAGCGCAAACACCGTGCGTTCAGAAGATTTTGCAGGAACGACCACGACATAGTTCTGGGCGCGGAGAGGTTCCAAAACCTGCTCCTGCATTGCGGTCCGCTTGATAACTTTCTTATCCACAATTTTGAAGCTCACAAAATCAACATCGAAAGGAATGTTGGAGGTGTTCTTCAACTCGGTATGAAAGTAGAGCAAGCCATTGTTGGCATAGATGGATTTCAGAAGGAACTGCACACCGAAACGCTTTGACCCGATATGCTTGATTTCGCGCTTGTTCTGCTTGTGAATTGATTTCATAATCAGCTTGACAAGCATAGGACTTTCACTGCCGAGGCGTTCAAGATAGATTTCCTGCGCATTATTCGGACGGTTCACAGATTCGCCGTCGTGGAGAAAGTCAGTCATTTCGATATTGAGCAACAGCGGCTCTTTGGCAAATTTCACATTGAAGCTGTAATATGATCCGTCCTCGGTAATGACCGACAAGTTTGTTTCCTGCTTGAAGGACTTGAAGGCGGATTTGACTCGCAGTACATTCTTCGCGCCGTCGGCAAGTCCGGCGACAAGGTTTTCATTGCCGAGATCAACGTATGTAATCTCTGCCGGGAAGATGATATGCGTGGTTTTCTCATAGCATACTTCCAGAGCGTGAGGCGGAATCATACGGTCGAAGCCGACTTTTCGGGTCAGACCGTCGAACTTGTCGCCGTCGGTGTAGTTGGAGCCATAGACCTTAATGTCATGTTCGGCTACCTGTTCTGTTGTCGGCGACACGTTGTTATCGGCACTATTGGCCGTCTTTTTGCCTTTCGCGAAGGCGGGGGTTGCCATGCCGAGAACGGCGATGGCTGAGAGAATAATTGTTTTCAGTTTCATTTTTTACGTTGGATTTTTAGTGGTCGTTTTTAATTGTTTTCCGGCTGGTAAAGCATTATGCGGTAGCCGGATTTAAGATGCACCTTGACAGTGCGCATCTTCTTTGTGAGATACTGGCTGACGCCGTTGATAAGACCACGGCCCACATCGGACGCAATCTGCGCCCCTGCATCGGTGGAGATGTTGATTGAGCTGCCCATCGTACTGCCCATATTGGCGCCGATTTCGTGGAGCGCATCAGATTCCATAGAGTTGGGGATGTTTATTCCCTCCTGACCGTCGGAATCATATACTTTCAGCTCCACCTCATAGATTGAGCCACCTGTTTCCACCGAGGTAATCTCAATCTCCAGACGCTCATCCTGCAATCTTGCCAGTCCCGTCAGCGTGGTCTGTCGAGGAATAAGCCTGTTGCCTATCCACATCGGTTCGGTTGTCCGCAGCTTTACGGACTGACCGTTGGTTACCGACTGGTCTCCGGCTATGACAGCGGCGATTGTGTTCCTGCCGACAGTGCGCTTAATGCCGACAGAGGTGTTGAAGCCACGGTCGTTTGTGGCGGCGCTCAAAGTAGATACGACATTGTGGGTCACGTTCTGCACCGGCTGCACGTTGCGTTTCCCTTTCTCATCGGATTGTGCCGGAGGTGCCTGGCCGTTGGCATTATTGCCGTTACCCATATACTGCGCCGCCAACTGATAAGACCTTTCAAGTAGTTCCATCTCATTGGGCTGCTGAGTCTGTTGCGCCATCGCGTTCTGCATCTCCAGTTCGTCAATCTTAGCCTGCAACTCTGCGACCTGTTCGGTATGACTGTAATCCGGCACATAGAAATCCTGTAAGGATGCCTGCGCCTGCTGGTATGCCGCCGCAGAGTTCTGGATTTCATCGGGGACTGTCGGCGTTGCCGGGGCAGTAATCGTGTCGAGCTGGAGCGATACGGCATTGATGGTGCTGTCATTGCGCGACTTGTCTTTCTGCGCAGCCTCCTGTTCGTATGCCTTCAGTTTCGTGTCGGGCATACCGGCGGAAGTCTGGTCGGGCAGCTCCATGTTCGCCTTCCCCTTTGCAGCCTCATCCTCGCCGCTTGGGGCGAAGATGATCCACAGGCATACAAGAAAGGACAATATAAGGAGTGTATAGACCGTGAGGCGTTTGAGCCGTTCCCGTTCAGCCGCAGTCTTGGGCTTGAACTTCGCTTTGAGGTCGTCAAGGAATTTCATGGCCCGTGTTGTTTGTGGGTAATTCCAGTTGCCTGATATGCTCTATCTCGACCGCCTGCCGAGCGTGGCCGACACCCATCTTGTAGCAGGCGTGTCCGAACACGAAGAAGGCAGTGAGGATGAACGCTGACAGCAGGACTGTAACGACCATCAGCCGCTGGTTACGGGGAAGGTCGTCGCACGCCTTTTTCACCCGTTCTTTGATTTTCCCTTTCGGGGCGTGCCACACCTTATTATATAAGGGTGCCACGAGGTTGTTGATTTTCTGTTTTATGCTCATTGGGATAAGTTTCTTTTTGTGGTTATCAAATCTTTGTTCTCCAAGATTGTCAGACCCTCGATCATGAAGCCGTTGGGATTGTCGTCGGAGCGCGACACATTGGAAAGTCGGCACTGTGTTATAAGCGACCTTTCTGTCACGTTGCTCTGACGGATAATCATCTGCCGGGCGTAGGTTCTTACCTGATAGGGATAGTCGTTGAAATCGGCGACTATGCTGTCCACCTGCAACACCTGTGTGATGTTTCCGGCGATGATGCGGTTGTAATATCCCTTCTCCACATAATCGGAGTAGTAGTTGTAGGCACTCCTGTCGGCCAGTGACATGGCGCGGTTGATGTTGTGTTCAATCGCCGACTTGTCGGGCGACAGGGTGAAGAACAGTTCATGGAAGCGGCGCACGTGTTCACGCGCCTCCGCCGGTCTGTTCTGCTCCATGTCCTGAGACAAGGCAAGCATAAGCGACTTGCCGTTGTCGAGAACATAGATTTTCTCGCGCTGTTTTTCGGCGAAATTCAGGGAGAGTATCACGGCACCGATGGCTACACAGGCGCATAACGATACCATGATTATACCGAACAGCCTTATCTGCCGAAAAGAGGTCTCGATGTTTTTTAATGACTTAAATTCCATTGTGATTTTACTTTAATAGTTTGCCGACGCGCCCTGCTACATTACCTGCCACACCACCTGCGACACTTCCGGCCCATGAGCCTCCTGTCATGGCGGTGTTGTTGATGGAGCGGTTATAGCTGCCCATACCACCTGCCTGAATAATCCAGCCCGCGACAGTCGGAATCGTGAAGTAGCCGATAATGCCGATAATCATGAACACTGTGTAAGCGGTGTTGCTCCCGTCAAGGTCAACATTCGGATTATTAGTCAGTTCCGAAATGTCGTTTTGGAGCATCAGAACTTGGATTTTCGCCAAAATAGTCGAAAAGAGGTCTGCGACCGGTAGCCATAGATAGGTCTGAATATAGCGGCATATCCATTGGACGAGAGTATTCTGGAATCCGTCCCAGACTGATATTGCAAAGGAAATCGGTCCGAGTATAGCCAGCACTATCAGGAAGAATGTCCTTATCGTGTCTATCGTGAGCGAGGCAGCCTGAAAGAGCATCTCCAACAATTCCCGGAAGAAATTCTGGATTGCCTTTTTCACTTTATACATACCTCTCTCGATATACATCCCGGCGGCTGTTCCTATCTCAGTCACGCCCAACTCATCAATCTGCCTGTCAAACTCGGCGTCATCCACGAGGTAGGCGGTTGACGGGTCATTCATCATCTGTTCATACTCCAACCGGTCTTTTTCTTCCCGGTACTTTTTCATGTCAAGGGTCTGGCCTTCGAGCATCGAGGCTGTGCCTTGCACAATCGGCGACATTACGGAGTTTATGGTACCGAGTACGACCGTTGGAAAGAACATTATGCAGAATCCGATTACAAACGGACGAAGCAGCGGGAACACATCTATCGGTTCGGCTCTTGCCAGTGCCTGCCATATACGGTAGGCGACAAAGAATAACGCGCCTAAGCCGGCTATGCCCTGTGCCACTCCTGCCATGTCGCCGCACAGAGGCATCATCTCATCGTAGAGCGACCGGAGTATGGAGTGGAGATTTGAGAAATCTATCGCGCAAAGCATAGGCATCACCAGTATTTTTCAGAGCCGTCGCCGTAAAGGTTCACAACTCTTTGTGTATCGGCTTTCTTCTTGGCGCGGAGATATGAAACGCTTATGTTCTTGTTGGTGAAATACGCGGTCAGGTTCTTCAGGCGTTTCATCTCCTTGTAGCAATCGTCCACCACATCCATGCGGTCTTTGTCGGTCATGCTCAGTGTCGTTATATTGACTACCTGCTTCAGATCGCCGAGGACGCCGTTGGCTTCTTCAAGAATCCGGGTGTATCCGGAGGCGATTGCCGAGAGTTCCGCGCTGGTGAAATTGGGGTCGGTCAGCATCTTCTTGAAGTTGTTGACATAGTAGCCTGATATGTCGCCCAGCATCAGGACTGTCTGCTGCACCTTGCGGGCATCGCGGACAAGGTTATTTACCGATTGCAGGGCATCGTAATACTTTTTCGCCTGCTGATAAATCTTGACCGTCTCCTTGAAGTTGTTAATCATATTTTGAGCGGTCGTTGATTCCTGCACAAGTGATTTTGAGGAATTTACGATGGATTGGGCGATGTTCGACGGGTCTATGACCGTCCACTGGGCGTTTGCCCTACCCGTACCTAACAGTAGGCACAGGGCGATAAGGGGAAATAGAAATTTCAGTTGTTTCATTTTGACTTTGGATTTTTGCTTTGGCAAAAGCCATAGCGATTATTGATTGTGTGGATTCACTCGGTGAGGTGCATTGAATAATCCTCAAAAGAGCCGTCTTTCCTCTTATAAGAATCATTCGGATAGATTGTGAGGAACGAACCGTCCGGATCCGGCAGGAGTTCTGTCCGTATTCCACGTTTGAAAAAGTGGAATACATCGTTTTCCCTGTCGTAGTGAAGAGGATACATTTCCGATTTTTCTACTAACTCGGAATTATAGTTGGCTCCGAAGAAGATAAAGAAGCGGCCACCGTGTTCCGATATTTCAATATCGTGAGGCGCGCCCTCACAGCTTTCCCATTCACCGAGAAGCTGAAAACGAGGGTCAGCAATCAACCGACCTTTGGTTTGAAGGGGCATTTCTGTTTTAATCATATTTTTGTGGTTATCTGATTTTGGAGACCATGCCTCCGATTATTCTCACTCCGATGTAAAGCAGGAGCAAGGGGAAGGTAATAGCGGCGATGAAGGCGACTGCCATACTCGCCAGTATCACCCAAAGCACATAGAGGACTTTCATAGCGGCATCCATTGGGAGAGGTGGTTAAGAATGTTTGTAATCACATCCTCCACAAAGGGTCTGGCATACTGGACAGCTTTGTAAGCCCCTACGAATACGGCAGACAGAACAGCTATCCCGGCGAGAAAAAGGATTGTGCCTGTCAACACTCCGAGTATCGGGTGGAAGACTTTGGGTATCTTCATACGGCATCCTCCCTTCTCTCATTGGCGAGCATCTTTATGGCAGCCTCTACGCTACCACCGAGTTGTGCAGCTTTGTTCAGTACCTGAATCTTCTCCGTCTCCTCGGTGGTGTAGCAGAGATATTCCTCAGTAGATACCTCCGTGGCATAGACAGCAGACTGAGTACCGCCGAGTCCGATCCAGACTTCTTTATAAAGCCGGTTAGGATTGTTAGCCATATTGATGCTGAGTATCTGAGCCTTCTCCTTGTCGGTCAGACCTAACAACTCCTGTATCTGGTCAAAGCGGTTCATATACTTTCTCTGGTCGAGAAGTATCTTGCAGTCGGAGTTGTTGATTATGGTCTCCTTCACAATCGGCGACGATATAATGTCGTCAACCTCCTGCGTCACAACCACAGCCTCCCCGAAATATTTGCGGACGGTCTTGAACATATATTTCAGATACTCAGCCATATTCGCCGAAGAAAGAGCCTTCCACGCTTCTTCCACCACCATCATCTTGCGGATACCCTTTAACCGTCTCATTTTGTTGATGAAAGCCTCCATAATGATGATAGTGACCACAGGGAATAATTCTTTGTTATCCTTCACGGCATCAATTTCAAAGACCACAAACCGCTTGTTGAGCAGGTCAATGTTTTCTTTAGAATTGAGAAGGAAATCATACCGGCCTCCGTGATAATACTGGCGCAGGGTTGTCAGGAAATTATCTACATCGAAATCCTGTTTGTAGATGGGAATAGGACGCTGTGCCATTTCAGCACGGTATTCATCGCGCATAAACTCGTAAAACGAGTTGAAACACGGCACGATACTCCTGTCAGACCTCATCCTGTCAAGGAACATAGACAACGCAGAGCCAAGTTCGCCGCTTTCCGTTTTGGTAACTCTGTCGTCCTCTGACTTCCAGAGCGTAAGGAGCAGCGTCTTGATAGAGTCTTTCTTCTCCACATCGAAAACACCGTCGTCCGTGTAAAATGGATTGAAAGATATTGGGTTATCGTCCGTGTAGGTGTAATAGATACCGTCCTCGCCGTGGGTACGGTTGTGGATAAGATTGCACAAACCTTCATAAGAGTTGCCGGTATCTATCAGCAGAATATGGGTGTTTTGCTCGTAATACTGGCGCACGAGGTGGTTGGTGAAGAATGACTTTCCGCTACCTGACGGCCCAAGTATGAACTTGTTGCGGTTAGTGGTGATACCACGCTTCATCGGCTCGTCTGATATGTCAAGGTGGAGAGGTTTACCTGTCAGTCTATCGACCATCTTTATTCCGAAAGGAGATAACGATGAACGATAATTTGTCTCGGCAGTGAAGAAACAGGCGGCAGGCTCAATGAACGTGTAGAACGATTCTTCGGCAGGAAAATCAGCCTCATTGCCCGGCATTGCCGACCAATACAGTGTCGGGCAGTCGATTGTGTTGTGCCGGGGCATACAACCCATTGTCGCCAACTGGCCGCCGACATCGTTCTTGATGCGCCGCAGTTCCTCGGTGTCATCGCTCCATGCCATAACATTGAAATGGGCCCGGACTGAGGTCAGTCCGTAAGAATGTGCCTCGTTGAGATAGCGGTCAATCCATTCCTTGTTGATAGAGTTAGAGCGGGAGTAGCGGCTCAACGAGTTCATATTGCGGGCTGTTTTCTCGAACTTTGCCAAGTTCTCGTCGTGGTCGTCAATCAGGATGTACTGATTGTAGATGTGGTTGCATGGCAACAGCAACCCGACTGGCGACGCAAACGAAAGGCGGCAGTCGCTCCGGTCAGTCGATAAACGCTCATATCGGTTGTCGGTGCTGACTTTTGCAGGAAGATCATCTGTGTCCGATAACGTGTGCAGACACAGCATTTTGTCGCCGATGCGCATCTGTCGTGCGGATAGGTCAATGTCTTCCAGACAATTTACATTGTCCATAGTGAGCGACATATACTTTTCAATCAGCCCGGACTCTTTTTCGGTGCCGACCAGTTCATCATCTGTCAGGCGGCGCAACTTGATATAGCCGGTGTCGTTGATGATACGCTCGAACTGCTCAACTGATTCCATGAACTTAACCACCATCTCATGATTCAGCTCTTTTGGGGTCAGACGCCCTCGGCAGAGCGTTGAGAAGTTGCTCTGCTGACGCGCACGTTCCTTTGTTGTCTTGGTAAGGAAGAGGTAGCACTTGTGCGAGAGATACGGGCGCTCATTGAAGTGGCGTTCAAAGCTTCTATCCAAGAATGAGAGGTCATCCTTCTGCAATTCCGGTTTGTAGCGTTCACTGATGAACCAGTCCTGTTTATGCACCACCGAGTAATGCGGCAGAACCTTGATAGCCTTGCACCATGCACCGTGCATGGCTTCATACTCCTGAGAGGTGACAGTGAACAGCTCAGGCAGGGCAACCTCGAAAGCGACGGTAATGTCGGCATCCTTCGATATGATGCAGCCGTGTTCGACGGCGAGAAGCGGCAGCTTTGTCTCCAGCGTTGTGGCTTTTAATGTATTTCTCATTGTTTTCGTACTCTGATTAGGCGGTTCAGGCGCAGACGGTTGATGATATACCGGGGATGATATTTCACAGCCGAGAGTTTCATCAGACCGTATTCGCCATATTTTGCATTAAGATGGAAGGTGAGCCAGACAAGGGCTGAGGCGGCAGTGACGCCGAACCCGATGCAGATCCATTGGGATATGCCCGCGATATACATGATGACGAACACCACGAACAGGGCGAGCAGTCCGCCTGCGAAGATGAACAGGTACTGCGCCTTCAGACCCTTGTACTCCACCGACCGTCCTATGCCTTTGTTGATAGCATACTCGGCCATAGACAATTAGAGGAAGAACGAGCGTAGGATTGTGGCTGCCACGATAAGGAAGATACACGCCCCGAACCACGACGCTGCGGTCTTGCTGGTGTCGGGGTCGCCGCTCGACCACTTGGAATAGACCTTGATGCCACCGATAAGGCCCACCACGGCGCCGATGGCATACACCAGTTTGGTGCCGGGGTCGAAATACGAGGTCACCATAGATGTCGCCTCGTTGATGCCCGCCATGCCGTTACCGGCGGCGGCAGCCCTCAGTCCGCCGAGAAATCCGGCGAGGATTGCCACCATAAGGCGGCATTTGAAAATCAGATACCTGTTTTTGAGATTCTTGATTGTTTCTTTCATGCTTTTTGTTTCAGTTTTTTGAAGCACAGACAGCCCCCGACAGCTCCACAGTCGGGAGCTGCCCACACTTCGGGTTAAGGAAATTGTGTTTGGGATTTTTGTCCTTTCGGACGCGGATTAGTGGTTTTGCCGGTTATTTCAATAAATCGGCAGGGTCAAAATCATCTATGTTTTTAGCGATTTTAAACGTAGGGACGTTATCCTTCCCAGAGGGATTTTTAACGGGTCGGGCTTTCTTTGCCTTTCCGTCAGGCTTCCGGGCCTGTCTGTCGGCGATGTTCTCCCGGAGCAGTTCAGTCATACAGGACTGTATTCCCTTATAGATTTCCTCGTATGACATAAGACCTTCCATAAGGTTGGTGTCCATGAGAGGTTCAAGCACCTTTCCGGCGTTTGCCTTATCTTCGGGAGTGGCATCTGGATTGACGGCTGTACTGATGGATTCCTCAATATCCTCCATCGTAGCCCCTGTCGCTGACGGAGCCGAAACGGTGTCCGGCTCCACATCCTCGATGCGGACATCATCAAACGCCGATCTCTCCTGTTCCGGTGTCATGCGCGCGTTTTTCACTGGTTGTTCAGGCATCGGAGGATTGTCATCCCGAACCTCATTACCGCTTGCGGCGGTTGTCGTCGCCGAGGCTTCATCTCCGAATTCAACATCTTTCAGATGCACATCACCCAGTATTGTCAGTTTTATGCGGCTTATGTTACGGTCAAAAGCGTTGTCAACAAGGCGGTCTATGCGCGATTCAAATTCTTCATCTATGTTGAACTTGCTTTTGCCTACCAACGACCGTAGTGCCGGGCTGTCTGGCACAGGTGCCGGAGGCGGTTCCTCTGCGGGAGCGTTTTCAGGTGGTTTGTCTGCCGGAGGCCGCATCTTTCTGTTACGGTCAAGCAGGAGGTAAGCCAGAAAGCCGATGTTTGAGAGAGCCACCACACCGAGCAGGAAAAGCGATGTGCCTGTCATAGCTCCACGGTTTTCTCCCCCAGCGAGGACAGTTCGTTGATTACATCCCGGTTCTCAACAAGGTGTCGGACAAGGATGTTGGTGACGTAGGCACCGATTGTCAGACCCTCGACATCGTAGAGGGATACCAGTTTGGAGAGTTTGTTTACCAGCTCACGGGGAACGAATATCCCCTTGCGCGCCCCGACATTCGACGGAGCCAGATAGTTGTCCGAATATGCCCTGACCTTCTTGTTGTCCGGGGCTATGGTCGGTTCCGCACCCTTCATCTTGTTGCAGGTACGGAGGTCACAGAATTTTGTATGTACCATTTCTTATAGGATTTTTGAGGGGCATTTCTTGGATATGCCCCGAATGATGGGAAAATATTTCCTGAAATGTTCAGTAAGCACCTTATCTATATAGGTGGAGATATTGGCTTCCTCGTCCAGCATACCGAGTATGCCGAGAATCATGGAGAGATGCCGCTCCCTGATGAAAACCTGCCTGCCGTTGCGCGACACCCTGCGGAACCTGCCGTCGGCGATGAATGTCTTGATGAAGTCGATCTCATCTGCGGTCATGTTGAGTTCAGAATATCTCGCCTCCCGTTCAGCATCGTAATCATCATACGTTTCGGGGGCAGCACTTACATATTCTTCCTTTCGAGATGCGCTTGGTGTCTGACTGTCTGCCGCCGTGTGATATGTCGGCACGGACGAAGCCCTTACCGATTCGATGAAGCCGTCGGCATCAAAATCATCGTTCTTTTTCTTTGCCATACGCCTAAACCTGAATTATGGAACGGATTTCCTTCACCAGTTCTTCAAGGTTGGAGCCTTTCAGAAGGCGCTTGTCGGGAGGGAGCATCGTGGAGCGGAATATCGCCCCGTTGCCGGTCTCCATACCGTCCTTCTCAAACTTGCTGCTTTTTACAAGAACGGTGTCGAGGGAGCTTAGTCCGAGTTTCTCCATATAGTTGTCGATTATCTCGCACAGGCGGGGCTTGTCGCGTGAATTGACCTTGTTCCAGACAAGGCGCATCTCCCGGATGCTTGACTGGCCGGTTGTAATCATCCGGTTATAGACATTGTTGGCGAATGATATTGAACTTGCCATTTCCCCCGTCTCGGTCGTTATCGGCACGAAGATGTAATGCATCTTGGCGATGAGGCTTACAATATCACGGTTGTTTATGGTTCCCGTGATGTCGAAGAACACCACTCTTGGATTGTTCCCAGCCTTGATAAAATCCTCCGCCACTTTCACTGCGTCGCCCGGCGAGGTCATAAGGATTTGATAAGGCTTGATTTTGTGGGTAAGGTAGAATTTGTGCATGATGCGCTTGAGACGGGGATTCTCGTTTGTCACCAGCAGGTCATGTTCCCGATAGACATTCATCGAGTGCTGTGTGTTGTCGCAGTCTATGACCGCGACTTCCACCCCTTCGACGTAGCGGAGATAACTCGCCACAAGAGCAGTCAGGGTGGACTTGCCCGCGCCACCCTTCTGGGTAGCGAAGGCGACATAGATAGTGTCGCTCATAATTGGATGGGATTAAATTTGTGAATTGATTTGATATGGTGTAGCCACCATAGCGCGCCCGGCTTGATAGCCGTGTCCGGGTCACGCTGCCCCCGTATCCGTGAATCGGCTTGTTTACAGACGGGGGCATTAGAATGTTTGTTTGAATGTTTGTTCAAATGATTGTTAGAACGTATGCTCAAACAAACATTTGATTGATTGTTCGATTGATTGCTCAAACAAGCGTTAGAACGTATGCTCAAACGGGCATTTGATTGATTGCTCGATTGATTGTTCAAACGAGCGTTAGAACGGATATTCAAACAAACATTTGATTGATTGCTCAAACAAACAAGCAAACAAAGGTTCATACACACCTACAAACATTTGATTGAACCTTTGAACGGTCATTTGTCTGAACGCCCGAATGTCTCGGCATTGTCGCCTCCGGCATTTGAGCCTCTGTGCAAGTAGAACGACGGCTGTGTCTGAAAAGATTTCTGAGTGTCAGGCACTTCCCAACCTTTCTGCAAAGTTGCCCAACATTTCCCTACATTTTTTACGATAAAAACTCAACGACCCTTCCGGATTGTTATATCTGCGGGAGCCGACACAGGCAGTCGTTTTCTCATTGACCCCGCTTCAAGGACGGCGCACCATTATAATATCGGTATGAATCGGCACCGATATTACGCCCAGTCATTGTCTGCGTACACCTTTCGTACAACATTCAAGACGGGTTCCGACTCCAATATTCTCATTATCAGTCAGGATGCACAAACGTGCATGGCAAGGTATGTTCCGAGGCACTTGTAACCCAGATTGTGCCCCGAAACCGTTGCCATTGCATGGAGCCGGTATTTCTCCAAAGTCGAAATACCCACGATGAAACCTGCGGTTGGCAATCCCACATTACCCACTAAATTTTATCCCATAAATGAAACAGAATTTTAATCAGGGCGGACGGCCCCACAAGATAAATCCGTCTGTCCACCGCTACGTCGTGAGATTCGACGCGGCAGAGAACACGGTATTCCTGTCCCTTTTCGATAAATCAGGAGCCGTCAACAAGGCAGCTTTCATAAAAAGTGTTCTACTCGGAAAACCTTTCAAGGTTTTTGTGGTCGATGAAAACACACGGATTTTCATTGACAAACTATCCTCTCTCAATTCCCACTACCGCACGTTGGTGGTGGATTACGACACTCTTGTAAGGACATTACGGGAGAACTTCACCGAAAAACAAGCCATGAGCGCACTCTACCGATTGGAACAGGTTACCATTGATTTGGTGAAAACAAACCGCGAGATTGTCGCACTCGCCAGAGAGTTCGATGCCCGATGGTTGCAAAAATCTCTTTAGGCAGCTCACTATACGGAGCGATTGTATATAACGGCGAGAAGATAAACAAGGAGAAGGGTCGTGTCCTCGACACCAACAAAATCTATAATGACGGTACCGGCAACATAGATATACACCGGGCTTTCGAGGATTTCAAGCGGTGGATGCCGCAGCATACCAGAGCCGAGAAAACTATGATGCACATTTCCCTCAACCCCCATCCCGATGACCGTCTGAGCGAGATGCAGTACACGCAACTCGCCCATGAGTATATGGAGAAGATGGGGTTTGCCGAGATGCCGTACATAATAGTGAAACACGAAGACATCGACCGCCACCACATACATATAGTGGCTCTCCGCGTCCGTCCAGACGGTTCCTGTATCTCCGATAAAAACAATTTCTACCGCAGCAAGGAGATAACACGGGAGCTGGAGAAAAAGTACGGGCTGCATACCGCCGAGCGTCAGAAAATCACTCCCGACATGCCCATAAAGAAGATTGATCCGTCTGGCGACATCAAGCGACAGGTTGCCAACACGGTCAAAATGGTCGGTATGCGCTACAAGTTCCAGACCATCGGCGAGTATAACGCCATACTCGGTCTGTATAATATAAGGTGTGAGCAGACCGACGGCAGGGTCAACGGCAGGGAGTATCATGGGCTTGTGTATTTCGCCACTGACGACAACGGCAAGACCATCGCATCGCCGTTCAAGGCGTCGCGCCTCGGCAAGTTCGCCAGCCGCACTGCGATTGACGGAAGAATGGAGAGGGCGAAAGACAAAATCGACATCCGTCCGACCAAGCAAGCTGTTTCGGAGGCAATGGCGGAATCTTCCGGCAAGGACGATTTCATCGCCAAGCTCAAGGAGCGGAACATCGACCTTATACTGCGCTATACCGATGCCGGGCGCATATACGGCGCGACATTCATAGACCACAATACAAGGACAGTCCTCAACGGTTCGCGTCTGGGCAAGGAGTTCTCCGCCAACTCACTTGCAAAGTGGTTCACCGTCGGAGAAAAGCCTTTGGTTATTCCTGTTGCACACGATGTTCAGCAGGAGCAGCCACAGTCGGATATGCAATCAACACCTGATACCAGACAGCCACCGCAGGACAACAGTCAATCCGGCAATTCACAGTCCAGCACAACAAACGGAGGACAAAGTGCAACAAGTGGCAGCGGTTCCGGAACATCCCCAAGCCAGCCTCAATCCCAGACACGGCAGAACAATTTTTCCGCTTATGATGATGCGCCGACGCTCCCCGGTCTTGACCTGTTCCAGACCGGACCCGGATTCGACCCGCAGGAGGAGGCCTTCTATCGCGAGATGCAGCGGCGCAGGAAGAAAAAACGCCGTGGCCCCAAACTATAATTTGTCAAACTCCAAACACAAGATTTATTATGTCACAACAGGAAGATGACCTCAGGGCGTTGTCGAAAATCATGGATCTACTCCGTGGAGTCAGCATCGCCGTGATGGTTGCCAACATTTATTGGTTCTGCCAGCCCATTGTATCGGGCTGGGAGTTCCACCCTCAGACCATGAAAGTCCTTCGCGGTCTTGACGAGGCCGGGAGCCTGTTCCACAATCCGTGGAACGCCAAATGGTGGACGCTGCTATTATTGGCTCTATCTTGTTTCGGCACCAAGGGTGTCAAGAACGAAAAAATAAAATGGGGCCAGATATGGCTCATAATCTCTATTGGTGCCGTGCTGTTTTTCCTCGATTGGTGGATGGTGTCTCTCGGTTGGTACTACACCTATATATTCACCACCATATCGGGTTATGTGTGCCTGCTGCTCGGAGGGGTGTGGATGAGCCGTCTGCTGAAGAACAACATGATGGACGACCGTTTCAACGAGGAAAACGAATCGTTCATGCAGGAGACCAAGCTGATGGAGAATGAATATTCCGTCAACCTCCCCACACGCTTTTACTACAAAAAGCGGTGGAACAAGGGATGGATAAATGTAGTCAACCCGTTCAGAGCCTCGATAGTCCTCGGCACTCCCGGTTCCGGCAAGTCATTCGCGGTGGTCAATAATTTCATCAAACAGCAGATAGAAAAGGGCTTCGGGCTTTATGTGTATGACTACAAATTCCCTGATTTGTCGCTGATTGCGTATAACCATATGCTCAACCATGCCGACAGTTACGGGAAGAATCCGCCCACGTTCTGTGTCATAAATTTCGATGATCCGGAACACTCCCACAGATGTAATCCGATACACCCGGATTTCATGTCGGATATTGCCGATGCCTACGAATCGGCATATACCATTATGATGAACCTGAACCGCACATGGATACAGAAACAGGGCGATTTCTTCGTGGAATCCCCGATAGTGCTGTTTGCCGCAATCATCTGGTATCTCAAAATATACGAGAACGGCAAATACTGCACCTTCCCCCATGCCATCGAGTTCCTTTGCCGCCGGTATGAGGATATATTTCCTATCCTCACATCATACACGGAGCTGGAAAACTATCTTTCCCCGTTTATTGACGCTTGGCAGGGAGGCGCGGCCGAACAGCTTGCCGGGCAGATAGCCTCGGCGAAGATACCTTTGTCAAGGATGATTTCCCCGCAGCTCTACTGGATTATGACGGGCGATGATTTCACGCTCGACATCAACAATCCAAAAGAGCCGAAGATACTCTGTGTCGGCAACAATCCCGACCGTCAGAACATCTACGGCGCGGCACTCGGTCTTTACAATTCCAGAATCGTCAAGCTGATAAACAAGAAAGGAATGTTGAAGTCCGGCGTCATCATAGATGAGCTGCCGACCATATATTTCAAGGGTCTCGATAATCTTATTGCCACAGCGAGAAGTAACAAGGTTGCCGTCTGCCTCGGTTTTCAGGACTTTTCACAGCTCAAACGAGATTATGGCGACAAGGAGGCGGCGGTGGTAATGAATACTGTGGGTAACATCTTTTCCGGGCAGGTTGTCGGCGAGACTGCAAAGACCTTATCCGAGAGGTTCGGCAAGGTTCTCCAGCAGAGGCAGTCCATGAGCATCAACCGTCAGGATGTGAGCCACTCGATCAACACGCAGATGGATTCTCTTATTCCGGCGAGTAAGATTTCCACTCTGACGCAGGGAATGTTTGTCGGTGCCGTCAGCGACAATTTCGACGAGCGCATCGACCAGAAGATTTTTCATGCCGAGATTGTAGTGGACACCAAGAAAGTGGCGGCGGAGACAGCCGCCTATCAGCCCATACCGCTGATAACCGATTTCAAGGACGATACCCCTGACAAGTCAAAGATGAAAGCCACCATACAGCGCAACTACGACAAAGTGAAGCAGGATGTCAAGGATATTGTCCGGCAGGAGCTTGAACGCATCGCGGCAGACCCAAATCTCCGCCATCTGTTGCACATGAAACCGGCATAGGCATATAAAGGCAATCCCGACCATTCATCACGAGTGGCCGGGATTTGTTGTGAAATATTAACCCGTAGAATCAATTATCATAAACGCCGCTGTCGCAGAGGCAGTAATGGTAAAATTTTATGGATTCTCTGTTTATTTATGAAAGAGATTAAATATTTCTGGATGGATTAGTGGTTGGACATCGGACCGAGGCATCAGTCCTCCTGATCCTGTTTTGACATAAAACTGTTTAGTCCGTCAATCAAGGTGTCCATAAAGTAGGTACGGCTGTTGCGCCCTCTCATCCTCATTTCCGAATATTTCTTGTAGATGTAGCTTTCGGTCATATCTACCTTGAATATACGGGCGAGCCTGCCGATTATATCTTTCGCGCTGAGTTTGGTGCCGAAGCAGTTGGCGACCTTGAAGGCGTAGCCTAACTCTATAAGGTCGGTCTTGTTGGCTTTCCAGTCAAGTCCGAGACGGTCGAGCATATTTTCCTCGCCGACGGTTCGGAAGTCTATTTCCTTGTAGTGGGATAAGGTCTGACGCACAAAGCACAGGGCCTTGTTGATGAATGACACGAGGGCGTCATTGACCTCTTGGCGTTGTGCCGCCGTCTGTAAGTGGCTTATCTCCACCTCCACAAAGAGTAATGCGCTTATCACGCAGCCTTTGTGTGGCTCCTTGTTGCACAACTCGCTGACCTGAAGCACAAAATCCTTATAGGCTATGTGCAAATTCTCTTTCTTCCCTTCGGTCAGCTTTCGGAAGAACTCGGTCTCGGTAAGTGAAAATATATTCATTTATCGGGCTGGGGGGTTAAGGGTTCAACATTATGTTTCTTGTTTCGTCCTTATAAACCTCAGACCGTTACAAATGGATTACAACCGAAACTGTTAAACTGCGAATCGACTGAGTATCAGTAAAAATGTAAGGTGGAACAGGTATTAAAATTAAGAAGGTTAAAATCCCATGATGTATGAACTTGGTAAATGTGTATCAAATCTGTAAGTCAAGAGCAATAAAAAAGCGCACACCCCCATAGTGATCGCCTTTGTCGGTTCTGGAATACCGTGAGAAGTAATCAGGGATGTACGCTATGCAAGTGCATAGCGCAAGCATCACTTCGTTCTTCTCAATGTCAATTTTCCAGATTCACAAAGGAACTCGGTGTTGTCTTACGTTATGTATCAGTCTAATGCGATTGGCTCTCCAATCGCTGGTTTTCCTAAATTCGCTACAAAATTACGAAATTTTGGCGAATTAACAGGCGTTCACACGCCCTTTTATTTGATTCCGTACTGGCGGAGCTTGTAATCAAGCGTTGAACGGCCAATGCCTAACAACCTTGCCGCTTGGGATTTATTGCCCTCTGCCTGCCGCATTGCGGCGATGATTTTAGCTTTATCCTTTTCGGGCTCCTGCAATCGCAGACTTGTGTCAGGTTTAGGCTCCGACTGACTGAAGTTCAGGTCGGATGCAGTTATGACATCATCTGCTGTGTGAAAAGCGGCGAACAGGATTACATCCTTCAGCTCCCTCACGTTGCCGGGCCACTGGTGAAGTTTGAGGGCTTTTGTCGCGGAGACATCGGGCCGTTTTTTATCTTGTTGTGTTTTATGAGCGTAGAGGGTCAGAAAGTAATCCGACAAAGATTCTATATCCTCGGTTACCTCTCTCAGCGGCGGCACGGGAATATCCACCTGACGCAGAATGTAAAAGAGATTGGGGCGGAATCTTTTTTCAGATACCATCTTCAGTAACTCCGGCTCTGCGGTGCATATCACCCGAACATCAGGATGCTCGTTTTCAAGAATATGCAACAGCACCGATTGTTTGTCAAACGACAGTAACTGCACGTTTTTGATGATGATTGTTCCTCCATCTGCTTTTTTGAAATATCCTTCCATTCGGTTGTATATCTCACTGCGGAGCGTTGTCGGGTCATGCTGACCCACAAGTGCCGCCCCTCCAGCTTCGATAACCGTGCATGGTTTCTGGGCGCGGGAACTGTGGAGATAGATCTGTTTTGCAATCTGCTCCTTGCCTGTGCCACATTCTCCGAAAATTATGGCGTTGGCGTTAGTGACGGCAATAGCCTTTATGGACTTTTCTATATGCCTGAACGCCTCGCTTTGCCGTGGAATAAGGTCATCGGTAAGCGTCAGCACCACCTTTTCAGGTCTGGCATATCTGCCGACAGTCTCAACAAGCTGCTTGTCTAATGCCGGACGCTGAACTATGTCAACTGCTCCCCAGCCTTTCATCACATCGGCTATCTCCAACGGATTGAGGTTATCCACTATGGCAATCACGGGGAATTTGTAACCCTCGCGCTTTTGCCAGTTTATTAATTCTTGCGCGGTTCCGTGGGCGAATTTCATCGCCGTTACCATGACCGCGCCGGGTGGCAGTTTCGCCACCTCTTCTTTTGCATCCTCCATATTATCGACGGCAATCGACTCATAGCCGTGCTTGACAAGCAAGCCCGACATAAGCCGACGGTCGGATTCGGAGGCATCAACGATAAGAACTTTGTTCATGTCTGTCTATTGTTGATTGGGTTTAACATTATGTATTCATTTCAAATTCTATTTCATCAATAGCCCCCGGCTAAGATTGCCGAGGGCCAGTTAAATGCTTGGCTAATGATGAGTATCGTTTGTCAAGATATATTTATGAAACTGAGTAATACGATATCTGTTTTTCGGACAGCATGTACTCAGGCTCTATTTTCGAAAGCGCGGCGGCAATGACGCAACTCCAAAAGAAAACCCGACATCACTGCCGAGGTTTCTGTATAGTATAATTGCTGTTCTTATTTCAAGATTCCTGAATTAACCCCCGATTGCTGAGAAGCCTCATCTCCTTGTTGGATCTTTTTGCCAAATCCGAAGGTATATGTTACTGATAAGCGAGCCAAAGCGTGGTCGTTGATAGAGTAGGTCTGTTCGATTCTATCGTAATACCGGCTGTGCATTATGCTTTTGTTACTTCTCCAATTCCAGCGGGCAAAGTTGGCAAATTGCAGTTGCAGGTTCCATGAGGAATTAGACCATCCGGCGGCAATGCGATAATATGATTTCGTTTTCATCCAGGTTCCAACCATACATCCATCAGGGAAGCCTTGCGGAGAGTAATACAGTCCTGAAAAATTCCAGTTACCGAGATAGTAGGTTGCCTGAAAAGCATAGTTAATCTTCGTTTTGTCAAGATTATACGGCTCACCATTATGCACTGATGTTCCGGTAAGTTGTGCCGTCAGCTGGAGCTTGCCATCAAAAAGACGTAGACTCGCGTATGCACCATAAGTCCATTGTGAGTATCCACCACCTGGTTGTCGGATTGTCCGCAGGATGCCTGTTTCTGAAGGTACATAATCATAGACATACCGATTATCGACTATCCATGTAGAAGCAAAGGCAGAAATGCTGAATTTATTGTTCGGTATGAAGGAATAATTCACACCTGCATCGTAACTGCCATAGGAAACCAGGTTGGGATTACCCGTATAACTCATGAGCGGGTTGCTCTGAATTATGGCAGCAGAACGATAACTTGACGATGGTATTGACTTCATGTGATGAAATTCGCCGCGGATTGAATGGCGGTCGTTCGGCGCATATTGTAGGGAGAAATCAATCCACGGGGCAGCGGAATCATCTTTGTAATCAAGATATTTCTGTCTGTCCCAATGGTAGCCGACTCCTACCATACCATATACTTTGCCTATTGACAGGCTATACTGCACACCGGGACCGACACGGTATGTCCGGGCGTTGTCGCTTGTATTGGCCGTGCCGTAATAACTTGTGCTGTTAGAGGTGATGATAGTCTGGAACATGGCATTAAGAGAACCCCATTTACCAAAAGAATGGGTGTATGTCAAGTTCCCACTGAATTGGTGAGAGTTGTCTCTTGCGGCATTATAAAATTCGTCGGATCCAACCTCAGTATACAGACTTCCCGTATTTGTATGCGAATAAGCATATCTCGGAGAAAAGTTTATGGTGTTTTTGTCGTTGAGAATAAAATTCCAGTAGCCGCTATAAGAAATAGAATTGACTCGGTTGGAAGAATTTTGCGAATAGTCAACGCACTCGGTTATCGCAGGGGTGTATTCAATAAATCCGGAACTGTTGTTTCGTGGAGTATGGTCGAAACTTGCGCCTACGACATTAAGGATAGTTATTTTGTCAGAGGAATAGAGAGCCTTGAACGTCGGCCAATATTGGTTCTTGATCCATTTGCCTTTGCCTTGAATTGAATTACGTTCAAATACATTGACACTTCCATCAGACTGTGGCAGACGAAAGGTTTCATAAACATCTCCTCCGGTATGATTCTGATTAAGATAGAAATATCCCGCCGCAATATCGAACGTCATACGTTTATATTGCAGTTTACTGAAAAGACTTATCTGCCCTGCATTGCTTGTGTTCTCCCAGCCATGAGCCTTCACATATCCGCCATATTCATACTTTTGCATCACGAAATTCACAACATGGGCTTTCCCTTGAAAACGCGGGTCGGAGGGGAAATCGTAATATTCGACTTTCTTTACATCCTGCATTCTCATGCCCTGCAAATCCTCTTTGGTTGCAGGCAGGAAATCTATAAAAACATCAACGCTCTTGCCGGCCAAATCGGTTATGTCATCATTTGCTGATATTTTGATTTGGGGAATTGCCATGCGGTTTAACAAATCAGCGGCAGTCTGAGAGGCATTTCGTTGCTTTGAAGTAGGAATATAAGTAGAAACTTCCGCACCAAGACGTTGGTTGCGACCCTCGACAACGACTTCTTCAAGTTCCTGCGCCTTGATGGAGTCCGGCGTTTCGGTTTGTGCCATGACTGACGATGCAATCATAACTAATAGTATGGAATTTATGAATCTCTTTTTCATTGCTCAGCCTAAAAATTTAGGCAAAGTTCGGGATAAAAAATGACTTTGGAATAAAACAAGTTTTATTCGCCGGATTTTTTGCGAGATAAATAGCAGCGTCTGTGGCTAAGATATTGGCTATCAAAATCAATAAGTTGACTTCTAACGCTAATAAAAACATTTATTGGACAACTCAAATTTTTATAAACTTTATTTCTAATCCCAGTTTATTACCCCCAGAGAAAACCACATCTTAATTTTGGCATCGTGGGGTAATTTTTTGACTAAAATAGCGTAACGGGTAAAGTACCATGGTTCCGCATTGTCATCGGGTACAGTGGATGTTCCTACACATATCGCCCAGTTGTAAGTTTTTTCAATGTTGTCGAAATAGTATCGGTTGCGGTAGGTATCAATTTCCCAGTTATGAATATCGTAGGTTATCAATAATGTATATTGATTGAAATCCATCTTTTTATAGGCATCGGAAAAGCCTAACGGGTCATCTGGAAGTTCTGACAAGTCGTTAACAATATACTTCTTATCAGACCATTCCTTTATCTTGTTTACAAAATCGGTATCATTCACATTGAAGGATACAGTACAAGGTATATACGCTTCTGAAACCGACAACATAGTTTCAGTCGGTGGTTCGTCATTGTTGTTGCAGGAACACAACAACAATGACGAGAGAACAAAAAACGTTAGAAATCTCATTTAATCAGAATTTTTTTGCCGGATTGAATGTAGATCGTGCCGGTGCCGGGGTTAGGGGAGTCTACCCTGCGCCCCATCAGATTGTAAAGTATTTCAGCACCATCGTTATTGTCGGCCTTTATATTTTCTATGCCGGAATTATTATCGATGTTGTACGTAAACACTCCTTTTTGCGTATAGAGGTATATCTTGCCGTTGAAAAGCACCGATTCATAAGGCCAGTATTCGTGGGTATCGAATAAATCGCTCCGTGCGATACGTGCCCATGTTTTACCTTTGTTAGCAGATTTGAAAATATGAATATCCTGATGGATAGAACAAGCCCCCACACAATATACAATATTGGTGTTTTCAGGGTCGAACATAACGTTATAGGCATATCCTATTTCGGTCTCGTCTCTAAGATCATCTTGGCGATAGACGCACTGCCATGTTTTACCATAGTCGTTTGATTCAAAAATACACCCCTCTCCCGAATATAAGATATGGTCGGCATTGTCAGGGTCAAATGCAAGATTATGACACGAGTTGTCGCCGTTTGAGTCGGGATTGATTATATCCCAGTCGTTGCCGCCGTTTTCAGTCCGCAAGATTTGCGCTGAGAATGTATCGCTTTCAGACGTGTAGAACGCTACATTGTTATTGGTTGGATGCCATCCCAAGAACTGATTCTCATTATAGCCATAAAGACCATCTAATTTGAAATTCCAAGTTGAGCCGAAATCTTCGGAAATCCAAATACCGGGATGAGCGGCCACCATCAGCGTTTCAGGCTTGGACGGATGCTGCGCAAGACGCATTACGTAAGTAAGGAATTGCTCGTGATAGTAATATCCCATGTCTGCGTCCATTATATCTTCCCATGCCGACTGATTACGGTTGAACCGTATAAGCCTCGCCAACTCAACGGCTCGAAATCCTTTTTGGTCTTGGGGAACTATTATCGCAACCACGTCATCGCCGTTGACCTTGAAGTCCATGACATTGACATCCTCCAAAGCACACAGGCTCCAGGAATTTGAAGATTCCGAATATATGTATATGCCTTTTTCGGTAGCTGCATATAGTTCGCCGTTGATTACCTCCATACGGTGTACTCCGTCGCGTTCACCTGAAATACCGGCTGGGAAATTGGTGTCTTCGAAAATGCCGAGAACGGAAGCGTCTGCCATAGAACAACAGCAGACAAGCAAAAATGCAAGGAGCAGATTTTTCATAACACAATTACATTGGATGTTTCACCTCGTTTTTCGATTACGATTCCTGATTTTGGCCTCGAATTGAGCCGTACGCCATTCAAGTTGAAATAAATGGGCGATTGCGAATTTTCGATGATGGAATCATCAATACCGGAACTGCCGCTGATATTCCAGTAAACAATATCTTTATAATCGTAAATCCAAATCTTTCCGTCAAAGAACGCCGCATCATAGTAGAAGTTCATGTCGCTTTCGAAATCATATGTCATACATTGTTGCCAAGTCTTTCCATTGTCAACCGATCTAACAATATTTCTTGGAGGCCAGCCATTGGCATGACCGACAGCGTATACAGTTGAATGATTTGAATCGGTCGGATCATACATGATATTATAAGAATACCCGAGAATCGATTTGTCTCCCTTGTTCAATTCGTCAAATATTATATCCCATGTCTCACCGCAGTCAAAAGATTCATAAATTTTATATTCTCCACTGATGAGAAGATGGTCTGCATTATCAGGGTCAAAGGCTATGCAATGGCAGCTACTTTCACTGTTTGGATCCAGAGTAAATATATCCCATGTTGCACCTCCGTCTATACTTCTGCACACCATGCCGACATAAATGAATGATTCCGAAGTAAGAAACAGTATATCGGGGTTTTGTGGATGCCAACCCAGGAAAGAGTGTGGATTATATAAAGCTCCGTAATGTGACAGTTTTTCCCAAGTTTTACCAAAATCTTTTGTATTCATGATGCCTGCGTGTCCCATAATCATCACGCAGTTCTTATCTGTCGGATGCTGCGCCATAGCAGACAATGAAGTCAAGGTATATCCACTATAGCTATATTCCATTTCCTGCGGGGTAATATCACTGAAATCAACCCCTGATACAGAACCTTTTACCAGTCGAGTCACCGTGCGCAAATCCATATCGGTTATCTGAGAATATTCCTCAGGAACTATAAAGGCTATAATTTCATCACCGGAAATACGGAAATCTATGACGTTTACACCCTGCATAGCGAAAGTTTCCCATTTGGCAGTTTCTCCTTTGGCCCGACGCATTATGCCGTTAGGACCGGGTGCATACAGCATATCCCCGATGACTTGAAGCCTCGGGCACCCTGTCGAAAGATTCTCTCCGAAGCCGGAAGAAATAATTTGATTTGAGCCGGTAGACTGTGCATACAAATCAAGACCGCAGAGAAATATCAGCGCGAGTAATGACAGGAGAACGGAATTAAATTTGCATGTCATTTTATTGCCACTTTTTGAGTTTTTGATGATGCGCCGTCCGTTACCGTAACGAGATAGATGCCGTTTGACAAAGAGGGTAACGGACAGAAGCCGTTATCGACAGTTGCCGAGATTATGCTTCTCCCCGAAAGGTCAAACAATTCAAGCGTAAATTTATTGTCGGTTCCGCTGACTATGATATTTCCATTTTGGAATGAGATGGCGATGCTATTCCTGTCATAGACAATGGGATTTACCCCGGACTCTTTAGGATTGATTACCGCTCGGATGTTTAGACCGTAAGCTTTTCTGGATGAATGCCCTGAAGAAAAACCGGTTAAATCCACCAACATAGAACTGGCTTTATTGCTGGGTTCAATAGGTCTGCCGTTATAACCACACTCCGGTATTTCAACCCCCGTCCAATAGGCTCCGTCAGTATTGTAAAAAGGATCCGGTTCGCCATACCATAAACCAAACCCGCATACTGGCAAGAATATGCTGTGTTCATTTGGCCCATATCTTCTTACGCCTCGGACACCATTTTCTTCAGACAATCCGTTGCTCCAGCACAACATCTGTAACTCATAGCGCTCCTGTTCATTTGGAAGCCTCCAGCCGTTGCCCCATTGATAACGCGCCGCATCATATTCGGTTCCGCTGATGTCAGAGCCTATGTTTTCAAGGACAGCCCATTCGCCATTGTTCGGATCCATTTCATACCCTTCAAAGAACTTATAGCTTTCCCATGAGAAATCTTCGCTAGGCTCCGTTTCTCCCCATGCAAAGTACCAACCTTTTTCATAAGGGGAAGTCGCACCTACATTATATGTTGCCCATAATGTGCCGCTTGGAAGACCCAGATCCACATATTCATGTCCTCCGATGACTCCATCCGGTTCGCTTGGTGCCGGTGGCTGAGGTTCATCTGCGAATGCCATAAACGGCAGCGCAACCAATGCGATTAAGATTGTTTTGAGTATTCGATTTTTCATTTGCCAATTTTTTTATTGGCAAAGTTCGGCAGAAAAAATGACTTCGGGATAAAACAAGTTTTATTCGCCGGATTTTTTAGCGAGATTTTTTCGGATTCGGCTAAGATATACCGGTGTGACGAGCAGATATGAGGCTATGTCGCGCAACGAAACGATGTCTAAGATTTGACGATATGAAGTTATCAGGTTAAGGTATCTTTCTGTAGGTGTCTTTCTATATAGTTCAAGTTGGCGGGAATAAATCTCACTGAACAGCGCGCCATTCACAGCAGAAAGATTGCCGTCAAACGATGCGTAAAATACGTTTCGCGCCTCTTGTGTTCTTATTTG
>DXXK01000024.1 GCA_019416425.1 Bacteroidales bacterium
AGGCGTACGGCAAGGAACTCCTGAACGCCAGGTTCCATGAAGCAAGGCATGTCTACGGCCCCCTTATGGTAAGGGAGTTCGAGGAGACCACGAGGCTGACGTCCTCTATAGGCTGCATAACCAATGCCTCCGCCAAGGGGAGGGGATTCGTCATAACCTGGTTGTCGAAAGGGACAAATAACTATCTGGCCATAGTGAGCCATGACCCATACGAAGAACAGTCCATAACGCTGACAATCGACACCCGTTATGACTGGAACGAGGTGGTCACGCTTGGGAGGCCCTCGGAGATGCATGTGCCTCCAGTTGCCGCGACAGGGGGAACGACCCAGACCATCACCCGCACGCTTGAGCCCGGAGGTATGATTCTGATTTATTATAAGCCGATTAAGGCCGGGGCGTTTTTGAAGTAGACCGGGGTATTATTTATTCTCACATCAAAAAAAGGAGATGCGGGCGTAAGGCTGCATCTCCTTTGATTATATATTCAATCGTTCTGTTTCTTCCTTACTTGGGATCAGGTTTGATATTATCTACACCGCTGGAGCTGACTTTCCGGAACACCATGTTCATCATGCAGGTGCTCGGATCAGGGAACGGGGTACCCTCGACCTTGCCGTTCCGCCATGTCGTGTGGAATTCCGATTTAGGTTCCTCGTCCTTGCTGAGCCAGAACGCATTGCCTGAGTTCCTTGAGAAACTATCAGAACACATAATCTCATTCCGGTTCTCATCTATTGAAAAATCGTAATCTCTCTCAGGGATTATCAACGGCGGCTTGAAGGTCATCAAGGAGGTTAAGGATCTATCGGCATTCCGCAGCCAGTAGCGTACCTCACCACTATGGAAATATATCTGTTCTCCATTAGTTTCTTCAAGAAGTTGCGTTGTCTCAAAAAACACCTTACCGTCCTTTACAGTACCATTCACCCATGCATCGGGATAATCCGGGAACAGCCCTTTTATCGAGAATCTATCCCCTGACCATCTCAACGTCACGTTCCGTGTCAGATTCCTATATTCCTCTGGTACAGACCCATCACCTAAATAATAATAACAGTAGTGGCCATATAATACTCTCCTGCAGTTGTCAAACGTCAGCTGCCATGTCTCCTCGTCAGGATCTGGCGTCGGCTCAGAATCAGGCGTTTGTTCCGGTGTAGGTGTAGACTCCCGAACAGGCATGGGGTCCAGGTCACATGTCGCGCACTGGACAAACGTGAGCAGGACTCCTGACAGGCATATAAAACGTAAAAGCTTTCTCATAATTCGTTTGGTTTGTTATAAGTATATACCAGCATTCTTTATTCAGCCTTATCGCAGATTCAGGTTAATTCCTAGGGTCCCCAATCTTCCTGAACACCAATTTTACCATATATTCCACGTCAGGATATCCTCCCAGCTCGCTTCCGAAAAACCAGTCCCCCCTCACATCGTTGTCAAACCAAAATGACGGACTCTTGGAGCTTTTCTCTTGTATATTAACGGAGGTTACAGTACAACCATCGTCCGACATCGTGAATAAAATCTGTTCGTCCCCGGATCTAAAGTCCGCGAAACCCACAGGTCTATATGTATCCAAAAATTCATGAACAAAACCGGTCCCGAGGCGGGAGGCCCCCCAGTGGAAATATATGGGACCGTCCGTATCGATGACCTGGCCGTTCTGCATCGTCAGCCTGTCTCCCTCGATCCTGCATTTGATCCATGCCTCGGGATACTCCCGGAAGACGCCCTTTATATACACGTCGACACCATCGCGGACCCATGTGACCTCCCTGGTCAGGCCTACGAGCACTTCGCGGGATGGAATCAGAGGGTTGTCGGGATTACTGTTGTACTCTGAGACATCGAAAACACCGTACGCCCTGGCTCGGTAATCGTCGTAGGTTAGTTCCCATCTCTCCTCCGGCAGCCCCTTCGGTGGTGTCACCAGTCCCTGCGCCATCCCCTGAAAGTGAAGGGACAGGATCAGGAATGCCGTCACACTCAAAATTCGCGTTAGTCTGTTCATAAGTCGTAAATATTTTATTTGCAAATTTATATAAAAATTTGTAATGTGTATTAAATCATGGTACATTTAACATTTTTTAATCTTAAATTATAAAAAATCACCAACCTTCTATGTCAAGGATTTGTTGACAAGACATTATAAATACAACGATATTATGAAGAAAGAATCAACAAAACGAGTGGATAACGGAACGGATGTTCCGGTGTCGCCACCTGTGATAGTCGGACCCTCGGTCCAGATGGAGTCTCCGTCAGGATATCCCTACTCCAATCCAGCCGGAACCGAGTATCCGGTAGCCGCGAGCGTGCCTCTCGATACCATCGAAGACCTGGCGCCGGAAGAAGAAATAAGAAAGGTACTGCAGACCGTCAAGGACTGCGGCTTCAATGTCACCCTCTGGACAAGCTGGAATCATGTTGGTAAATGGGTGAACCATATCAACGACTACTTTAAGGTCTCGTCAGCACTGGGGCTGCGTACAATATTGAATCCACTCCCGGTCCTGAGGGTAAAACAGATATTTGCGGACGCAACCAACAAAGTTCCGGACGGTTATGAATATGACGTGACTCTGAAGAATTACACGGACTTGCTCAACATCGACTCC
>DXXK01000025.1 GCA_019416425.1 Bacteroidales bacterium
CCCGCCGTGTCGTCGCCACCATCCTCTCATAAAGGATTGATCCGTCGCTGTTCCGAAGCCATAAGTTTTCGGGATGTACCATACCATACAAAGAAGTATACATCAAAATGAACCTTTGATGGCTGAATTTGACATTTTGTACCTTCGACGGTCGAATTCCGGCACAAAACGGATACTACGAATGATGTTGAAAATTAGCTGTCGCCGCCGGCATGCACATTTACAGAAATTTTTCTTTAATTAAATTAGGTTATACTGTTCCAAAGTATTAATTTTGTAAAAAATTAGAAAAGAGGCAGCCTTGGGCGCCTCGATGAATCAACCTTAAATGTAATACCGATTAGCGATGATTGTAACATTATTGGTAATCTTTGTGCTGGGCTATGTGCTGATAGCCCTGGAGCACATCCTGCACGTCAACAAGGCCACGTTCGCGTTGATAATGTGCGGACTCATGTGGGCGGTCTACGCTGTAAACGGCCACGACCCGAATCTGTCAGGCGACTTGATCGAGGCTCTGGGCGACACGTGCGAGATCGTGATTTTCCTGATCGGAGCCATGACCATAGTGGAGCTGATCGACCGCTACGGCGGTTTTCGCATCATGGTGGACAATATTCACGCCGGCAACAAACGCAAGCTGATGTGGATTCTTGCAGTCGTGGCTTTCTTTCTGTCGTCCGTGCTGGACAACATGACCACTACCATCATCATGGTTATGATGCTGCGCCGTATGCTCAGTGACCAGAAGGAACGGTGGCTCTTCGCCTGCATCATTGTCCTGGCCGCCAATGCCGGCGGCGCATGGTCGCCCATCGGCGACATCACCACCATCATGCTGTGGATGAAGAATTATGTCTCGTCGGCTGACCTGATCGTCAACCTGTTCATACCATCGCTGGTCTCGGTGGTGGTGCCCGTGCTCATCGCCTCGCGCATGATTCCCGCCACATCCGTCGAGCCACTTAATGAGAACGATTCCCGCGTGGGCTATGTGTTCTCCGACAATCACCGAGGACTATCCATCCTGATACTCTGCTGCGGCGTGGCCGGTCTACTGTTCGTACCGGTATTCAAGGCTACTACACATCTTCCGCCGTACATGGGCATCCTGCTGTCGCTCGGAGCTCTCTGGCTCCTGACCGAGCTGCTGGTGCGCCACTATAATCTTGACGGCAAGATCGAAGGCCGCGTATCGCAGGTGATACGCAACATCGACATGACCACCATCCTCTTCTTCCTTGGCATCCTGATGGCTGTCGCCGCACTGAGCCAGGCCGGTATACTCTCTGACCTCGCCGAATGGCTCAACGAGAAATTCCATAGTGTTTACGTAATCAACGGCATCATCGGTGTGCTGTCGTCCATCGTCGACAACGTGCCGCTGGTGGCGGCGTGCATGGAGATGTATCCTGTGGCCGACCCGGCCATGATAGCCTCCGCAGCCGATCCTACATATATGTCCTACTTCCTGGAGGACGGTCTGTTCTGGCATCTTCTCACATTCTGCGCCGGCGTGGGCGGCAGCCTGCTGATCATCGGCTCCGCAGCAGGAGTGGTAGCGATGGGTATCGAGAAGATTCCGTTCATGTGGTATGTGAAGCACATCACATGGCTCACATTCCTGGGCTATGTGGCCGGTATCGCCATGATCTGGCTCATGACCCTGATCCTGTAATCCTTCCACTACAGGTCTGAAAACATTTAAAGAGCCGGAACCCCGCAGCGAGTCCCGGCTCTTATCATATGTCATACGCTATTATCCTGCGATTTCCTTCTCCAGGCACTCCTTCCAGCGGCGGTATGCCTCGATGTAGGGGGTGCGGTCGGCGGCTGGATGGATCTCCTCGATGGTCTTCAGTGTACTGAACGCCTCGTTGTTGTCCTTGTAGATGCCGGCGCCTATGCCTGCGCCCTTGGCCGCACCTGCGGCACCGTCGGTATCTACCAGATCGATAGTCGCTCCCGACACGGATGACAGCGTCTGACGGAACACGGGACTCAGGAACATATTGGCATGACCCGCATGGATACGGCCGATCTCCAGACCGATCTGCTGCATGATCTCCATGCCGTAGTAGAAGGAGAACACTATACCTTCCTGCGCCGCACGGATTATGTGGTTGCGGTTGTGGATATTGAAGTTGATGCCGTGGATCGAACAGTTCACCTCGCGGTTCTGCAGCACGCGCTCCGCTCCGTTGCCGAACGGCAGAACCACCACGCCCTGCGAGCCGACCGGCACCTGCTCGGCCAGCACGTTCATGTCGGCATAGCTGATGCCCTGAGGCGCCACGTTCTTCTTTATCCATGAATTCAGGATTCCGGTACCGCTGATGCACGTCATCACGCCGATGCGGGGATTCTCGGCGGTATGGTTCACGTGCGCGAAGTTATTGACGCGCGACAGCGGATCGTAATCCACCGTGCCGTTGATGCCGTACACCACACCCGACGTGCCTGCCGTGGAGGCAATCTCGCCTGGGTTGAACACATTCAGCGACAGCGCGTTGTTGGGCTGGTCACCTGCACGGTATGTCACCGGTGTACCCTCGGTCAGGCCAAGTTCCTTGGCCGCCTGTGCCGTGACGCGACCCTGTTCGGAGAATGTCGGCTTGATCTCGGGCAGCAGCTCGCGGTCTATGCCGAAATAATCCAGCAGGAAATCGGCCGGAGAATCGGTCTTGAAATCCCACAGCATGTATTCCGACAGACCTTCGGGATTGGTGCAGATCTCGCCCGTAAGTTTCATGGCCACATAGTCTCCGGGGAGCATCACTTTATATATGCGTGCGAAGAGTTCCGGCTCGTTCTCCTTGACCCACCGCAATTTAGATGCGGTGAAGTTGCCGGGCGAGTTCAGCAGATGCGGCAGGCACTGCTCGGCTCCGAGTTCCTTGAAGGCCTTCTCGCCGAACGGCACGCCACGCGAGTCGCACCAGATGATGGCGTCGCGGATCACATCGCCTTTTCTGTCTATGGCCACCATTCCATGCATCTGGTAGCTTATGCCAATGGCCGCTATGTCGTGCGGATCGATATTCGACGAGCTTAGAATCGAGGCTGTCGTCTCCTTGATGTACTTCCACCAGTTTGCCGGATCCTGCTCGGCCCAGCCAGGACGCAGCGCCTTGATCGGGGCCTCGCTCTTGGGGTAGAAATCCGACGCCACGCATTGACCGGTGGCGGCATCAACCAATGCAGCCTTGACCGATGAACTTCCTATGTCATAACCTAACAGATACATATTCAGATTTTTTTGGGTAAATATTGAGACCCCTTCTCATGGGGCTAAATTAAATCCGTGTGGGGATACAAAGTTACAAATTATATCCGTTTTACACAACTTCTATATGACTCTCAGTGCTTTCAGAGCCTTTTGAATACCATCGTCTGAGACATTGGAGGTGACGAGGTCGGCGTTTGCCTTCACCTGGTCCGAGGCGTTTCCCATGGCCACGCTTATGCCGGCCCTGCACAGCATCGGGATGTCATTGCCGCCGTCGCCGAAGGCGATGGTATTCTTCAGGTCGATGCCGAAATGTCCAGCCATCTTCTCTATACCCATGGCCTTGTCAACTCCCTTGCAGGTGATGTCGGCAAAGGTCGGGAACCATCTGTTGAATTCCAGTTGCGGGAAACGAGCCTTCAGCTCCGGATCGTCGCTTTCAGGGAAGAACGTCGTCATCTGGTAAACATCCAGATCCAGCATCGAGGTGAAATCAGTCGACGGTATCGGAGCGAGATTGAAATATTCCTGGAAACCCTTTACAAAATCCGCATTCCCATTAGCCACCCTCATACCTTCCATGGTGATGAACAGGGCAGTGAGGCCTCGGTCAACACAGACCTTCGAGAAATCCCTGACGACTTCCTTGGGAATCGGCATAAGACTCACTGGAACATCATCGACCAGGCAGATGGCCCCGTTCAGGGTCACATAGCCGTCCACAACTTCCTTAGGCAGTCCGGGCAGCTCCACGATGGTGTGAGACCGTCCTGTAGCAATGAATATCTTGTTACCTCGAGCCTTGGCCTGGCGCAGCGCCTGCGTTGTCGATTCCGGAATCCGGTGTGTATTTATATCTATCAGGGTACCGTCTATGTCAAAAAACAGTGCTTTCATCATTCTTGCATTTATCACTCAAAATTAATCATTCTTGCGGGATTATGCAAATGAATGATATACTTGCGACTTACCCCGTTTATGCCATACTTCCGTAAATACGAATAAATATACGAACGAAGAGCTGCATTTACGCAACTCTTCGCAAATTTAAGTCAACTTAAAATTAAACCTGAATCGACCTATCACCACTTCACCGGGTCGGACAGAAGGTTGCCGTCATGTGCGTCCTCGGCGGTGAAGATGTTGCCTCGGTACTGGACACAGAGCATCACAAGCGGCTGGGTGCCGTTGTTGCGGATGCAACGCTTACCGGCAGGAGCCACACGGACAACGGAACCCTCCTCAACCGGGAATACATTGCCGTCGACCTGGAACTCGCCTTTGCCTGAGATGAAGAAGTACAGTTCCTCGTGATTCTTATGTGTATGCAGGAATCCGGTTTCCTGACCCGGTGCGAACACCTGGAACGAGAACTCACCACCAGTGGCTCCTATAGCCTGGCCTCCGAAGACCTTGCCGGGAATCTTTACTTCCGGTCCGAGTTCCAGCACGTAATCCTTGATATCGGCAAGCTTGCCGATATTCACAGCGCTGAAACTCGCGCCGCTTTCGATTGTCTGAATCTGTTTCATATCGCTATCCATGATTTGCTTCGTACTGCAAAATTACATCATAAATGCACGCTTGTCAAGAAGTTACTTTCAACTCCCATAGTAACCTTTTTATTACTATTACAGATTTACAGCTGATTATGCATGTGTATTCTTCGAAAATATTTTCATTTAATTGCATATAAACGTTTTTATGAGTAACTTTGCAAATAAAAGCATGGATGTATGAAAAGAAAAGAGGTATCAAGTTCAATAATCGAGATATGTCCCATCCGTAACGTTGTGGCACGGTTCGGCGACAAGTGGTCGCTGCTGGTGTTGCTTGTGGTCAACAGCGAAGGGATCGTACGGTTCAATGAGCTGGGACGTATCATTCCCGACATATCCACCCGGGTACTGTCATCGACGCTCAGGACCCTCGAGGCCGACGGGCTCATCGACCGCAAGGTCTACGCCCAGGTACCTCCGAAAGTGGAATATTCACTGACCGACACCGGCAAGTCGCTCATTCCGCTGATCCGCCAACTCACCGAGTGGGCCCAGACAAACATGAAGACCGTCCTGACTCACCGCAAGCAATTCGAGAAATCCCAGACAAAATAATCAACACCCCTTATCCTCGAGGGAAAGGGCGACGTATTCCAGATCGGGGCTTGCAGAATCAGGTCAACATTGATCTCCAGGGAAGCAGCGGTCATCGGGTCAGGATCTTCTTTCCGTTGACGATGTTGATGCCGGGAACCGTATGCCGTAACCTGCGCCCCTGCAGGTCGTAGACCGCACCGTCTTCCACACCGGCATCCGATGGAATGGCAACTCCTCCCGCCGCTTCCTTGTAGAAGTCGTCCTTAGTGAATATGCATTCGCCGTTCTCGTAGCATGCCTTCATATAGGTGTAGATGCCCATGGTAGATATGAAAGGTGAACTGTCAACCCCCCACCTACTGGCACCTATGCCCTCAACCCAATAACGAGATGGCTTATAACCCATAAAGCCTATACCCATTCTTCTGTAGCCGATGCCGTTCACTTCCACAGTGCCTTCCGAGAGGACATAATCCCAATCCTCATAACCAACGCCCCAACCCTTATATAAGTCATCTCCGAGATGCAAATTGAAGTCCATCCATCGGACAAACTCCTTACTTTCATCATACCAATAAATGACTCTGTCCTCTTCAAGGAGGATTGTCTCGTACTTTCCTCCTGTATCCTTCCTTACATTCTCTATGATCTTGCAGGAATGGCCGTCTATGACAGTATCGCGGGATACTGTTTTGACAATTTCATAATCCTCCAAGAAAGGGTACATGTCTTTAAAGTCTGTGGTTGTAACGACCACCCACGACTTGCCTTCAGTCAGCATGGGCCTGTACGTATCCTGTCCGACAGCATCGGCTGCGATGCAGAGCAGCATGACAGCCAACATCAATATCTTGTTCATTCTTTCGTGCCTTTATTGTTGATAATCAGGTTTGCCTTATCGTTTATGACCGTGCCGTCCTCGATGATTATATGGCCGGCTTCGATAAATACCTCTCCGGTTCCGATAACCGCGGTTCCCGAAGGTCTCGAATCAGTGACATGGGAACCGATCCTCACTGTGTCGGCATCTATCCTCTTAGGTCCGGCGACAGTCTCATCCTGTATATAAACCACATGGTTCGTGATGTTCATGAGTCTGGGAATATATCCCTGCTTCGTGACACATACGGATATATTCGATGGTGTGCAGACCAGGGTGGCGAGGTATACCCCGGGGACGGCACCCGTTATGTTCATGTCGACACTGGTTTCGGAGATATCGCATTCAACCGAGGCAACGGTGGTTCCCTCCAGGTTCGTGACGATGACCATCGCCCGGGTCGTTTCCGGCATGAGTGCATAGCCGATGGTGACCGCGCCGTTCGTCGGGTTCGGGGTGCAGCAGGTCAGCCTGTCCTGCTCAGTTTCGGAATCAGTATAGGCAGCGAGCCGTGGGATGGCAAGGATGGACACGGCTGTCTTTGCTGTCAGTGTTTTAATCATACTCGTTAGCGTTAATTATAGC
>DXXK01000026.1 GCA_019416425.1 Bacteroidales bacterium
GAGATGTGTATAAGAGACAGCCATATCCCTCAGCTCGCGGGCCGAGTCGGAACGTCAGCAGGAGGAACGTCGCGATCCTGTGTCGGACCAGGCGTTCATGCAGGCCTGGTCGCGGTACATCTCGTTGAACGGCGACCAGCACATCCTGTGCGACGCCATGTCCAAGGCACGTCCGGAACGCATATCGGAATTCGAATACAAGGTCCTGGTGCAGCATCCCGCGCAGCTGCAGGCATTCGAGCTGGCCATGCCAAGACTGATCGAATTCCTGCGCAATGAGCTGCGCAACGATTTCCTGGCCGTTCGCGCCGAAATCGACACGTCGGTGTCTGTGGGTCCACAGCAGCTGCCCCCGACCGAATTCCTGAAAAGGATTGTGGAAACAAATCCCGTAATGGGGCAGTTCCTGAAGGATATCCAGGGTGAGATAGTGTGAGCAGGCCTAAAATTAGTATAAAATAAGTTAAATAAACTTAAAAATTGGTTAAAAAGAGGCGTGTCTCAGCCGAAACTCTACCTTAATAAAAGTTTTTTGGCTAGAAATGTATTATCTTTGCAGAAGATTTCCGGAGGGGACGCAAGTCTCCTTCGTTTTTTATACGTCCCGGAGTATAGGAACCGGGGTGGGAACGCTAAAAAATAAGGATGAAAGTACAAGAGCTGAAAAAGTTTGTGGAAACCCGACTGGAGGGGACTCCCTACTACCTGATCGAGGTACGCGAAGAGTCCGGCGACCGTTTCGTTGTTGAGATCGACTCTGACGATGGTGTGGACATAGACTTCTGCACTGACCTGGCTCAGGCCATCGACGCGGAGTTCCCTCGCGAGGAAGGCTGCGATGACTATGAGCTGGAGGTAGGATCGGCCGGACTGACGAGTCCGTTCAAGGTGCTGCGTCAGTATCAGAAGAACATCGGCCAGGACGTAGAGGTCCTGACACGCGACGGACGCAAGATGCACGGCGTGCTCCGTGCCGCCGATCCGGATAAATTCACTCTTGAATATACAGTAAAGGAAAAACCCGAGGGGTCGAAGCGGCCTGTGGAGGTGTCGAAGCGGGAGGACTTCCCCTACGACGCAGTCAAATCGGTTCAGGTTGACCTCAAATTTTAAAGACAATGGCAAAGAAAGCAGAGACTGAAAATATGGTCGACCGGTTCGCGGAGTTCAAGGAGCTCAAGAACATCGACAAGACCACAATGATATCCGTTCTGGAGGAGTCGTTCCGCAACGTGCTGGCCAAGATGTTCGGTACGGACGAGAACTTCGATGTGATCATGAACCCCGACAAGGGAGACTGCGAGATTTACCAGAACCTGGAGGTGGTACCCGACGGCGAGGTGGAGAACAAGGACATGCAGATCGGACTGACCGCGGCGCGCGAGATCGACCCGGAGGCCGAGCTTGGAGAGGAGGTGACCAAGCAGATCTTCTTCGCGGAATTTGGCCGCCGCGCCATCCTGAACCTGCGCCAGACGCTCCAGTCCAAGATCCTGGACCTCCAGAAGGAGGCCGTCTACTCCAAGTTCAAGGACATGGAGGGCGAGTTGATCAATGGTGAGGTACATCAGATCTGGAAGCGCGAGATGCTTCTGATGGACGAGGAGAACAACGAACTGATCATGCCCAAGGACGAGCAGATACCGGGCGACTTCTTCCACAAGGGCGACATGGTCCGCGCCGTTGTGAAGCGCGTGGACAACACCAACAACAACCCGAAGGTGATAGTGAGCCGTACTGACGAGCGCTTCCTGCGTCGTCTGTTCGAGCAGGAAGTTCCCGAGGTGCACGACGGTCTGATCACCATCAAGGATGTGGCCCGGAAGCCCGGCGAGCGCGCCAAGATAGCCGTGGAGAGTTACGACGACCGTATCGATCCGGTAGGGGCCTGCGTCGGCATCAAGGGCAGCCGTATCCACGGCATCGTCCGTGAGCTCCGCAACGAGAACATCGACGTGATCAGCTACACCAGCAATCCGCAGCTCTACATCCAGCGCGCGCTGAGCCCCGCCAAGATCAGCACCATCCGTCTGGACGAGGAGGAGAAGAAAGCGGAGGTGTTCCTGCGACCCGAGGAGGTTAGCCTGGCCATAGGCAAGGGCGGCCTGAACATCAAGCTGGCCACCATGCTGACGGGATACGTGATCGACGTATACCGCGACATCGAGCCGGGCGAGGAGGACATCTACCTGGACGAGTTCCGCGACGAGATCGACGACTGGGTCATCGAGTCACTCAAGAACCTGGGCCTTGGCACGGCCAAGGCGGTGCTGAACGCCCCCAAGGACCAGCTGGAGCTGGCCGACCTGGAGGATTCGACACTGGACCACGTGATGCAGGTGCTCCGTGCCGAGTTCGAGGACTGATTCCCCGGGCCGGAATACACAAGGGCCTTGCGCCCTGTACAAGGGCTTATTGCCCACGCAACGGGCTTGCAGCCCATTAAATAAATCAAACACAGCAGAATGCGCACAAAAATAAGTAAAGTAGCAAAAGACCTGAACGTAGCGGTGAGCACGGCTGTTGAGTTTCTGGCGAAACACAACATCGAGGTTGAGGCGGACAATATCCTGAACGCCCGCATCGACGAGTCGGCCGTGGACCTGCTCTACAGGGAGTTCAGCAAGGACAAGGATGCGAAGGCTGTGGCCGAGCAGTATCTCAACACGCGCCGCGAGGAGAAGAAGGACCGCGAGGAGAAGCGTGAGGAGAAGCGCGCCGCCAGCAAAGCCGAGGCTGCCCATGTGGGTTTGAAGATTAAAGGAAAGATAGATTTGGACAATCCGCGCAAACCCGGCGCAGCTGTGGATGAAAAGAAATCGGAGCCGAAGGCCGAGCCGGTTCGCGACAGCGAGCCCAAGGCAGCTTCTGCTCCTGAGGCCAAGACTCAGCCAATCCCCGGGCCTAAACCTGAGGCCACGCCGGAAGCGAAACCGGAACCGCGCCCCGAGCTGAAGACCGAACCCAAGCCGGCGCCCAAACCGGAGGCTAAGCCCCAGCCGGTGGCAAAGGTCGAACCAGCGACAGAACCTAAACCCGAACCAAAGTCCGAGCCTAAGCCCCAGCCTAAGCCCGAATCCAGACAGGAAGTGAAAGCAGAGAATAAGAAAGAGGAAAAACAGGATGAACCCAAGAGCACGGAACCGTTCCGCGCGCCGGGTTCGATACCGCAGACGCCCGGATTGAAAGTGGTGGGCAAGATTGACTTGTCGGCCATCAATTCCGCGACGCGTCCCAAAAAGAAGAGCCGAGCGGAGCGCAAGCGCAAACGCATCGGCAAGGAGAAAGTCGATGTCGAGAAGGCAGCACAGCAGCCGGGCTTCGGTTCAGACAAGCGTCAGTCGGGACAGGGACGTCCCGATCAGCGCGGAGGTGGCCAGAACCAGGGCGGCAACGGCGGGGGATCCCGTCGCAAGCGCGGCGGCAACGGCGGCAACAGCCGCGGACCGGTCAACAAGCCTGAGGTCAGCAACGAGGATGTTCAGAAGCAGGTCAAGGAGACCCTGGCTCGCCTCACCAACAAGAAGACCAACAAGGCCGTGAAGTTTCGCAAGGAGCGCCGCGAGGAGATGCATAACCGCGAGCTGGCTAATGCCGAGCGCGAGGCCGCCGAGAGCAAGGTTCTGAAGATCACCGAATTCGTGACGGCCAACGACCTGGCAAGCCTGATGGACATACCGGTCAACAAGGTCATCGCGACATGTATGAACCTGGGTGTGATGGTATCCATCAACCAGCGTCTGGATGCCGAGACCATCAATATCGTGGCCGAGGAGTTCGGCTTTGAGACTGAGTTCGTTTCGGCTGACGTGACTGAGGCCATCGAGAACCCCGAGGACAAGGAGGAAGACCTGGTGAGCCGTCCCCCGATCGTCACGGTCATGGGTCATGTGGACCACGGTAAGACGTCGTTGCTGGACTATATCCGCAAGGCCAACGTGATTGCCGGCGAGGCCGGCGGCATCACGCAGCACATCGGTGCATATAATGTCAAGCTGGCCGACGGCCGCCGCATCACCTTCCTGGACACTCCTGGTCACGAGGCGTTCACCGCCATGCGTGCCCGTGGTGCCAAGGTGACTGACCTGGCCATCATCATCGTCGCAGCCGACGACGACGTGATGCCTCAGACTGTGGAGGCCATCAATCATGCCACCGCCGCCGGCGTCCCCATGGTGTTCGCCATCAACAAGATCGACAAGCCCACGGCCAATCCTGAGAAAATCAAGGAACAGCTGGCCAACATGAACTATCTGGTCGAGGACTGGGGGGGCAAATACCAGAGCCAGGACATTTCGGCCAAGAAGGGTATCGGTGTTGACGAGCTGATGGAGAAGGTCCTGCTGGAAGCAGAGCTTCTGGACCTTAAGGCTAATCCGAACCGCAACGCAGTCGGATCGGTGATTGAGTCGAGTCTGGACAAGGGCCGCGGATATGTGGCCACGGTCTTGGTGTCGAACGGCACGCTCCGCATCGGCGATGTGGTTCTGGCCGGTACCAACTATGGCCGTGTCAAGGCTATGTTCAACGAGCGTAACCAGCGCGTCAAGGAGGCCGGTCCGGCCACACCCGTACAGGTTCTGGGTCTGAACGGCGCGCCGCAGGCCGGCGATGCCTTCAACGTGATGGCCACCGAGCAGGAGGCCCGCGAGATCGCCAACAAGCGCGAGCAGCTTCAGCGCGAGCTGGGTCTCCGTACCCGCAAGCGTCTGGGCCTGGAGGAGCTGGGCCGACGCCGCGCTCTCAACGACTTCCATGAGCTCAACCTGGTGGTCAAGGGCGATGTGGACGGTTCCGTCGAGGCACTGTCCGACGCATTGCTGAAGCTGACCACTCCGGAAATCCAGGTGAACGTGCTGCACAAGGGTGTGGGCGCCATCTCGGAGAGCGACGTGACGCTGGCTGCGGCTTCGGACGCCATCATCATCGGTTTCCAGGTGCGTCCCTCGGCCAATGCCCGCAAGGAGGCCGAGCAGGAGGGTGTGGAGATCCGTCTCTACTCCGTCATCTACAAGGCCATCGAGGAGGTCAAGGATGCCATGGAGGGGATGCTCTCGCCGGAGATCAAGGAGGAAGTCACCGGTACTGCCGAGGTGCTACAGACCTACCACATCAGCAAGATCGGAACGATTGCCGGTGCGCTGGTGCGCGACGGCAAGATCAAGAGCAAGTCCAAGGTCCGCGTGATCCGCGACGGTATCGTGGTCTACACCGGCGAGCTGGGCAGCCTGAAGCGCTTCAAGGACGATGTCAAGGAGGTTGTGTCGGGCTACGACTGCGGTCTGTCCGTACAGGGCTACAACGACATCCGCGAGGGCGACCTGATCGAGGCGTTCGAGGAGGTCGAGGTTAAGAAGACTCTCAAGTAATATAAATACAAAACAATACAGGGACCCGGACCGAAAGGTCCGGGTCCCGACGTTTTAGATAGGTCAGAAGTCATAGGTCATAAGTAAGAGTGACTATAGTTATCTACGTTATGAATTATTTCATCAATATAGGAACGAACTTAGGCAACCGCAAGCTGAACATCAGCAAGGCGTTGCAGCGCATCATGGGCCGTTTCGGCTGGTTCGAGATGTCCAATGCCGTCGAGACGGCGCCCTGGGGTTATGAGAGTCAGAACAGTTTCATGAACGTCGGCCTCAGACTGGTCAGCGACAAGGAACCGCTTGAGGTCCTGAGGGAACTGCAGGCCGTGGAGCGTGAGATTAGTCCCGGCGCTCACCGAGATGCGCAGGGCAATTATGTGGACAGAGTGCTGGACATCGACATCGTAGCCATAGATGAGCTGAAGATTGATACTCCGGAGCTGCAGGTGCCGCATCCGCATCTGGCCGAGCGGGATTTCTTCCTGCGGCCCATGGTCGAGCTGGCACCGGTATGGCGCCATCCTGACACGGATCTGACTCCATCCGAGATGCTGGCGGCAATTCCTGTAATGGAAGGCGATTCAGAATCCTGTGAGGATTAGAAACCAAAATAGGACGCGCCATTTGACGCGTCCTATTTTATGGATTGTGGACAGTATGGTGAAACTGTTTATTTGTGCAGATCCTTTTTCAGACGTTTTACGTCATGGCGGATACGGCACAGGTGTACCAGATTGGTGATGGCCAGTCCCAGGACCGCCGATGCGATTGTCAGATGGACGATGTGGCGTGCGTAATCCTCCTTGCGGTGTCCCAGCAGGTGGCACAGAAGATCATGTCCACGGCACTCTTTGCCTTCGATTAACTCTTTCATAATATTCTTCAGTTTTAGATTGTTTCGGAATCTCAGACTAATAAAGTCTATAGTCCTAACAATCCTGAAGCCGAAAGGGTTTACTTCGTTGCGTCATCCCACCAGCACGGGGATGCCGAAATTGCGACCGTCGTAATGACAGGCCACCACATAGTAGCCTGCATTCAACGGTATCGAGAGTTCCTGGGTGCTGATGGTCCGTTGCAGCAGACGTTGTCCGGCGGAATTGTATACTGATATCAGGCACGGCGTGTCAGATAGTCTTGTAACGGTGACACAGCCTTTGGACACGTTGACGCTCACTGGTGCAGTGGCCGATCCGGAGGGGAGGGGTAGGATACCGCTTTCATCCTCTGGGAGTGAAACGAATGCCCATTGGCGGTGTGTGCCTGTGGCGTCTCCGTATTCCCAGAGACCAAGGCGGGTTCCGGCGATGTAATTCTCGTTTTCCAGGTCGAATGCTTTGGAGGAGTTGTCGGACATGATGCGGTAATGGCAGTCGCCTGTTGGTATGGTGGCATAGATTCCGGCATCGTGGCCCTGGGTAAGCTCAAGGGCGTAATCGCTGCCGTTGGTTATGGATGTACCCTCCAGATTCCGGAACGTGTAATGCGCTCCGTTGTCCTCCAGAGTCCAGATCTGGTTATCGGCGAAGGTGATGCACTGGATGGAGACCACACCTCCGGATGCCGTCACGGCCAGGTTGTCGGCGTTGCGCGGCACGATCAGGAACCTCTTGCCGCTCCGTGGTGTCGATGTCCTGTCGGCTTCGACGGTTACGGGAAGTACGAATGTAACTATGCTCTGGGCCGGCATATCGAAGGACAGGATGCCGTCGGACAGCGTATAGTCGGATATATCGGCTGTGTCTTCGGTGGGCGATGTGCGGTAAGCCTTTATGGGTGCCCCGACGGACGGGAACATGGACAAGTCGATGTCTCGTGAAGTCTGAGCCGTGAGCTGGTTCATAACCACCAATACCAGCTTGTCGTTGTCGGGACTGATTGCAGCCAGAGAGTTCTCGTCGGTCATGGTCAGGAATGTATAGCCAGGCTGGATGTCGCGTGTGAACTGGGCGCGGACGAAATAGTTCTTGACACGTTGCGGGTTCTGGGCGCCGAAACCGCCGATGGCCTGGACGGTGCACCATTGGTCGTTGAAATCCTCGATGTACTGCCAGTCGATCCAGGCTGAGGGCGCGATGTAGCGGACATCGTCCAGCAACTTGCGTGCCAGGGAGAGGTTACCGGCTATGCCGGTGCCACCTTCGCCCACCTCGCTCATCCAGAGTGGCATTCCTACCTCCTGGCATAGTGCACTGATGCGTGTGCGTGCCTTGCGGTCGGCGCTGTAGGTATGGGTGTTGAACTGGCCCACCAGGTCCAGAATGCCGGCCTTGCGGTATTCCTGGAAATCATTGACAGACTGGGCTACGCTTGTCTCGTCGGCTGCCGAGATAACAGTCTTCAGGCCTGAGGCCTTAAGTATGGGATGCAGAACCTTGATGAAGGCGATCTGCGAGCTGACATCGAAGTGACATCCTTCCTGACCGCCGTTGCGCCCCCAGTAGTTGGTCATAGGCTCGTTGAACGGGTCCAGTGTCTTGAACTCGATGCCGTATTCATCCTTGTAATGCTTGCATACATCCACCAGGTAATGGGCGAACTCCTCGTAGTATTCAGGCTTGAGGTTGTCGGCAGAGGCCGGGTCGTTTCCGGCGCAGCATCCGCTGTAGGTCATGTAGTAGGGGGCGGAATTGCTGAACGCCTCAAAAATGGCGTCGGGGCGTTTCTCGCGGATCTTCAACATGATCTTGCGCTGTGCCTCGTCGCGGGTCCAGATGTATGGCCCGTCGCTGCTGTCCTTGAAACCCTCCATCTCGGCGCGGAGTCCCTTGCCGTTGCCCATGTGGTGGGGCGTGCAGTTACGGTTCAGCGGGTCATCGCCGCCTCCGATGTTGTAGCGGAAGATTCGGTAGTTGAGTCCTTCGGGACTGACGAGCCAGTCCACGATCCGGTCGATCTTGTCGTCGCTCCATTTGCCGCACATGTTGGCCCACCAGCACAGCGACACGCCCCAGCCATCGAACTGCTGGCGCCTGGCGTACGGATTCACCAGGCAGTCGGCCTGTATCTGCGTTGCAGCCTGCGCACGGTCTGCGGCGGTATTGTCGATAGCTGCGGCTGGGAATGTCATCAGTAATGCAATCCCGGCCAATAATGTCTTGATTCCGTTTCTCATGATGTTGTCAGGTAAGTTCTTATGATTTTCCGCAAATTTAGCAAAAAAATTCCGAATTCCCACCAGCCGGACTAAGTAAATGATTTTGAGATTCAGCGTCTTTTTTTGTAAATTAGCGGTTGGAAACCAAATAACACGCAGCAGCGGTGGTTTCGGGTAAGAATTTGCGGGGATGCCGCGACGGATGTATTCGCCGGCGCCGAGCTGCGTTATGTACGCCCGGTCAAGTCCGCGTGCGGAGTCGTATGCCAGTTCGTCTACCGACACCTGATAGCGGAAGCGTGCGTTTTTGAGCAGTCTGTCGTTGCGGTTGGCGCGGCGCATGTCGTGCTCTCCCTGAAGGAGAAGGCGGAGGCCGTCGATTACGTTGAGCGAGGAGGCCTGACGGGTCTCCATCAGGTTCTGCCATGTCTGCGCCATGCCGGGCAGACGCATCTGTCTGAGTTCTGTGAGGATCTTTTCCATTGTATGGACATTGATTGATGTTATTATGCAAAGGCGGCTTTGCCGCGGATGTTTGAGGGATGGCCGGAGGCGTCAGTTCATCGGCATCTTCGCGGAAGCCCTCGCATGGGCTTTTGATCAGTGCCTTTACGAATTTGTAGTGCAGGTTGCCGTGGCTTACGGCTATTGCGCATGCCTGGCGGAACAGCGCCGGATCGCTGTGGCGCTGGAGGCTGAAGAAGCCATGGACGGTGCGGAAGTAGAGCTGCTCGGGTTGTCCTCCCGCAAAGATGGACTCTATAATGGTCTTGAAGTCCGGACTGATTCTTTCGGCCCTGGCTATGAAGTATTCGGCGCTGTAGGCTCTATATTCCCTCGAGTTTGGCGGAAGGTGCTCCTCGACGTATGTATAGTCATTGCTGCGGTAGGAACGCATGTGGGTGGCGACACATTCGCCCGAGTGGTATACGCGTACCTGTGTGGCGGTGAAGGTGACCTCGACCCGTTGCCCGATCCACAAGCTCGTCCATGGCTTCGTTTAGCTCCTCCAGAGAATGGAACACGCGGTTACGCAAAGGCGCGTAGATGTGGCGGTAGGCCTTGTTGACGGCATCCTCGACAAGGGCTTTGTCCTTCTGTTTGCGCACCGTTGCCGGATGTGCCACGCACATATAATAGTGGATGGCAAGGTCGTTCATGCCTTCGGTCAGGTCCGGCTCGTATCGGTCGGATTTCTTCACGGACAATCTGAGATTGTCGGGCACAGGGATTCTGGGCACCCCTCCGAAAAACTCCATGGCTTTCACCGTGGCCATAAGAAACTGCTCTATGCCCTGAGAGCGCACGCACGTTATAAAGGTCATGCCCGAGTAAAGCAGAACGGCCACATACGTCTCCACAAAGATCTCCTCGCCTGTAACCGTATCCATGTATGACAGACGGTCTCCGGCAAAGTCTATCAGCATCTTCTGCCCCGGCTGGTATAGGTCTTTGAGCAACGTCGACGGCGTGACAGCCTTGACATGCTGCGATATGTGATAACGGAACTGCGACTGCCAGTAGCCATTAGGTGGTCCCTGCGGTATTCCTCCCATAGCAGTTGCGAGGTGACGGGCGGCTTCTTCAGCTCCTGCTCCAGATACGGCAGAAGTTCCTTGAGGACCTCCATCCTGTCGTCGCAGTATGCCGGACTGCCGCCGTAGATAAGGAAGAAGTTTGAAATTTATCAATTACCCTACTTCACATAGAATAGTTGGCTTATGATTTATATAATTTTTTAGTACATGACAATTATTGAAAATTATGCTGTTAAACATCTAATTCTGAAGTGATTATATTTGCAAAAATCCCTGAAGTTTAGTAATTTAAAGGAAAAGTCTTTTCCGGAAAGACTACCTCGACGCATTCGCTGAATAGTTACTATATATTTGTCGTGTCCTTAAAAAATGTTAAAAATGGTGTATGGTCATTGCATAGATGGTGTATTTGTTATAATTTTGTACTCGATACAAAATAATAGTAGATTCAGATGATGGACAGCAATCGACATAAACTTCATTCGGACCTTACCGAGGCAGGGATACGTCCCTCGCTGCAGAGGCTGCTTATACTGGATTATATCAGATCCTGTGAAAGTCATCCCACAGCCGATGAAGTTTATTCCCATCTTGTAGCGGACAATCCGATACTGTCGCGCACGACTGTCTTCAACTGTCTGAAACTGTTTGTCGATAAAGGCCTTGTCAACGACATCGACATCTTGTCGGACTCCACGAGATACGATGACGCCAGCCGCACTCCACACGGTCACTTCATGTGCCGGAAGTGTCACAGGATATTCGACATGCCTCTTGACATGACAGCACTGAAGGTCAATGACGGTTTCGTATGCGACAATGTCAACGTATTCTTCAAGGGCTTGTGTCCGGAATGCGTCAAGCTGCATAACTGACATGCAATCACCAAATAATAGATAAGCGAGAATGAAAGATTTAAAAGGTACAAAAACCGAGAAGAACCTCCAGGAGGCCTTTGCCGGCGAATCGATGGCACGCAACAAGTATTCCTACTTTGCGTCCAAGGCCCGCAAGGACGGCTATGAGCAGATTGCGGCCATATTCGAAGAGACCGCCCACAACGAGAAGGAGCACGCCAAGCTCTGGTACAAGCTTCTGAACGGAGGCGAGATCTCCGACACGATGGACAATCTGCGAGCCGCCGCCGAAGGCGAGAACTATGAGTGGACCGACATGTACGCCAAGATGGCCGACGAGGCCGAGGAGGAGGGATTCCCCGAGATCGCCTTCCGTTTCCGTGCGGTAGCCGCCATCGAGAAGCACCACGAGGAGCGTTACCGCCGTCTGTTGCAGAACATCGAGGAGGGTATCGTGTTCTCGCGCGAAGGCGACACCGTATGGATTTGCCGTAACTGCGGCCACCTGCATATCGGCAAGAAGGCTCCGGAAGTTTGCCCCGTATGCCAGCACAAGCGCAGCTTCTTCGAGATAGAGGCCAGAAACTATTGATATCTGATTCCGGAGTCCCGCGGTCCGGAGCTGGGATTCCGTATCACGAACATTGATCCTGAGGCTGTGTCGTCATGACACGGCCTCAATTTTTTACGGAGCCGTGGTTTATTCAGGAGCATTTTATAATATGGGGGAATTTTTGTAACTTTGCAGAATAATTGAGACTTAGCAGACATAAGTATAGCATATGATAACCGGCGATCAGCTTAAGGACATAGAGAAGAGGGTTCAGGAACTGAACCGTTACCTGGACATCGAGTCGAAGAAGATAGAGGTCGAGGAGGAGGAGTTGCGTACCCATGTGGCGGACTTCTGGGACGACCGCGAGAAGGCGGAGGCCCAGATGCGCAAGATCAAGGGCATCCACTTCTGGATAGACGCATACACCGCGCTTGAGAAGCAGGTGGATGAGCTGAAACTCTCCATGGACTTTCTGAAGGAGGGACTGGTGACCGAGGAGGAAATAGACGCCACCTACGAGAAGACTCTGGAGGAGGTCGAGAAACTGGAGCTCCGCAACATGCTTCGCCGCGAGGAGGACAAGCTGGGCGTGGTGTTGAAGATCAACTCCGGCGCCGGGGGCACCGAGAGCCAGGACTGGGCGTCGATGCTGATGCGCATGTATCTGCGTTACGCCGAGCGTCATGGCTACAAGACCAGCATCGCTCAGCTGCTGGACGGCGACGAGGCCGGCATCAAGTCCGTCACCATCAATATCGAGGGCGATTACGCCTATGGATTCCTGAAGAGCGAGAACGGCGTGCACCGTCTGGTGCGGGTCAGCCCCTACAACGCTCAGGGCAAGCGCATGACGTCCTTCGCCTCCGTGTTCGTGACTCCGCTGGTTGACGACAGCATCGAGGTTGTCGTGGAGCCCGCCCGCGTGTCATGGGATACGTTCCGAAGCGGCGGCGCCGGCGGTCAGAACGTCAACAAGGTTGAGTCCGGCGTACGTCTGCGCTACCAGTACACCGACCCCTACACAGGCGAGGAGGAAGAGATCCTGATCGAGAACACCGAGACCCGCGACCAGCCCAAGAACAAGGAGAACGCCATGCGCCAGCTGCGCTCCATCCTGTACGACAAGGAGCTGAAGCACCGGATGGAGGAGCAGGCCAAGGTTGAGGCCGGCAAGAAGAAGATAGAGTGGGGATCGCAGATCCGCAGCTATGTCTTCGACGACCGCCGCGTCAAGGATCACCGCACCAACTTCCAGACCTCGGATGTCAACGCAGTGATGGACGGCGGCATCGACGGTTTCATCAAGGCCTACCTGATGGAATTCGCCGCGACCGACGCCGAGAAATAAAGGCAATCAACGGCAAGCATGCCTTGTTCTTCGGGTTCCGTTCCCCTGTCCGTGGTAAATCCATCTGCACCCTGGAATCCTTCCGTCTCCGGAAGTAGGAATCCGTTATGCGTTCTTGACTTTGATCAGCAGCAGTTTGGTATCGGCGTTTGCCACTACGCTGTGGGGAACGCCCTCGCCCATCAGCATGAATTCACCTGCTTTGATCACATGGGGCATATCAAGCATGGTTAGCTCCACCTCGCCTTCCTCCACGTATATCATGACGTCGGCCGGTGCCACATGGCGCGCCAGCACCTGATCCTTCTTGAACGCCAGCAGAGACACACCGCCGTTGCCATTCTCGAATATGTTCTTGAAATTCACCGCGCCGCCCTTGCATTCGGCCTGCGAAGCCAGGACGTGGACCTCGCCGAACTTATAATCAGTCTTCAACATAGTGATAGTGTTTAAATAGTATACCTGTAATGACTGTCCTTGGAGACTCTTCCAGTCTCAAGGAGGGTCTATTGGAATAACATTCCCGATTTCGTGTTGTTCAGCTTCTCCAGGAATTATTGCGCAGTGTCGAAGGTCAGTATCAATCGTCGGGGTTTCCGTCGGGGTCGATTCTCGGGGCAGTGCCGTAAGGTGGGAGATTGCGGTAGAAACCTATCCAGAATGCCAGATAATCCTGTATGATTTGTCTTCCGACTGCCTTGCCTTGGGAAGCTCCTATGCAGGCTTCAGGCAGTAGGTTGTGTTTCTGGATATACGCAGCCACATCGTGTGGGATGGAATTATGGAAAACTAAATCCGAGAATGAATCCTTGGCTGCGGCACGCTTCCTGAAGAACCTGTTGCCTGGAATATCAAAGGCATATCCCATATCCGGCAATACGGCCAATCCCAGTTCCCGGCTGAGCATGACAATGAAATTCTTTGCATCCGGTGTTTCGTCTTTAGCATCAGTCCGAAAGCCAATTTTGTTCAGAATGGTACTGATGTTGGTTACGCAAACCACCTGTTGGCCGTTCATAATTGATATCCACTCCTGAGCCTGTTCGCTTTGACGTTCAAAAGAAATAAAGGACTGCTGATTTTCCCAGAGCGGCTTTAAATCAGGATTTCCTGTCAACATGCCGTTCAGCATGTATTTCCCTTTATATTTTAAGAGATTGCACTGCGCGTATTGAATTTCCTCAGGTCTGAATCCTTTTGCGAAGGACGCTCGCTCCACTTCCAGTTTTATATGATCCGCGGTCTCAAAGAAGATCTTACGGTTTTTCCTATCCCTTTCTATGGCATAAACCTGTTTGGGTAGTACCTCGATAGCCTCGATGTCTTCTGCCACTGCGTCATATCCGAACTCGGAAGCTATGGCGGCGGCAAGAGTCTTGGCAGGACATCCCATCGGACTCATTGACCGTTGCCATGACTGGTATGAGATGAGCCCGTACATCACCGCTGTAACGTTGTTGTAATCGATTCGCTGGTCCCGGTATGCCGCCTGCTCAACTCCTTCCAGAATCGTATCCATAAACCCGGGCAGGTAGCTTAGCGGGTTGTTGAATACCAGCCATGTTGTGATTTCCCGGATCAAGACATAATCCTCCTTACGGAAGGCATGCTGCAGCCAGTTGGCCACACGTCTGGCCTCCGGAGCCTCTTCATACCGCGCATTCAGTTCATCGAAGACTCTGTCGGCTATCAATGCCCATCCCTCCGCAAGCGGAGAGAAAGTAGTATTCTGTTCTTCGCCGAGCTGGCATGCTGTCTTCCATATCAGGAAACGTATATCCTCGTCATTGATGTGGTCCGGCATATAGTCCTGATGCTCGCAATCGTAGAACGGGAGCATATAGCCATATCGTTGTCTGCACACGCGACGCATGGCGCTGAACACCTTTGTGCCGCTGACTATATCCTCAAGATATGCCGCAAGCACTCGCCCCAGTTCACGAGGCAGGTCGTGCGGCGCGCTCGCAGGCAAGGTGAATTCTGAGATTATGTCGCAGATATCTGTGGCCAGAGCTGCATAATATGAGTCAGACGCGCAAGTGAGATTGGAAGGATGTGTATCTTTCCATTCTTGAACTGTCACGGGGTCAATATCATATAAATCCTCGTCATCGTCAAGATATTCGTCATGGTTATCCTCCAACTCGTCATATCTGCGTATCGCTTCATCAAGAAGTCGATTGAATTCCTCCTTGCCAAGCTCTTTCTCCAATTTTTGTAATTCCTGTGCGATATCTTCAATGTCATTGATATCGGGATCCGTATTATTCGATTTCCCGGCAAACGGATTCTTTCTTTTCATGGTTCCAGAAAGTGTTTGTTGATTGCAAATTTATAAATAAAAACGAACTTATCAAAATATATGTTCGGTGTTGACAGTATGCAATCGGGATCGCTTGACGTTACGGCAAATCAAACAATGGAGATGAAATGACGTTGTATATGGTAAAAACGTCTATATTGCCACTATGTACGATCTGGTCATCATCATCGCACTGATTCTTCTGAACGGTATTTTCTCCATGTCGGAGGTAGCGTTGATTTCCGCACGCAAGTCAAAACTCACAACCGATGCCAGGAACGGCAACCGTAATGCCGCCACCGCCCTGGAGCTGCAGGGCGAGCCGGACCGTTTCCTGTCGACCATACAGATTGGAATCACGCTGATCGGTATCCTTACCGGTCTTTTCTCCGGAGCTACCATCGCTACGGATCTCGGCAATTATCTTGCAGGACTGGGAGTCGCGCCGCATCTGGCATTGAATCTTTCCCGAATCATTATAGTTACGTTGGTGACCTATCTATCGATTGTGGTAGGTGAGCTTGTGCCCAAACGCATAGGCATGGGTAAGGCCGACACCATTGCCAAAATAGTAGCCAAGCCTATGAAGCTACTGTCGGTGATCGCATATCCGATAGTATGGCTTCTGTCGGTCTCGACCTCAGGGTTGGTTAGGTTATTCCACATCGGCGACACTTCATCAAAAGTAACCGAGGAGGAGATAAAGTCATTGATTCAGGAGGGCGCCGATTCAGGCGAGGTCAGAGAGGTGGAGCAGGACATCATGGAACGAGCCCTGGTGATGGGGGACAGCCGCATCGATGCCATCATGACGAGCCGCAAGGACGTTGTGTCGTTGACCATGGATATGGATGTGGAAAGCATCCGCAACGTGCTTGCCGGCGAGCTGCATTCTTCGTATCCGGTATTTGATTGCGACAATAAGGAGATATGCGGCGTGGTGTCGTTAAAACGGCTGATACTGACGCTCGGTACGTCGGACTTCAATATCGAGAGGGAGCTGACATCGGGATTGTGTCTGCCCGATACCATGACTTTCTACGACGCGCTGGGGACCTTCAGGGATTCCAACGAGCACTCGGCACTGGTATATGATGAGTATGGCAATTTCCAGGGAATAGTTACTCTCAGGGACATTCTGGATGGACTGATTGGCAATATAACCCAGGACGGTGAGGGTCCGGCGATAGTGAAGCGTCCCGAGAAGGAGGAGTGGCTTGTGGACGGACAGTGTCCGGTCTACGATTTTCTGGAATATTTCGGCAGGGAGGATCTGTACAAGCCATCTATATACACAACGGTGGGCGGATTGATACTCGAGTCGATGCGGAAAGTCCCGAAGGAGGGAGACTATATCACATGGAACTGTTTCCGTCTGGAGGTGACGGACATGGATCGCGCCCGCATCGACAAGGTCGCCGTGGCGGTGGTGCCGTGCGAAACTTGAATTGTGTTCATCTCGTAACAGTAGGGATGTTAAGTTATTGTAGTTTTATCAGATGCGCGGCGTTTTAATTATAAACATACTATAGATATGAAGGTATTATTGGTAAGTGCCAGTCCGCGGATTGGCGGCAACACATTTACGGCACTCAGCGAGGCCGCGAAAGTATTGGAACAGGAGGGAATCGCGACCGAGCTTATCGAGATCGGTCCGAAGCCTATTCGTGGATGCATAGCGTGCCAATGGTGCAAGAGCCATCCCGAGGAGAAGCGTTGCGTGTTCAACGATGACATCACCAACAGTATCTCGGCCAAGGCCGCGGATGCCGATGGATTCATTTTCGGCGCTCCGGTCTACTACGGCCAGCCGAACGGTTCGGCACTGTGTCTGATCCAGCGCATGCTCTACAGCAATGTGGAGTCCTTTATGTATAAACCGGTGGCGAATGTCTGCATCTGCCGTCGCGGCGGCGCCGACACATCGCTGCAGACCATGAACACGATGTTCGAGATGTGCAACATGCCCATAGTTACCTCGCAGTACTGGAACATTGCCTATGGCCGTGACATGGGTGAGGTGGCCCGTGATGCGGAGGGTATGCAGACCATGCGTACGATGGCGCACAACATGGCCTGGATGCTCAAGAAGTTCCACGGCATCGCTACCACCGACACTCCCGAGCGCGAGCTGCCCTGGCAGCCCATGAACTTCATCCGCTGAAAACAGTCGTTGTTCGTGTAGTATCCACACGAACAATGATATTATTTGGAAGTGTGATATAAATGTACTATCTTTGCGATACAACTAATACTACATTTATGAATACAGCATCCATTCCAAAGAAACAGACATCCTTCCGTTTGAGTGAAGATCTTCTGAAACGCCTGCAGGTTGAGGCAAAGCGTCATAATCGAAGCCTCAATAATCTTGTGGAGAGCGTGTTGATGGCATTTGTAGCCAATCGTCCCAATAAAATCACCCTATCCGCGATTAAGGAAGCGGAAACATCTGATAATCTTGAGACTCTTGACCTGGATGATTTCCGTAGCTTCGTAGATTCGTTATGAATACCCTGAAGCTCACGACTCAGTTCAAGAAAGACCTTAAGCGTTATAAACACAAAACAGAGGTAACCGACAAACTGGAGGTATTCTTAAATTACTCGTACATGGTCTGCCTATTCCGGATGAAAACCGACCTCATGTTTTGACGGGTAATTATCGAGGTTAGATGTAGTGTCATGTTGAAAACGATACTCTGTTGATTTGGTGGGATAAAGAGGAAGGTATCATCAAGCTTATCCGTTTCGGTACACACTCGGCATTATTCTAACTAACATGTAACGCTGGATGCTTCCGGAAAGGTTAGCACCGGCTTGACAACAGTAGGAAGGAATGATTCATGTCCTTGTGTAAGTGAAAGAAAAAATAGGGCGGTAAATGACCATAATGGCTTAAGGCTATGATTGAGAGATTGGATAGTATGGAGAATCTGGTACGGGATATTGCCGATGACTTGACTCTGGGCTGCAAGGTGTATTACAACATTGAGACCCGGGAATGTTTTGGTGCGTTGCAGGAAACAATCATAGACTATGTGGACTACATCGATATCAAGGATGATGAGTTCGAAAAGGTGTTACAGGAGGAGATATCCCATGGGATGATTGATTTCGTACGTGATCTTCGCGAGGGAATCCGGCTCGGCGATCACATAGAACCACCGACTTCATATGAGAAATTTCAATGGATGGAGGATTTCGTGGATGAATGTAGTAATTTCCCACGCTTTGTGAGCCAAGCACACAAGGCGCTCTCGAGCCGACATCCTTTCGGAGCGTTTAAGGATGCGGTTTATAGTCATGGTATGCAGAAGTCATGGTATGCGTTTGAATCGGAACGCATGAGGGATTATGTCCGTCATGAACTTAATCTGGCATGACGATGTGAAATGATTTCATCCGATTCTCATGACAGTGATTTATGTCATGATAGAACACGAACCCACATGTACTATCATGAAGGAAGATGCTTAATCTGATGTGGCGTCTTTCTCAGGATCGGCAAGGCCATCGTAATCTTCCGGGAGATCGCCATAGCGTCCGTTGCGGAGATCATCGATGAATTCCATCCAGCACGGTCCGGCTTCTTCCTGCCGTTCAAATATCTTTTCGATTTCTTTCATATCGAGATCGGGTGATACCCACGATGCTCCTCCGCCTTCAGCGGCCTCACGGTCCATCGCTTCCATAAGCTTCATGAAGTCATCCGCATTCGTGATCTTCACGGCGTTGAAACCCTCTTCAAAGAGACAGTTACCCTCTGCTTCATCATCTTCTTCGCTGAACAGCGCATCAATTTCATATAAAGCCCGGTCATGTTCAAGGATATTCGGGTTCTCAGTTTTCAGAAACGAGCTGATTTCAGCGGCATAAGCAGCAGAACGGAAGTCGTTGGCATTATCATCAAGGTAATCAGAATCGCGGAACGTCTCGTCGCTTGCTCCGATGTAGACATCATCATCGTTCGGAGTTGTGAGATAGTAAACCCAATGCTCCACGCATGCTGTTATTTTTGTCATATCCGGTTGTACATTACCGTGCCGGTCGACACGGCACATTCTCAGAACCGGATAGATCCGGATAGATAAGGTCGAAATCTCCGCGCCATCCACCACTTGAGATATAGAGCTTACCGGTCCATCTTCCTGACAGCTTGAGATACGGCAGGTCTTCTATTCCCTGACTTGCAATATGATCATTGATTTTATCATATATACGTTGAGGAAGATCCCTAGTATTGAGTGCCGAATATTTGGCAATGAGTTTATTTCGTGACATAAGACAAAGACCAATATTTTAACAGCCGTAAAGTTAAGGAATTCAGGCAAAATCTCAAAATTTTCAAAGAGTTTTTTATATCAAAGTGATAAATTTGTAGAATGACATCAGCAGTGGCACAGTTTGTGACTATCTTTATTCCAAAGAAAAAGGTTTATTTATCCTAAAAGCGTAAAATTACAGAAAATTTTTATAAATTTGCACAATCGTTTAACATCAGTTGTCATACAATGGCTAAAGAAGGGAAAGTGGATAGAATAGGAGTGGCCTTTTTAGAGAAGAAATTAAGCGATAAATGGTTTGCTGAAAAGCTTGGTAAATCTGAACATGCCTTCTCACGATGGACTGCCAATAAAATATACTGTCAGTATAACCACTAATTGAAATTGTATGGCACTTTTATAAAAAAAGATAAACTGAAAATAATTATGAAACATGTTTCAATAAGGGTCCCCTGGCATGATAATTACTGGAATGGCACGGTGTGTAAAGCACCGTCAAACAATCCGTTTTGCATGATGCTGCGAAATATATCCTCAACCAAGGACGCGGAGGCAGAGGATAAGATTGCCGGTGTGGAGTGGTGCAACCTATGTTCTTATGGTAAAGCTCCTAATGGGCTCCCCGCTTGTAAAGGTGAGAACGGAGCTTTTATGTCCCCCAAGATGTTCTGTAGGACATCCGAACATGTCTATGCGAAAAATCGTAATGTTCCACATCATAATCTGAAACCGACCACACTTGATATACCCCCGTATTCGGTACTTGGTGTGCCATTCAGCTATCTTGCAGTAAATTCACAGGAAGAGTTACAGGCCAAACATCCGCAATTTCCTGAAGATGAACCTGCACCGTTCAATAATTCATGGGTTTACGGGAAAGAGCGCCAGATGGCGATACTTAACTGGTTCCGCTCAAACATAGAGCCTGGGAAGTCGCTGGCCGTGATGTATTGTAAAAACGGCAATCCCGTGGATGAGGAATGCCGCCGATTGATTGTCGGTATCGGCGAAATCTCCAAAGTGCATGAGGTAAAGACTTACGATACAACGGTCGATTATACATATCCTTTCTGGGATATCATAATGGAACACACAATAAGGACTGACCGTACGAAATCCAAAGGATTCCTTTTGCCCTATAATGAATATCTGGCTTTCTCGGACGAGGAAATTAAAGATGCCACCGGACTGAGCAAAGAAGAGGCGATTGATGAGATAAAAATCTCGCTCGACAATCTTGGTAACAGCGCCACTATGCAGCGCGAGCTCTCCTACGGATGCGACTATATCAGTGACCATAATATGCTCGCGATTCTAACCCGGGCGCGCAAATGCGTGGAGAATGTCAAAAAGCATGGTCTCCTGGGCAAAGGCTGGGATTTGCAGCTCAGATGGATTGACGACCAGATACGAAAAGTTAAGGAAATGATAGGGCCTTTCCCGGCATTTGCCGAAGGGTTGAGGACGATTGGTGTCAATTATGCATATCTTATCGAAGAAGATTTGCGCAATCACTGCCACTGCGGTCCCAAGGATAATCCATGGGTGGCTTTCGGGAAACTTGTCAGGGGGGAAATCCATATCCCTGACGCAGTCTATAATCCCGAAATCCCCTCATACCGCATGACCCTGAATGGCCTGTCAAAGGAAGAGAAAAAGGCACTCATGCTGTTGTCGAGGTTTGACATTGCCTCCGGGACAATCAAAAAGTGGATCTCGTCGAATGAGTCAATTAATCATGTCATTGCCAATCCCTATATTATAAGCGAAGGGGATAACTGTACAATCGATACGGGGATTCTGACATCTACTATCGACCTGGGCATACTAAGAGACCCGGACATTCAAGGCAAGTGTATGCCGGAGGCGCCATCGCTTGTGGAAAGTCCCATCGACATACGCCGAATCAGGTCAATAGTTGTGAGTCTGCTACGAAACCACTTGGATAGAGGCGACACCTTGCTATCATTAACAGAAATTGAGGAAGCCGTCTCTGAATCATTGGAATCAATAAATGTCAGGCTGCCTTTGGGTCTGATTAAGGGTAATAGGAAATTTATGGAAGAACGGGTGACATTCATTGATGATGGCAAAGCCTTGCAGCTCAACGAGTACTACGAGATTGAAACGTTCTTGAGCAAATGTTTCGAGATGCGCGCCCGTAAAAAGGTCAAGAATCCGATATCTCAGGACTGGGAGAATCTGGTTACTCATATAGACGGCTACGATCCTCAGAATGAAAGAAGCCTCAGGGCTAAGCAAGACCAGCTGAAAGCGTTGAAAATGTTCAGTGAGAAACGTCTATCGGTGCTCACAGGTGCAGCTGGAACCGGCAAGACCACCATTGTGAAGGCTTTTCTTAGTTCTGAGCAAATTAAGAGAGAGGGTGTATTATTACTGGCACCGACGGGTAAGGCCAGGGTACGTCTTGCTGCGATGAGCGATGACAGGAATGCCTATACGATTGCGCAATTTCTTTGCAGCCGCGGGCTGTTTGATTTCTACGAGATGAGAAGCCGGATTCCCGGCAGTAATTATCAGAAATATGACGGAGCTGGAACAGTCATTATCGACGAATGCTCGATGATAACCAGTCAGGATTTTTATGTAATTCTAAAAGCTCTTGATCTGGCCTCCATCAAACGCATCATACTAATCGGTGACCAATATCAGTTACCCCCGATTGGTGCCGGACGACCTTTTGCTGATTTGTGCAATTTCCTGTCAAGAAATGAAAACGAGACACTACGAGATGCTATAACCCAACTGAATACTGTGGTACGAACCATTAAGACAGGAGAGTCGGATGCGTTGACTCTTTCATCATGGTTTTCAGGTACCAAACCACCTAAAAATGCCGATGGGATCTTTGACGCAATCATCTCCGGGAACCTGACGGACGATCTGTCAGTCTACACATGGACCGACGAGAATGATCTGAAAAAGAAATTGATGGAGGTTCTTAAAGCAGAGTTGCCGAATCCCAAATTGCCTATGCGTGAAAGGATTCTTGGAGCCATAGGGTTAATCGATATAGAAAAGGCCATGACGAATCCATCAGTTGTTGAGAATTTTCAACTTCTTTCTCCGGTAAAGAATCCTGTTTGGGGAACCTATCAGCTCAATAAGTTTTTTCAGGAGTGGCTTGGGAACTCTCAGTTCAAGACCGAGATCGCCCCCAATGAAATTTATTATGCGGATAAGGTGATACAGCTTGTCAATGAGCGACGTAAAGCAAATTCCAGCAGAACGGAAGAGCAGCTTTCCAATGGTCAGATAGGGTTTGTGAAATTCGCAAACCAAAGTTATGCCGATGTGGTCTTTTCTGGTATTTCAGGGAAGACATTCCGCTATTACTCGTCAAAATCCGATGAAAGGGAATCGCCGATGGATCTTGCATATGCCATAACTATCCATAAGAGTCAGGGTAGTGACTTCAAAACGGTCGTGGCAGTTCTCCCGAAATCCGGAAGGATTATGTCGCGCGAACTGGTATATACCGCCTTGACCCGTGCAAAAGCGAAACTGATTCTCCTAGTTCAGGACAACGTTAGTTGCTTGCGTGAACTCTCAAAACCGCAGAAATCAGTGCTTGCTTCGCGAAATACCAACATGTTTTCGTATTCGGTGCGTGAAAACCGTACATCTCAGCCATTCATCGAAGGACTTATTCATAAGGCTGCGAAACCTGGACTGATAGTCCGGAGTAAATCGGAACTTATCATCGCTGACCATCTTTACAATGCCCATATTGATTTCGAATATGAAAGGATGTTGCCTGAGAATGGTCATCACTATATACCTGATTTCACATTTGTTGATGCTTCAGGCGAAAGAATTATTTGGGAACATCTGGGTATGTTAGATGTCCCAGCCTATCGTCAAGCCTGGGAGAAAAAGAAGTCTTTCTATGAAAGCATTGGTTTCATTGAAGGAGAAAATCTATTCACAACGAGAGATCATGAAGACGGGAGCTTTAATTCTCAGGAAATCATTGAGGTAATCGAGCAAATCAAAAAATTGATATAATGAAGTTGTCTAAACTAATTTACGTTTAATAAAGAATCTGAAGATGTGTAAACTTTATGGCAACCTTTAGCTCGGCGACCATGGAGCCAATCTTTATTAATCTTTTGGGTGTATTTATCCGCTCTCATCGGGACCAACCGAATGGTTGCTCCCTCTTCGATCGAAGAAATCCCCTCCAAAATATTAATAAATCTTACCATAAAAATTAGTTTAGACAACTTCTTAGTTACGAAAAAAATAAAAACAGATATGGCTACAGATACTAACCAGAAAGGACAGGCCGGTCAGGAATCCGGTCAGGATCCGCAATATGTACAGCATGTGGTACGCGTGGTTCCGCTGGGCGAGGACGACCCGACGGCAGTGTCACGCAAGGACAAGTTTCTGATCAGCACCATCCTGGTGATCCTGCTGATACTGGCGGCACTGGCGGTGCTGGGCTTCCTGATCCTGAAGCCTCAGCCAGATGTGGTACAGGGGCAGGCGGACGCCAAGGAGATACGTGTATCGGGCAAGATGCCCGGCCGCGTCGCCGAGATATTCGTCGAGGAGGGCCAGATGGTCCATAAGGGCGACACGCTGGTTCACATCATCTCCAGCATCGTCGACGCGCAGTACGAAGAGGCACAGGCCATGGAGAACGTGGCCCAGGCCGGTCAGCGCAAGGTTGACGCCGGAACACGCAAGCAGGTGATTCAGGCAGCCTATGATATCTGGCAGCAGGCTGAGGCAGCCGCCGGTATAGCCGAGACCACCTACAAGCGTATGGAGGCGCTGTACGCCAAGGGCGTGATCTCGCAGCAGCGGCGCGACGAGGCCAAGGCCGCATACCAGGCCTCCAAGTCGGGAGCCGCCGCCGCACGTTCCAGCTATGAGCTGGCCAAGTCCGGCGCCCAGTCCGAGGACAAGGAGACTGCCAGCGCCATGGTGGAGGTGGCCAGGATGGGCAAGAAGAAGGTCGACGCCATCCTTGAGGATCAGTACCTCACTGCTCCGTTCGACGGAGAGATCATCTCCATATATCCCGCTGTGTCCGAGCTGATAGCCACCGGCGCCCCTATCGCCACGCTGCAGCTGGACGACCGCTGGGCCGTGTTCAACGTCCGCGAGACCCTGCTGAAGGACATCAAGGTCGGGACCAAGCTCAAGGTATATATCCCGGCTCTGGACATGGACACCGATATGACGGTGTACTACATCAAGGATCTGGGCACATACGCCAACTGGCAGGCCACCAAGGCCACGGGCGACTATGACGCCCGTACGTTCCAGATAAAGGCGCGTCCCGAGAAGCCGATCGAGAATTTCCGTCCCGGCATGTCTGTGGTCTACAAGGGCATAGCCGGTCAGAGCAAGGATAAGAAATAAGAACCACAGCTACCAACCAATGAAAGAGGGTAACGAAGTCGAATACCGTGCGATTCCCGACAACATGAAGGGAATCATGACGCGGTCGATCATACAGATCGTACGGCGGCCACTGATGTGGATCGCCCTGTTCGGTCTGCCTCTCTTCATGTTCCTGTTCATCGGGTCGATCCTGGAGAAGGGACTTCCCACGCGGATACCGGCGGCTATCGTCGACAAGGACGGCACGGGCCTGTCGCGCAGCATTACCCAGACCCTGAGCGGCATGCAGATGGTGGACTTGGTGGAGTCGGACAATTCCTACTCGGCGGCACGCGAGTCACTGCAGGAGGGCAAGATCTACGGCTTCTTCATGATTCCGGAGAACTTCCAGTCGGACCTGCTGGCCGGCCGCAAGCCGGTGATCACCTTCTACACCAACATGACCTACTACGTTCCGGGCACATTGCTGTTCAAGACGTTCAAGGCCACGGCCATCTACAGCAAGGCGGGCATCGCAATGGAAGTAGTGCAGGATGTGGGCGGCAATCCCGATGAACTGGCACCGCTGATGCAGCCTGTCAACATCCAGAGTCGCGGAATCGGAAATCCGTCGTTGAACTACGGCATATACTTAGGCAACTCCTTCATACCGGCGGTGCTTCAGCTGATGATACTGCTGGCCACGGCCTTCGCGCTGGGACAGGAGGTTAAGTACCGCACGTCGCAGCGGCTGATGCGCATGGCCGACGGCTCGATCATCAAGGCCCTGTTCGGCAAGCTGTTCCCCCAGACCGTGATCTGGTGGGTGATCGCGCTGTTCATGCTGGCCTGGCTGTACCGCTTCAACCACTATCCGATGAACGGACAGTGGTGGGTGATGGTGCTCAACGAGCTGATGTACGTCGTGGCCGCGCAATGCTTTGCCGTCGCGGTGTTCGGACTGCTGCCCAACCTGCGCCTGTCGCTGTCGGTCTGCGCGTTGACGGGTATCCTGACGTTCTCCATCGCCGCCTATTCATTTCCGGTACAGAGCATGTACGGCGGCATGGCGATATTCAGCTATCTTATGCCCGCGCGCTACAACTTCCTGATCTACGCCAACACGGCCCTGAACGGGCTGCCGTTCCATTACTCGCTGATATGGTTTGCCTGTTACCTGGCATATCCGCTGCTGGCGTCGGTGTTTTCGCCGCGAATCAAGAATGCATTCCTCAAACCCGTTTATTGCCCTTGACCCTATGAAGAAACTAAGAAACAAAAAGCGTCATTGGGATGGCTTCAGGGCGTGGGTAAGACGGTTGTTCCACGTGTACACCCGTGAGTTTGTCCTGACTGTCCACGACGGAGGCCTGTTGCTGTTCTTCGTGTTCCTGCCGTTCGCCTATCCTGTAATATATTCGCTGATATATAATCCGGAGGTTGTCCGCGAGGTTCCGGTGATCGTAGTGGACCACGACCGTACGCCGATGAGCCGTAAGACCGTCCGCATGCTGGATGCGTGCGAGCAGGCATGGGTACGCGGCTACTCCCCCAATCTGACGGAGGCGCGCGAGGCCATGGACCGTGGCGAATGCTACGCCATCCTGGAGATTCCCGAAGGCTTTGAGCGCAAAATCGGCCGTCAGGAGACCGGCAATGCAGTAATGTATTGCGAGATGAGCCTGCTGCTGCGTTACAAGGCGCTGCTCGTGGCCGCCACCAACGTGATGGAGGAGATGGGTTCGGAACTGATGACCGAGACCATCAACCGTGTCGCACCGTTGGCAGGGACAATCACGGACGGCAACCTGCTGCCGATCAACAACGCCAGCCTGGGCAACATCAAGAGCGGCTTCGACTCGTTCATCATGCCTGTGGTCATCATGCTGATCCTGCAGCAGTGCATCGTCCTGGTGGTTGGAATGGCAGGAGGCGCCAAGCATGAGAATCCCAGACTGGTGCATTACAATCCCGACAATATCACGAAGTCTACGTTAGGCACCATGATCGGTCAGGCGTTATGCTACATGACGATCCTGTTCCTGCCTGTGATATTCATGATCCATTATGTGCCGATGATATTCAAGTTCCCGATGGCAGGCAACCTCCTTCAGATAATGGCGTTCCTGTTGCCGATGGTCTTGGCTTCGATAGGGATGGGCTTCGTGTTCCAGGCGGTAGTGACCGAGCGTGAGTCGGTGTTCGTCAGCTGGGTGGTTACGTCGCTGTTCTTTCTGCTGATATCCGGAGCAATCTGGCCGCGTTACGATATGCCGGCCTTCTGGCGGGGACTGGGAGCCATCTTCCCCGGCACATGGGGAGTGGAGGGTTTCATCAAGATGAACGGAAATGGCGCGCGCCTGTGGCAGGTTGGTACAGAATACATCAATCTGTGGATATTGGCTGCCGGATGGTGGCTGGCCGGATGGTGCTGCCAGAAGTGGATTGTCCATCCCGAGATCATGCGGATGCAGGATATCCGGGCGAGTGTGGCGCATAGTTTCGCCGATGCCCATAGCGAGCAACTGAAGAATGAGCAGAATGAACGGAGTCAGGATGAAGTTCTGGGATAGACTGAATTATTGGATGTTATGCGCGGTGGCGTACCCGTTGTCGGTATTGCCGCTGCGCGTGCTGTATATACTGGCGGATATAATCGCCTTTCTGGCTTACGATGTGGTGCGCTACCGTGTGCGTGTGGTGCGCCGCAATATCGAGGAGTCGTTTCCGGGGAAGTCCCGGAAGGAGCTGCGCGGCATAGAGCGGGGATTCTACCATTGGCTGGCGGACTATTCGATGGAGACGCTGAAACTGCTGACCATGACACCGGAGCGCATGCAGCGGTGTCTGGAGGTGGTGAATCCGGAAGTGGTCAGCGACGCGCTGAACGGTGGCCGTAACATAACGCTGTTCTTAGGGCATTATTGCAACTGGGAATGGGTGTCGTCGCTGCCGCTGTGGTTCCCGAAGGATTCTATCTGCGCGCAGGTTTACCATCCGCTACACAACAAGGGTATGGACCGTCTGTTCATGAATATACGCACACGTTTCGGTGCCAACAATGAGCCGATGAAGGATATTCTTCGTTTCCTGATAGGCTGCAAGCGTGCGGGCAAGCCGACAGTGACAGGATTCATCGCCGACCAGCGTCCCAAGTGGGAGGCGCATCTGTTCGTGGATTTCCTGAACCATGACACGCCGGTATTCACGGGTCCGGAGCGGATAGCGAAGTTCCTGGATGCCGAGGTATATTACTGTCATATGTCCAGGCCGAAGCGCGGTGTCTATCGGCTGGAGTTTGTGCCGGTGACGAAGACGCCGAAGCGGGACGGCGATTTCGACATCACGCGCCGTTGCTTCGACATGCTTCAAGCCAACATCGAGGAGAATCCACGCTTCTACCTGTGGAGCCACAAGCGCTGGAAATTTACCCGCGCCATGTACCGCGAGCACTGGGGCGACCGTTTCGACGAGATGCTCTCGCACCTGTAAAGTGCTCTGTCCAGAGAGCGCTTTATGGATAAAAATGCTCTGTCCAGAGAGCATTTTCAGGTAAAAGTGTTGTCTGTAAAGAGCATTTTACTCCAATTATGTCTTATGTCCATTACGGTGAGAAAATCAATTTTCCGGGCGGGGAGGCGGGAAATATCGGGCAAAATCGTTAACTTTGTGGCGTTTTTGGGACATGGTGGTCCCTGATTCAATCTCAATGACAATAAAATGAAAGAATTATTCGGGTTCCTGAAACGGTACGCCAGGCCCTATGTCAGCAATATAGTCCTCAGCATAGTATTCAACCTGCTGACGGCTTTCTTCACACTCTTCTCCTTCGCGTTCATCATCCCCATCCTGCAGATGCTGTTCGGCCTCAGTACGGAGGTGTACACCTTTATGGAGTGGGGGTCGGCATCGTTCAAGGATGTGGTGGTCAATAACTTCTACTATTATGTCTCGACACTGATAGCAGTCTACGGCGCCTCGGCCACGTTGGCCATCCTGGGCGTGATCTTAGTGGTGATGACGCTGCTGAAAGTGCTGACAGCCTACTTCTCCGAATATTTCACCATCCCGATGCAGAACGGCGTGGTGCGCGACATCCGCCGCGAGATGTACGACAAGATCCTGTCCCTACCGGTAGGATTCTTCACTACCGAGCGCAAGGGCGACATCATGGCGCGCCTGTCGGGTGACGTGCAGGAGGTCCAGAACTCGGTCATGGCCTCGCTGTTCTCGCTGGTCAAGTTCCCCATCATGATCATAGCCTGTCTGGGCATGATGATATTCATCAGCTGGAAACTGACCATCTTCGTGTTCATAATGCTGCCGATTGTGGGCGGAGTTATGGGCGCCGTGGGCAAGAAACTCAAGGCCAAGTCACTGGCCGCCCAGCAGAAATGGGGCGACATCCTCAGCAACGCCGAGGAGACCATCGGCGGCCTGCGAGTAATCAAGGCGTTCAACGCCGAGAAATACATGGAGAGGCATTTTGACGAACAGACCGAGGACTTCTATAAGATCAACAACGCAGTGAACCGGCGCACTGCCCTGGCCCACCCCATGAGCGAGTTCCTCGGCACCATGGCCGTGGCGATTATCCTGTGGTTTGGCGGCTCGCTGATTCTGTCAGGCACGTCGGACATAGACGCCGCCTCGTTCATCTACTACATGGTGATGTTCTACTCCATTATCAATCCTGCCAAGGAACTGAGCAAGGTATCCTACACCGTCCGCAAGGGTATGGGAGCCAAGGAGCGCATCGACATGATCCTGAACGCCGAGAATTCCATCCACGATCCCGAACGTCCGGCACCTGCCCAGGACCGCACAAAACCCGCCAGCGTCAAGTTCCGCGACCTGACGTTCCGTTACAGCGATGACCCGGATGCCCGCGAGATACTGAAGGACATCAACCTGGAGGTGAAGCCCGGCCAGACCGTGGCGATAGTCGGCGAGTCCGGCTCCGGCAAGTCCACGCTGGTGGACCTGATTCCCCGACTGTGGGATGTGGAGGATGGTGCTGTGGAGGTGAACGGCATCAATGTCAAGGACCTGCGCGTGCATGACCTGCGTGACCTGATGGGCAATGTGAACCAGGAGGCCATTCTGTTCAACGACACCATCTACAACAACATTGCCTTCGGGAGCGAGAACGCCACACCGGCCCAGGTGGAGGAAGCGGCCCGTATCGCCAACGCGCACGACTTCATCATGGAGACCGAGGCGGGTTACCAGACCATGATCGGCGACCGCGGATGCCGACTGTCGGGTGGCCAGCGCCAGCGTCTATCCATAGCTCGCGCAATACTCCGCGACCCCTCCATCCTGATTCTGGACGAGGCCACGTCCGCCCTGGACACCGAGTCGGAGCGACTGGTGCAGGAGGCCCTGGAAAAACTGATGAAGGGACGAACCACCATCGTCATCGCCCATCGTCTGTCCACCATCGTCAACGCCGACAAGATCTGCGTGCTGCATCGCGGCGAGATTGTCGAGGCCGGTACCCATGCCGAACTCATCGCCCTGAACGGCCACTACAAGCGTCTGGTGGACATGCAGCACCTCTAAATTAAAATATAGCGCGGTGCCGAACGTTTTATAAATTAGTGAGGAAAACCGCGAAAAATATCGGAAGCAATGGCATGCGCCTGGGTCTAAGGGCTCTGGCAGTGTTGTTTATGCTGGTCATCCTGAGTGCCTGCAGCACCAAGAGGAACACCCCGGCCTCGCGCAACTGGCAGGCGTTCACCACGCGCTACAACGTCTACTACAACGGCAAGACCCACTACGACGAGCAGCTGAAGCAGATGGTAGGCGACTATCAGGACGACTACTCGCAGCAACTCAAGATCCATCCCGCCGAGGCGCGCAACGACAAGATGGCGCCGCAGCCCAGTGGAGATTTCAAACGTACCATCGAGAAGATGCAGAAGTCCATCCAGCTGCATTCCATCAAGAAGAAACCCAAGAAGAAGACCGGCTCGGCCAAGGAGAAGGCCTTCCGCGCCCGCGAGGAGTTCAACCCCTTCCTGCACAACGCCTGGCTCACGATGGGCAAAGGGCAGTACATGAACGGCGACTTTCTCGGCGCCGCCTCCACCTTCTTCTACATCTCCAAACATTTCCAGTGGCTACCGAAGACCATAACGGAGGCCCGGCTGTGGATGGCGTTGAGCTATCTGGCCATGGACTGGGACTACGAGGCCGAGAACGCCCTGCATCCGGTCAAGGAGAAGGACCTGACCGACAGTTATCTGCGCAATATGTACAACCTGGCGTACGCCGACTATTACCTGCATACCAAGGACTGGGAGAAGGCCGTGAAGCCGCTGGAATACTCGGCACGGCATGCCAAAGGTACGCAAAAGAACAGGCTGTGGTTCCTGCTGGGCCAGACCTATACGCAGTTGGGCCGTAAGAAGGATGCCTACAGCGCCTTCAAGAAGGCTGGAGCCGGAGCGTCGACCGACTACCGCACCAAATTCAACTCGCGCATCAAGCAGAGCGAGGTGTTTCAGGGCACCAACATCAAGGGCGAGGTGAAGTCCCTGCGCGCCATGACCCGCTATGCCCGCAACACAGAATATCTGGATCAGATATACTACGCCATCGGCAACCTGTACATCAGCCGCAAGGATACCACCGAAGCGATGAAGAACTATAGGCTTGCCATCGAGAAATCCACGCGTAACGGCATCGACAAGGCATTGGCGCAACTGGCGTTGGGCAATCTCTATTTTCTGCAGGGCGACTATGTGAAGGCGCAGCCATGCTATTCCGAGGCTGTTCCGCAGCTGCCGGAGACCTATCCAGGCTATAAGGAGCTGAAGAAGCGCAGCGATGTTCTGGACGAACTGGCCACCTATGCAGGCAACGTACATCTGCAGGACTCGTTGCTGACGTTGTCCAGGATGACTCCGGAGGAACAGCGCAAGGCATGCCAGAAACTTGTTGACGAGCTGAAGGAGCGTGAGAAGAAGGAAGCCGAAGACGCGAGGCGAGAGGAATACCTGGCCAACCAGGAAGGAGCGGCCGACAACATAAACCGCGGCGACGCCCCGACCAACACCATCATCAATAACGGCGACAAGTCGTGGTACTTCTACAACACCATGACCAAGAACCAGGGAAAGACGGAATTCCAGCGCCGCTGGGGCGCGCGTAAGAACGAGGATGACTGGCGCCGACGCAACAAGACCACCTTCAGTCTTGACGATGGTCCGGAGGCAGACTACGGCGACGATACCGAGGCCAACGACACCATCTCGATGACTCCCGAGCAGAAGGAGGAAGCCCGCAAGGCCCAGGACGCCGCCAATGACCCGCACAACGTGGAGTATTATCTGGCGCAGATACCCAAGACTCCGGAGGAAATCCAGGTATGCCACGACGTAATCCAGGAGGGACTGTACAACATGGGAATCATCCTGAAGGACAAGCTGGACGACTTCCCGGCGGCACGCAAGGAATTCACGCGTCTGCTGGACAGCTATCCCGACAACATCTACCGTCTGGACGTGTACTACAACATGTACCTGATGGCCGTACGCAGCGGCGATACGGTCCAGGCCGAGCGCTGGCGACAGATGATACTTGCCAACTTCCCGGAATCTCCTTACGGCAAGGCGATGCTTGACCCGAACTACTTCGAGAACCTGCGCAAGATGAACCAGGTGCAGGAGCGGATGTACCAGGAGGCCTACGACGCCTATCTGGACAATTACAACGCTCGCGTGCATTCACTGACAGCCGAGATGGAACGGGACTACCCGTTGTCGAAGATCCTGCCTAAGTTCGTGTTCATCGACGCGCTCAGCTACCTGACGGAGAACGATGTGCCGAAATTCAAGGAACGGCTGGAGTATCTGCTGGAGAAGTGGCCGGATACTGACATGACACCGATGGCCGGCGGCATAATCCGCGGGCTTCGCCAGGGCCGCGAGCCCAACAAGGGGGCAACCAACTCCCGCGGCATGATATGGTCCATGCGTCTGAGCAACGATTCCATCGGTACCGGCTCCGACGGCAGGCCCGCTAATTTCGAGAACGACCCCAATTCGCCACAGTATCTTGTGCTGGCGTTCCCGCGTGATTCGGTCAACAGCAACCAGCTGCTCTACGACGTGGCCCGGTTCAACTTCTCGTCGTTCGTGGTTCGTGACTTCGACCTGGAGCAGATGAGCTTCGGCAATGTCGGTCTGCTGATCATCAAGGGCTTCGGCAACCTGAAGCAACTGGAGCATTACCGCAACGTCATGGCCGAGAAGCATCTGGAACTACCGGAGGGAGTTCGTCCAATCATGATAAGCCGTCCTAACTTTGAACTCTTGCTGCGCGAGGGACGTTCTTTTGAAGAGTACTTCCGCTACGCCGAGCAGGATGCAGTGGAGCGAACCGAGGAGGAAGTGCTGAACGCCGATGTGCCGGATGATCCGGTGGACGGCGTGTCACCGGTGGAAACGGAGGAGACGGAGAATCCGGAGGCTGCCGAGAATCCGGAGGCAGAGGGGATTCCCGAGGAATCAACAGAACCCACGGAATCCGAAGAAACCACAGAACCCGAAGAATCAGAATAACTATGGACCGCATACTCTGGGCCGACGATGAGATCGACCTGCTGAAACCCCACATATTGTTCCTGAAGGCCAAGGGCTATCAGGTGGATACCGTGTCGAACGGGCGTGATGCCCTTGACGCTCTGGACGAGCATCCCTACTCGCTGGTGCTGCTGGACGAGAACATGCCCGGCATCTCCGGCCTGGAGACGCTGGACATCATCAACGAGCGGCATCCGGAGGTGCCTGTGGTGATGATCACCAAGTCCGAGGAGGAGAACATCATGGACCAGGCCATCGGCAACCGCATAGCCGACTACCTGATCAAGCCGGTCAACCCGAACCAGATCCTGCTGTCCATCAAGAAGAACCTGCACAGCCGCGAGATCGTGACGGAGCAGACCTCGTCGGATTATCAGCAGGAGTTCAACGTCCTGTCGCAGCAGATCAACATGGTCAGTGACATCGAGGGGTGGATGGATGTGTACCGCAAGCTGGTGAGCTGGGAACTGAAACTGGCCGAGTCGGGAAGCCCGATGTCGGAGATGCTGCTGATGCAGAAGCGTGACGCCAACGCCAACTTCTGCAAATATGTCCGGCGCACCTACGAGACGTGGGTCACCACCGACGACCATCCGCTGATGAGTCCGCAGCTGTTCAAGGCCAAGGTGTTCCCGTTGCTGGACCAGGGTGAGAAGGTATGCTTCTTCCTGATTGATAACTTCCGTCTGGACCAGTGGCGCGTGATCCAGCCGTTGCTGGCCGAGCGTTTCAGCGTGGCCGAGGATCTGTACACCACCATTCTGCCCACTTCCACACAGTATGCGCGCAATTCCATCTTCGCCGGACTGATGCCGGCCGATATTGCAGGGATGTTCCCGCAGTACTGGGTCGAGGAGGATGAGGACGAAGGCCTGAACGTCCATGAGCAGGAGCTGGTGGGTACCCAGCTGGCACGTTTCCGCCGCAAGGACAAGTTCAGCTACACCAAGATCAATGACTCGACCGGTTGCGAGAAATTCCTGTCCAAACTTCGTGGCTCGCGCGACATACCGCTGCAGGTTGTGGTGCTGAACTTCATCGACATGCTGTCGCACGCGCGTACGGAGTCAAAGATGATCCGTGAACTGGCCGGCAACGACGCGGCCTACCGGTCGCTGTCGGAGTCGTGGTTCCGTCATTCGGGCGTCCTGGACATCTTTGCCCAATTGGCGGATTTCGGCTACAAGGTGGTGCTGACCACCGACCACGGAACCATTCGCGTGAACAACCCAATTAAGGTTGTGGGCGATAAGAACACCAATACAAACCTGCGCTACAAGGTCGGCAAGAATCTGAGCTACAATCCAAAACAGGTTTACGAGATTAAGAACCCGAGGCGTTTCGGGCTTCCGGCACCCAACATCTCAAGCACTTTCATCTTCGCTACAAACGAGGATTTCTTCTCATATCCGAACAATTACAACTACTATGTCCAGTATTACGACGGCACTTTCCAGCATGGAGGTATCTCGCTTGAGGAGATGATCGTGCCGTTGGTGGTGCTGACACCTAAGAAGGGTTGAGGTAGGTCAGAAGTCAGAGGTCAGGAAGTCAGAGTTATGAAGTGTTGAGTTCGAGGAATGGATTTAAGACATTGAATATGCGGAAGACGATATTGTTTATATTGGCGGCGGTAGTGGCCACTATGTTCGCCGCGACGCCTGAGGCCCGGCGTGCGTTCCGGGAGTTCGAGCGGAAGGCGGAGAGCGGCGATGCCGAGTCACAGTACAGGTTGGGAACGTTGCTTGAGAATGGCTGGGACTCCATTCCGGCCGATTCGGTGCGGGCGTTGCGTATGTTCCGCCTGTCGGCTGAGCAGGATTACCCCGCGGCCATGAACTACATGGGCTATCTGTTCGGCCGGGGTTATACGGCCGGTGGCAGGGATCTTGTGACTGTCGATGCAGATTCGGCGCGATATTGGCTGAAGCGCAGTGCCGACAGCGAGGATCCCCGTGCCATGGCCAATATGGCGTATCTGCTGCTGGAGGATGCCAGGTCGCTGACGGATTCGGCCGCGATAATGAAGACAGACTCTGCGGCATGGGGCTACATAATTAAGGCCGCGGACAAGGGTGTTCCGACGGCCTACAGCATGATGGGCGACATGTACCGTGACGGCCGTTATGTGCCGAAGGATACGCTGAAGGCTGCGGTGATGTATGAGAATGCCCTGTCGCGTGGACTGTACGATGCCGAGGCTCGTCTGATATCGCTGATGGGTCCGGTATGGGACCGCATGACTCCTGACGAGGCTTTCCAGTACGGTATAAAGTATTACGATGGTTACGCGCCCTCGGCGGGAACCTATCTGCTGCTGCGGGCCGCGGAGTTGCCGCAGATACCGGAAACGGGCTGGAAGAAGTCGGATGCGTTGGTCGAGATCCTGAACCACCGTATCGACATCGCCGCGGATGCGTTGACTGCGCTTGGCGAGGCAGCAAGCCTGGGCAAAGGCCTCCCCTATGACCACGACCTGAGCCGGGACTATTACGTCATGGCGGCACTGGCGGGCAGTCCCGAGGCACAGAAGGTGATCCGTGAGCTGTTGGGGATGTTCCCCGACTCGTTCGCCGACCCCACGGACCGTGTCCGCGCTTTCGCCGACCGGCTCACAATCCTGAGCAAACTCACCGGACGGCGTATCGTTTTGGATAATTGAGGAAAAAGAGTTAATTTTGCCAAATGCTTAGGACTCATCTGAGACAAATGGCGGGAATAATGGCCATTGGTGGACTAATGTCGCTGGCGGCCTGCGGGGCGGGACGCAACCGACAGAGCGATTCCGTATCGGCGGAGACAACTGCCTATGCGGAAGCGAGTGTCGTGTCTGTACCGGAATTCTCGGCGGATTCAGCTATGTCCTACCTACGCCGTCAGGTTCAGTTCGGGCCACGCGTACCCAATACAGAGTCTCATCGCAAAGCGGCTGACTGGATGGTGGCGGAGCTGAAGCGTCATGGCGCGGAGGTACATGAACAGACCACAGACCTGACCGCCTTTGACGGCACGGTGCTGAAGTGCCGCAACATCTTTGCCCGCTTCAATCCGCAGGCGCAGGGCAACAGGCTTCTGTTGCTGGCGCATTACGACACGCGCCCCTGGGCTGACCAGGATCCTGATCCGGCCAACCATAAGCGGCCTATCGACGGCGCCAACGACGGCGCCAGCGGCGTGGCGGTACTGTTGGAGACCGCGCGTCATCTTGCCGCGAGCAATCCCGGCGCGGGCATCGACATCCTGCTGAGTGACGCCGAGGACTACGGCGCGACCGAAGACGAGGATTCATGGGCAATGGGAGCGCGATACTTCGCTCAGCAGATGCAGGCCAACGGCTGGACGCCATCCACGGCCATACTGCTGGACATGGTGGGTGGCCGCGGTGCCAAATTCCCATACGAATACTTCAGCCGTCAGGCTGCCCCGACGCTGGACCGTGCTGTCCGAAAGGCCGCGGTCAAAGCCGGCTACGGACACATGTTCCCCGACACACCGGGCTCGGCGGTGACCGACGACCACATAGAACTGATCAAGATGGGGATTCCCGCCATCGATATAATCGAGTACAACGAGGAGACCGGCTTCAATCCCACCTGGCACACGATGGCCGACAACATCGACAACATCGACCCGGCGACACTCAAGGCCGTGGGGCAATCGTTGCTGCAATACATATATGAAAACAAATAAACAGACAGAGGACCGACAGGTCCCATTTTCGAAATAGAACAATGGACTTCATACAAGAACTGACATGGCGCGGCATGGTCCACACGGTAATGCCGGGCACCGACGAAGAACTTAAGAAAGGAATGACGACGGCCTATCTGGGCATAGACCCGACGGCCGACTCCCTGCATATAGGTCACCTGTGCGGCGTGATGATGCTGCGCCACTTCCAGCGCTGCGGCCATAAGCCGTTGGTACTGGTGGGGGGCGCCACCGGTATGATCGGCGATCCGTCGGGCAAGTCGGCCGAGCGCAACCTTCTGGACGAGAAGACGCTGCGTCACAATCAGGAGGCAATCAAGAACCAGCTTCGCAAGTTCCTGGACTTCGACAGCGACGCTCCCAACCGCGCGGAGATGGTCAACAACTACGACTGGACCAAGGATGTAACGTTCCTGGATTTTGCCCGTGAGATCGGCAAGCACATCACCGTGAACTACATGATGGCCAAGGACTCGGTGCAGAAGCGCCTTAACGGCGAGGCCCGCGACGGACTGAGTTTCACTGAGTTCACATACCAGCTGCTTCAGGGTTTCGATTACCTGACGCTGTACCAGGAGCGAGGATGCCGTCTGCAGCTTGGCGGTTCGGACCAATGGGGCAACATCACCACCGGTACGGAGCTGATCCGCCGTAAGCTTGGCGGCGAGGCATACGCCCTGACCTGCCCGCTGATCACCAAGGCCGACGGCGGCAAGTTCGGCAAGACCGAGAGCGGCAACGTATGGCTTGACCCCGAGCGTACGTCGCCCTACAAGTTCTACCAGTTCTGGCTGAACGTCAGTGACGAGGATGCCGAGAAGTATCTGAAGATATTTACTTTCCTGTCGCAGGACGAGATCAAGGCCCTGGCCGAGGAGCACGCCGTCAATCCCGGCGCGCGCCCCATGCAGAAGCGTCTGGCCAAGGAGTTGACAGAGATGGTGCACAGTCCCGAGGCATACCAGAGCGCCGTAGCCGCCAGCGAGATCCTGTTCAGCCCGAAGGCAGCGGAGTCACTGCATCAGGTAGACGAGAAGACACTGCTGGAGGTGTTCGAAGGCGTGCCGATGTTTGACATAGACCGTGCCGAGCTGGAAGCCGGAATTCCATTAATCGACCTTCTGGCGGTCAAGTCGCAAGTGTTCCCCAGCAAGGGGGAAGCCCGCAAGATGATCCAGCAAGGTGGAGTGTCGGTCAACAAGGTCAAGGTGACGGATCCCAATCAGGTGATTGGCGCCGACCAGCTGCTTGGCGGCAAGTACATCCATGTGCAGAAAGGCAAGAAGAATCACCACCTGTTGAAGGCAAACTGACCTTAAGTCAGAAGTCATAGTTCATAGGTAATAAGTAAAGAAACAGGAAGTTGAAACGGATAGCGATATTGACTGACGGCAGCGCACCGGTTGCCACTGAGATGATGGAGACGCTGAACCGCGGAAGCCGTTACCGTATAGGCAAGGTCCCGGCGGAACTTGCCGCAGGCCAGCCTGATGCGTTGGCACAGGCGCTGGCTGGCGAGGGCGTAGAGTTCCTAATAGTGGAGGACCGTGCGGAGCCGCTGCCGGCGGACTTCCCCGTACGGTACATGACGATTGCCGAAGGAGAGGATGCCGTCGAGGCCACACGCCGCCTGATGGAGGAGTGTCCCGACTACGGTCCCGAGCGTCAGTGGGCCAAGGCTCTGGGCGAGGAATTCGCCGTGAAGCAGACGCCGCCACCTGTGCCCAGGGAGGAGGAGCAGACGCAATATCAGCAGCCGGTTCAGCCTCAGTTCGTTCCCCAGCAACCTCAGTATCAGCAGCCATACCAGCAGTCCATGGAGCATCCGAAGCGTCCTCCGATGCCGCGCAACTATCTGCTGTGGTCGGTGCTGACGACGATACTGTGCTGTTTCGCAGCCGGTATCGTGGCGTTGGTGTTCAGCACACAGGTTACCTCGCGATATTATCGTGGGGATTACGCAGGTGCCGAACAGGCCTCGCGTAACGCCCAGATCTGGATCATCGCCTCGATTGTATTGAGCGTAATCAGCAATACACTCTATGTGCCCCTGATGCTGATATCCGGTTCGATGGGCATGTGACAATGGACCGCAGGATGCGCCGAGGAATCATATGGACCACGGCTCTCGTAGCGGGAGTCGTGGCCCTTCTGGTATTCTACGCAACAGTTGATCCGTCTACCTCACGCTATGTGCCGCGATGCCTGTTCCATGCCCTGACGGGGCTGGAATGTCCGGGCTGCGGCTCGCAGCGAGCGTTGCATGCGTTGCTGATGGGCGACTTTCGAGGCGCATGGCATTACAACGCTCTTGTTGTGGCGGGCATAATTCCTGTGGCGCTTTACCTCTATGCCGAGTTTACGCGGATACGCCATCCCAGACTATACGCGTTGCTGAACTCCATGCCGGCCATCACCATAATCGGCATCGTGATTGTATGCTGGGGGATAGGAAGAAACATTATATGAAATCTGATAGGGAATACAATCCTGCGGAACATCGTCCCATATTCATAATGGGATACATGGCATGCGGCAAGACGACGTTCGGGCGTGCGCTGGCCAATGCGGTCGGCAGGCGTTTCATAGACCTGGATTTCCATATCGAACAACGATACCACCGCACCATCAGCCATATATTCGCCGAACGAGGCGAAGCTGGTTTCCGTGAACTGGAGACTCGTATGCTCCGCGAGGTAGCGGAGATGGAGGACGTGATCGTGGCTTGCGGAGGAGGCACTCCCTGCTTCAACGACAATATGGTGACGATGGAGCGCAACGGAACCACCGTGTGGCTTGAGGCATCGCCGGGTCGGATAGTGGAGCGACTGATAATCAACAGAAGCCGTCGCCCCCTGATGGCCGACAAGAGTACCGATGAACTGCTGGACGCCGTCAACGCCGGACTTGCCGCTCGTCATGAGTACTACAGCCGTGCCGGCATTCATTTCAACGGCGACCGGCTGGAGGACCGCTCGCAGATTGACTCGACAATCGCCAGTTTCCTGGACCACCATCCGGAACTGTTTCCCACGAAATAAGATTACTGGAAGTTGGGGAATTTTGCGGGACATAGATAAAAAATGATTAACTTTGCAGGATGAATGTTGATAATAACGACAATATGGTAGAGTGTTCGTCGGCAGCGCGACCATTGCGTTTCGGCAAGGCCGGAAGGTTGCGTCACCGGTCGCTTGTCGAGGGCCTGTTCGCCTCCGGCGAGTGTCTGTATGACTATCCCCTTCGGGTAGTATGGCGCAGACTGACCCGGGAGGAGATGGAATCATCGTTTCGCAACGGAATGCCGCATGGCATAGGCCTTCTGCAGATGATGGTGACCATACCCAAGAAGAAGCGGCGGCATGCGGTGGACCGCGTGCTGATGCGGCGCCGCATCCGGGAGGCCTATCGTCTGAACCGTCTGCCGTTGCTACAGGTCATCCGCCGTCTTCCCGACGGCGGTTATGTCCAGCTGGCATTCATCTATCTTCACAACGATAACATGCAGTACGCGGACGTAGAGAGGAAAATGAAAAAACTTCTGTCGCGTCTCCAGAAACAAATCGAGCCGTCATGTCTTATCGAACCATAATCCGTCACATAGTGTTAATTCCAGTGTATCTGTACCGGACGTGTATATCACCATTGCTTCCTCCGGTATGCAGGTACACCCCGACGTGCTCGCAGTATGCCGTAGAAGCAGTAATGACACATGGCATCTTCTCTGGCGGCTGGCTGGCCATCAAACGGATTTGCCGCTGCCATCCTTGGGGAGGATCAGGTTACGACCCGGTGCCACCCAAGAAATCCAAGAATCAACAATAAATTATATCTACATTTCAGATTAGGTTATTATGGAAATCATTGACATTCACACGCATCATCCCGCACCGCAACCCCGGGGTGTGGTGGACGTGTCGTTCATCAGCCATCCGGACTATACGCTTTTGGATGGGCAGCTATATTCAGCTGGCATTCATCCGTGGGATACCCGTGAGGAAATTACGGAAGCACATTGGAGCGCACTTGAGGAATTGCTGCGCAAGCCGGCATTCATAGCCGTAGGCGAAGCGGGCGTGGACCTGTCGGGCCGAGGCGGCATGATGTTCAGACAGCTGCAGGTGTTCCGTCGCCAGATCGAGCTGTCGGAGGAACTACGCAAGCCACTGGTGGTGCATTGCGTCAAGGCCGAGGATGTGGTCTGCGGACTGATACGCGACCTCCGGCCCACGCAGCCATGGATAATACATGGTTTCCGAAAGAAACCGGCGGCTGCCGAGCAATTGTTGCGCGCCGGTTGTTATATTTCCATGGGGGAGCACTTCAATCCCGACACCCTTGCGGCAGTTCCGCGCGAACGGCTTCTGGCCGAGACCGACGAGAGCGAGAAGAGCATCGAGGAGATCATCGAGACCATGAGCACCGTCTCGGGCACGGACCTGCTGCCGGTGATTCGCGCTAATACGGCGAAGGTGCTGGGAATAAGCGAGAAGTGATCAACGGACTTCCCCGAACGGGAACATTAGGTTACAGAAAGGAAAGAAATAAAAAAGTTCCACTATGAATAAATTCACAATCGGGGCAGTCGCTGCCCTCCTGGCCATCGCGATGCCGATGAATGCCGCACAAACCGCCAGCCAGCCTGACGAACAGGACATGAAGGCCCTGGCGACCGCCAACTGGTTCGTACCCCTGAGTTACGGAAACGTAGATTTCGAGATTCCGGCCGGTTCCATAGTCGAGAAGAAATCCACGTTGCTGGCCAAATATCCTGACGGTACGTTCGGAGTATCGATGGCCAACGAAGCCGGGCTACTGGAGCAGAAGATAGCCTTTGAGAAGGCACGCATGTATGCCACACAGTACAAATTGGAGGATCCCAAGGTCGAGAAGGTTACCGTCGACGGCCTGAAGGGAGCCAAGGCGGTAGGCAAGCTTGACGCACACACTGTGACGGTTCTGATCCTGGCCGTAGGCGACCAGCAGCTCACCTCCGTGGTCATGGCCACGCCAGAACGCGCGGACTGGGCTGACCATTTCCTAAGCTCGCTGAAACATTGACCACATTCCATTGGTGTAAGAGGCGACGGTACACTACCGTCGCCTCTTTGCCGTTATTTTTAAGTAGCTACTTAAAAGACAGTATGATGAATCTTAAATCGATGTGCCGGCTGATTCGGCCACAACAATGGGTTAAAAACGGATTTGTGTTTATTCCCATCTTTTTCGGACGTTCATTATTCGATGCCTGGGTATGGGTGGATGCCATCATCACTTTCCTTGCGTTCTGTGCGATTTCAAGTGCTGTCTATTGTATGAACGACATCCGGGACGTGGAAAGCGACCGGCGCCATCCCCGGAAATGCAAACGGCCGATAGCAGCCGGTGAAATCAGTGTGTCGCAGGCGTGGATTATGTTCGCAGCCTTCGTGTTGGCTTCGTTCGGACTCGCTCTGTTCTGTCTGAAGCGGATCACCGGACTATATGTCTGTCTGATTTTAATGACCTATCTGGTTCTCAACATCGCGTACACCTTGGGTCTGAAGAAGGTTTCGATTCTTGATGTGTTCATAATATCGCTTGGATTCGTTCTGCGTCTTGCTGCCGGCGGCGTGTCGGAGAGTATTTCACTTACTCCTTGGATTGTGCTGATGACGTTCCTGCTGACGCTGTTCCTTGCATTCGCCAAGAGGCGTGACGATGTGATCCTGCTGGAACAGTCAGGCCAATCGCCACGCGCAAGCGTAAGGAACTATAACCTGCAGTTCATGGACGCCACGCTCGGAATCCTGGCATCGATCACCATAGTGTGCTACATCATGTTCTGCGTCTCGCCGGAGGTCGTGACACGCATGGGCAGCGACTATGTCTATGTGTCGTCGGCATTTGTAATCGCTGGTATTCTGCGTTATCTTCAGATAGCTATTGTGAAGAAGGGAAGCGGCAGTCCCACCGAGGCCCTGATCCATGACCGGTTCCTGCAGAGCTGCATCATTCTGTGGGCGGTATTCTTTTTTGTGATTCTGTATTGAGGACAGTGTTTGACTCATGAATATGCATTTGGATTAATACGATGCTTTTTAATTTTATTCAGTCATTATGAAAATATCGTAAGATTTGTGTAATTTTGCAACATGTTACGAAATAAGATGATTAAGACACTGATGTTGGTGAGCCTGCCGGCGTTGTTGATGTCATCGCGGGCTGACGCATTGACATTGGAAAAGATTAAATACGGCGACTTCTCGCAATGGGTTACACGCGACATCACCGAGTCGAAGGTCCTGGGTGGGAATACCAAAAGGGTATATGCCGTAGGCCCCACGAAGCATATCACGGGCAATTACGAATACCGTCCGGAGGGGGGCACGCCCTGGGCGTCGAGCAACGTGTATGCCAAGGTGTCCGGAGTGGTCAAGGCCTCGAACTCCGTCGAGCCGGCCGTGCTGCACGGCAACAAGGTCGCCAAGCTGCAGGCCAAGATGGAGCATGTCAAGGTGCTGGGACTTCTCAACATGGACGTGATGGTGGCCGGGACACTCTATCTGGGCAAGCTGAACGAGCCCGTGACCTCGACGTCGGCACCGTTCTCCAAGATGGCCATGGGCATGCCCTACCGCAAGAGCCCCAAGGCGCTGGTGTATGACTTCCGTGTCGACATGCCCAATGTGAACACACGTGTGAAATCCACCGGACTGAGCCGCAAGAAGACCCTTCAGGGCCGCGACCAGGCCGAGGTCTACGTATTGCTTCAGTACCGTTGGGAGGACAATAACGGCAATGTCTACGCTCAGCGCGTAGGCACGGGCCGCGAACGCTACAACAAGTCCATACCCTGGACCGTGGGCCATCAGCTGCCCATACATTACGGCGACATTACCAAAAAGCCCTTCTACAAACCGTGGATGGGTTTGCTTAACGGTGAGAAGGCATATTATGGATACAATTCCAAAGGCAAGCTTGTCCCGGTCAAGGAAGTTGGCTGGGCACCGATAGGGACTCAGCCCACGCATGTGCTGGTCATGGCCTCCACCTCGTGCGGCGAGCCGTTCGTAGGTACCGAAGGGCTGACCATGTACATCGACAACATCGCCTTTGGATTCTGACAAAAGACTGTTATGAAAATCGCATTGATAGGCTACGGCAAGATGGGTCACACCATCGAGCGGATAGCGAAGGAACGCGGCAACGAGATCACCTGCCGCATAGACAAGGATAACCTGGAAGACTTGGGCAGCGAGGCCTTCCTGGGCAGTGATGTCGCGATCGAGTTCACCACACCGGCCACGGGCCGGGACAACGTGGAGCGTTGCATCGAGGCCGGAATCCCGGTGGTGAGCGGCACCACGGGTTGGCAGAAGGAACTGCCCGAAGTGCAGGAGCTGTGCCGCCAAAAGGACGGCTCGATGATATGGGCGTCCAACTTCTCGATCGGCGTCAATATCTTTATGGCCGTGAACAGACAGCTGGCTCACATCATGAACGCCTTCCCGGCGTATAAGGCCAGCATGTCCGAGACACACCACATCCATAAGCTTGACCATCCGTCGGGCACGGCCGTGACGCTTGCCAACGCCATCGTGGGTGAGGTGGAACGTCTCAGCCAGTGGGCCGAGCAGGAAGGCGACGGGCAGCTCGCTTCCGACATCCTGCCCATCGCTCACGAGCGCCGTGGCGAGGTCCCGGGCATCCACACCATTGTATGGGACTCCCCTGCCGATGACATCACGATAACGCACAGTGCCAAGAACCGCGACGGATTCGCTCTCGGGGCAGTCCTGGCCGCGGAATGGCTGCCCTCTCACCCCGGCATACACACCATTCAGGAAATGCTCTCCGATATCTCAGGTTATGACTTCAAATAATAGCAAACAGACAGGCGACAACGCCGCTCCTCAGGCCGGCAGCGACCTGAACACCAAACGTCCCCCTCTGCGTCAGAGGCTCAAGGAGGTAAAGACCACCCGCTGGATACGCTTCGGTGTGGTCAGCGCCGTCTATTTCCTGTGGGTGATACTGATGGGCAATCCCTGGCTGCTGTTCGGCTGGTTGATCCTGCTTGACGTCTACATCACAGCCATCATCCCCTGGGGATGGTGGAAACACCGCAAGGGTGCGGTCCACGCCTTCATGGCGTGGGTGGACGCGATTGTCTACGCGTTGGTGCTGATATACTTCATCTTCGCCTTCATCGGGCAGCAGTATGAGATTCCGTCGTCCAGTCTGGAGAAGTCTCTGCTGGTGGGCGATCGCCTGTGGGTGGACAAGACCGTTTATGGATCGCGGGTGCCTCAGACACCTTTGCATTTTCCGCTGGCACAGCATACGCTGCCATTGGTCAACACCAAGAGCTACATAGAGAAACCGCAGCTGAAATACCACCGCATGCCCGGTTTCCGCAGCATCGAGCGTGGTGACATCGTGGTTTTCAACTATCCCCAGGGCGACACCGTGACGCTGAAGATACAGAATCCAGACTATTACCAGATCTGCTACGACCTGCGACGCAGCGGCGTGGCCAATCCCAAGGAATACATCCTGCAGAACCCGGAGAAGTTCGGCGAGCTGGTGTGGCGTCCCGTGGACCGTCGCGAGAATTACGTGAAGCGCACCATCGGACTTCCTGGCGAGCGTATACGCATTGTGGATGACGTGGTCTACATCAACGGCAAGCCGATAGCCGAGCCAGAGAACGTGCAGTACAATTACCTGATTCCTGTAAGCGGTCCCATCGAGCCTGGGAAACTGATGGATATGGGCATACGTGTCGAGGATTTCAACCAGCCGCCCATCCGCGATGAGCAGCACGGTCTGTATTATTATGACCTGCCGCTGACCAAGGCCATGAAGTCCGAGATGGAGAAGTGGCCGGAGGTAGTCGGTCCGATGATACGCGAGAGCGACTCGGGTCTGCTGGACCTGGGCGGAGTGTTCCCGTACGACGGCAACTATGGCTGGACGCGCAACAACATGGGCGAGCTGTGGATTCCCAAGCGTGGTTCGACGCTTCACCTGACTGAGGCGATCTACCCCATCTACGAGCGCGCCATCCGTACCTACGAGGGCAACACGCTGGAGAAGCGCGACGGCAAGTTCTACATCAACGGACAGGAGACGGAGTACTATACGTTCAAGATGGACTACTACTGGATGATGGGCGACAACCGCGACCGCAGCGCCGACTCTCGCTACTGGGGCCTGGTTCCCGAGGACCATATCGTAGGCTCGCCGGTGCTGATCCTGCTGTCGATGGACAAGGACCGGAGCCTGAGCGACGGCAAGATCCGGTGGAACCGCATCTTCCGCAATCCGAATCCCGACAAATCGGACAAGAAATGGTGATACCGGCCGCGGCGTCCGTCCGATGGTACAGCCGCTGGCTGCGCCACCGTCTGGCAGACCTTGACGACCGTCAGGCCTGCGACGCCGCGTCGGCCGACATTCATACAGACCCGAAATCACTGAGGCGCTACTGTCTGCCGGATCCGCAGAATCCCGGCGGGTATGTCACGCTGTCGATACCGGTCAGGAAAGGGAGCGGGCAGCTGTCGGACCACGGCAACTGGCCGCATGTGCACTTAGGCACGCTCAACGCCATATACGGGCGCGCTCCTTATTTCCCGTTTCTGAACGACCAGTTGCAGGCCCTGTTCGGCAACCTGTTTGCGGAAGATGCCGTAAACGGCCCTCAGAGTCTTGCAGAACTGAATCTGGAGCTTCACCGGATAGTTGCCTCATGGATCGACCTGGACGCCGCCACAGCGGCCTTGGATGCCCCTGTCCGGCAGGTATGCCGTGAGTTTGCAACAAAAGTTAACTTTTCAGCTTCAATTTTAGACCCTGTTTTCCGTTTTGGTAGAGATATAGTGTTTGTTCTTATGAACGACTTGTTTGCCGAGAATGAAGTTTGACTTGAAACATATTCCGATATCGTACAGGATGCTGATAGTCCTCCTGACTGTCAGCATGTCCATGTGCCTGATGCCCGCGAGGGTGTCGGCCCAGGACGGCGACATCCCGGAACTGGAGCTGAAGGTCAAGGCCTACAAAGGATTCACGCATATCGTCGACGAGTACGGCGATACCTGCCGGCTGACATATATACGCGATGTATATGTGTTCCCGGAATGGAAGTTCAAGAACAAGAAGGAGGAGAAGTTCTACTGGCGCACCGTCCGGGACGTGCGCAAGACGCTGCCCTACGCCAAACTGGCGTTCGCCACGCTGTGCGAGACGTATGAGTATATCCAGACCATTCCGGACAAAAAGATGCGCGAGAAGCATCTCAAGACGCTGGAGCATGACATATTCGAGCAGTACAAGCCCGTTGTGAAGCACATGACCCGCAGTCAGGGCAAGGTGCTGCTGAAGCTGATCAACCGTGAGACTGACCAGACCAGCTACGGAATCGTCAAGGCGTTCTTAGGTTCGTTCCGCGCCGGATTCTGGCAGACGTTCGGCCGGTTCTTCGGCATGAACATGCGCGCCGGGTACCATCCCGACAAGAACCGCGAGGACGCAATCATCGAGCGGATCGCCACGCTGATCGAACAGGGAGCGCTGTGACGGAAGACCGTATTCTTCTAACATAAAACAACCGTAACCACATGAAAAAACTACATCTACTACTTCTCGGAGCCCTCTGCATGGGCGTAGCGACATCGGCTGCTGCAGCCGAACGCACCCTCAAGGTCACCGACCGTTACATGGTTGTGCCCGTCAGCCACAAATTCGACCGCGTTCGTCTCAAGGTGGCAATCCCCGGACTGGAGGAGATGCCTGTAGTGGTGCGCATACCGCAGGACGGCAAGGCCGAATACTACACCTTCCGCGACATGAGTGCCCACAAAGGCAAGAAAATCACCATCACTTATCCCGACGGACTCAAGGGTATCGACCTAATCAGTTTCAAGCCAGAGATTCCGGACGAGGCATTGATCTACCACGAACCCAACCGCCCGCAGATACATTTCACCACCCGCCGAGGATGGATAAACGATCCCAATGGCCTGGTATACTACGATGGCGAGTATCACCTCTTCTACCAGCACAATCCCTATGAGCGCGACTGGGAAAACATGACGTGGGGACACGCGGTGAGCAACGACCTGGTTCACTGGCAGGAGCTCCCCACTGCCATTCACCCCGACTCGCTCGGCACCATCTTCTCGGGCTCAGCCGTAATCGACTATCGCAACACCTCTGGCCTTGGCCAGAACGGCAAGCCGGCCATGGTGGCCTTCTATACCATCGAGACCGGTGGCAAAGGCCAGAAGCAAGGTATGGCCTACAGTCTTGACAACGGACGCACCTTCACCAAATATGCCCATAATCCCATCATCGACAGCACCGACAAGTGGCAGACAAACGACACTCGCGACCCGAGGGTGTTCCCCTACGGCGACCACTGGATAATGGTGCTCAACGAGCGCGATGGCCACTCCATCTACCGCTCCGACAATCTCCGTGACTGGACTTTCATGTCGCACACCACCGGTTTCTGGGAGTGTCCCGACCTCTTCCCCCTGCCCGTCGATGGTAACGAGGCCAATCCCCTGTGGGTGATGTGGGGCGCTTCGGGCACCTACATGATTGGCCGCTTCGACGGCGAGAGGTTCACGCCCCTCAGCGGCAAGCACCGCTTTGCCGGAGGCACCCTTTACGCCGCACAGACATACAATAACACCCCCGACGGGCGCCGCATAGCCATAGCATGGGGGCGCCAGGGCCATCCGGGCGAGAACTTCAACGGACAGATGCTGATTCCTACCGAGCTCTCGCTGCGCACCACCAAAGACGGCGTACGTTTAGTGAGCAAGCCCGTGGCTGAATTCGAGGCAATGGCCAAACCCGTGGGGAGCTGGAAAAACCTCACTCAGGACCAGGCCAACGAGATTCTGGCCCAGCAGGCCGATACCGCTCAGCCCCTGCGCATACGTGCCAAAATACGCCTAAGTCACGCCACTGACGCTTTTCTGGAACTGAACGGACGCCGCGTAGTCGACTACGATCTCAACCAGACACGTCTCAACGGCTACCACTATTCACCGCAGGACCCTACGTCAATGGAACTCACAGCCGATGTTTATGTGGACCGTACCTCCACAGAGGTCTTCTTCGACGATGGCCTCTTCTCCGACTCGCAGGAACGCGACATGAAACGGGGTTCATCCACCCCGCGTTTCGGCGGCAACCGCATCACCATCGAGGAACTCGACATCTACACCATCCCTACCATCTGGGAGAAATAAGAAAAGCTGCCGATTTTAAGAATTTTTGGCGAGGACAAAATAGCCGAAAGGACTGACTCCTATAAATGGAATCAGTCCTTTTCTCATATGCCGTCCTGATTGAGAGGGGCGCGCTATGACAAGGGATTTTTCCAGCCCATCTCTTTACATAAATAGTCCAAAGCTTTGTACACGTAGGCTAATATAATCAAAGTCTGAACCAGGTATACAAATACTTTAAATATGATGTCGAACATATGGATTGTCTGATAAATCGGTTCTTAGATAATCTTTGGGACATAGAATCTATTTTTTGAGATAACGGTATATATGGACAAAAGCCATGAAAACCATTTTCAGGACTATATATGAGGTGACTCCTATCGCAACGGCTATAGCAATGCTCTTAAAAAAATAGATTAAATAATCCATCAATGCTTAAATTATATTTATCAGAGGTCTGCCTTTTACCTAAAGGCATGATTCCACTCATTATATAAGGCATCTGAAATATAAGACATCTTAATGTAAGATATCTGATTTGATATATTAACGAATAAAAAATGAATTGTTATCTTTAAAAATTATATTTTGATAAAAATATTCGATTGGATAAATCTTAAGCACCCTAGCGAACATGATGATAGGCGATAAACACCCATTAGTGCTTATCGCCTATTTGATTAGTGGTTACGTTTATTTCAGTGTCTTGAAGGAGCCGCGGTCGGTGCGGACGATGTAGATGCCGTTGGTCTTGACCTGGTCCATGCTGTCGGCCACGCGGATGCCCTGCGTGTTGTAGACTGCTATCACCTTGGCGTCGCTGTCGGTCGGGACATTACAGACGCCGGAGGGGTCAACCTCGCCGTCCTTCCAGGGGAAGTTGGGTTCGGAGATGGTCTCGTCCACATGGTATGTGGCCTTGCCGTCGGTACCGATCTTCTGGTAAACGCGGGCATAGTCGATCTGGTAATACAGCGGACGGGGAGTATCGGCGAGCGAACCGCCGTTCATTCCGCCCAGTGCAAGATTGAGCCACAGCATGTGGCGCACGTCACGGAAGGGGTTGCAGCCGTTGCCATGGTCGAAGCTGTCGCCCGGGACCTTGTTGACGGTGGTGTCCAGGTCGATGTTGTTGACCAGCCAGTCGTCGCACCAAAGCTCCATGTGGTCGTAATCCCATACCATGCGCCAGATGTGGAACTCGTCGCCCCAGCCTTCGCCCAGGTCATTGTCGTGGACTGTCGCGCTGTTCCAGGTCGCTCCCCAGCGGTTGCCGTTGCCCCAGCAGACGTTGCCGTGGATGCAGTGGCCGTAGTACTCCATGATGTCGATCTCACCGCCGTAGGGCCACTCATGCGACTTGCCGGTGGACCAGATTGCAGGCCAGCTGCCCACGTGCTGAGGCACCTTGGCGCGGACCTCGTAGATACCATAGTTCCAGGTGTAGCCATCGTTCCAGCCTCCCTTGGTCTGCATGGAGCCGGAGGTCCAGGTCAGGTAAGGACCTATACTGCTGGGCCACTTGCTGTCGCGGCGGCTGTAGCGGGGATTGGGAATCTGCTGGTCCAGCACATACCTGCCTTCGATCACCAGAACGCCGTCCTTGATGTAGCTGTTCTTGTCGCCGTTGTAGTACTGGTCCTCCTCATTGCGCTTGAAGCCTTCCTCGAACGACCAGATATTGTGGTCCGGCGCGCCGTCCTTGCTGAACTCCTCGGCGAACACAAGCTTGTAGCCGTCGTAGGCGTTCTTGCGGACATCATTGTCGGGTAGGTCCTTGCCGGGATATACATCGGGCAGAGGATCGGCCTCGGCGTATTTGGTGGCCTCCTCCAATGCCCAGTAATGCTTCTGGGCATCTGTGCCGCTCTTGTCGGTGTAGATCTCGGAGCCGGATGTGGTGTTGTCGGAGCCGAGACAAGCCTTGGAGGCGTTCATGGCGTTCATGGTCACGTTCTCGAGCACGACATAGTTCGGGTCGGCTGCCTCCTTGATACGGAACTGCGACTGGGGTATGTTGCGTGATATCGGGGTGGTGCTCCATTTCTTGTCGGTTCCGATGAACATCCTGGAGCTGACGCGCTGTACGTTGTAGACTCCCTCCTGACCCTCGACGGGGATGAAGCGGAGGATCTGTGTATTGTTCTCGGCCTTGTCGGCGATTGTGCTGTGGAAACCGTCATCAGTCAGATATAGTCCGCTGACATGGCGCACACGATAGTATTTGCCGGCATCGGGAACGGTCAAGGCCGCCTGTGCGCAGAATGCGCCGGCAAGCGTCAGGACCATAGCGGCAATAAGTCTTGTTTTCATGTCTGTAAGGTTGATTGGTACTGAACGGGGGTGTCTCAAACCGAGTTGAAACACCCCCTGTATTGTCATTCAGGACTCTAAGTCCCGTTTTGATTAGCGGACGATCTTCTTGGCAACCTTGGTTGCGCCGTTGTCGTAGACGGCCTTCTCGATCACGATGGAGCCCTTGGCGGGAGCGGCAACCTCGACGCCGTCGATGGTGTAGTACTTGGTGGCAACGACGTTAGCGTCGGTAGCGATGCCGTTGATGCCGGACTCTCCGTCGGTAAGGCTGACGTTAGCGACCTGGATGCCGACCTTGTTTTCGCCCGCACCGCCCTGACTATCGTCGTCGCTCTGACCGAATGCACCGAACTGAACGGCCACATAACTCAAGTCTCCGGTGTCAAGCTTGGTTGTTACTTTAGTCCAGTTTGTATCGACCCAATCGTCACCATCTGTCCAATTGATATCGTTGATGTAGATAGGCTCGGCCGATGTGTCGATATCGCCTGTACCTCCGCAGGGATAAACAGCAAACCAGAGATGTACAGGGTTTACGCCACCCGAGGATGCACGAACCGAAGTTACATATGCGCGCCAGTCATAGGTCAGGGTGTACTGCGATGCCATGCCCAGCTCTACAGTCTGGGTCAGGGTTATGTTCTCCCAGCTGTTCCAGCTGTACAGACTTACCTGTGCGAAGTTCTCGGCATCACCCAGCACGTTGTTGGGATCCTTGGCTGCTGTCTCGTCATCGATGGCGAAAACGTTGGAACGGCCGGCCCATACATTGCCGGCACGCTGCCAGTCTACAGGAACCTGCTGGTCCTGGTCTGCGCTACCGAATTCGGTGAAATCACCGTTGAGGACATACTCTTCGCCCATCATGGGCAGGCATGCGAGCGCGAACGCTCCTGCGAGTAAAATTTTCTTCATAAGGTTAGTTCTTTAGGTTATTTGTTTGGTTATATAAGGTTATATCCGACAGGGTGGATTTCCCACCCTGAATGTTGGGTTCTAAAGCCAATGACTCTCCCGAGCCGAATCGAGTGCAAAGTTAATCGTTTTTGTCAAAAAAACAAAATAAATCTGCAATCTCGGAATGTTAAAGGGAATAAGGGTTAATCCGGCTTGAGGTTGGCGAGGTTTCGCAGCAGTCCGTCGAGACCGGGCCGGAGCAATGCGGTGTGGCGGAAACGGGCCTTGAACTCGGCCGGTGTAGCCGGGAAGTCGGCGGATGTGAGGCTGAGAACCTGCGGTAACGGCTCATCGACATAGCGGGATTCAGGGTAAGACTCGAGGCGCGACAGGGGACAGACCGTGATGCAGCGGTCGCAGCCGAACAGGGAGTGTCGGCCGGCAGGTGTCGACATGGCGCCCATGGCCTCCGGCTCAGTCCAGGGTCCCCGGTGCTCGATGGTCAGATAGGATATGCAGCGGCGGCAGTCGATGGTTCCGTCAGGCTGCAAGGCTCCTGTGGGGCATGCGCGCAGACATGCGCCGCAATGCAGGCATTCCTTAGCGGTGGATACCCCGGGTGCATCAGGCTCAAGGTCCAGGGTAGTCAGAATCTCCGCAAGGAAGACTTCGGGACCGACACCCGGCACAATCAAGGCTCCGTTGTCACCACGATAGCCGATGCCGGCTTGAACGGCCCAATAACGCTCGGAAACGGGGGCAGAATCGATGCAGACGCGGCAGGCGTTGTCCAGGTCCATTTCGGAAAGAATGGCCCGCAGACGGCCTCTAATTGCCTCGTGGTAGTCCTGGCTGTAGGCATAGCGGCTGATATAGGGCAGTTCCGGCGACCTCTCCACTGCCGGAGCATAGGGATAGGCCGCGCAGACCACGCTCCGGACATCCGGCAGGACATTGTTCAGGTCGCGTCTCAGCAGCGCGTGACGCTCTATCCATGACATTCCGGCATGCATGCCGCTCGCCACCCAAGCGTCAATCCGTCGGTTCTCGTCCCGGTCCGTAAGTTCCGCCCGGACCACGCCGACCGCCACGGCTCCTGTGGAGCGGATTGCCTGGATCAGACGCTCGCGGACACAGCTCTCCCCCATTGACGGTTGTTATTTGCGGTCGAAATCCGCCGGAACCTCGCCCCAGCGGTCCGTGTCCCATTTGCGGATAGATACGTCGTAATGATGCGTGTTCAGCCATACCAGAGCCCGTTCCATCATCTTGAACACCGGCTCGGTGCTGGCGTCGCGCTTCAGCTGGGTCTTCACCTTGCGGTTGCGCACCCATGCCATTCCCGACACCGAGTCGGAATAGACCGTATGCTTCTCGCCCCGCTGCGCCATCAACGCCAGGGCATGGACTATGGCAAGGAACTCGCCGATGTTGTTGGTGCCCTTCTTGAACGGACCGACGCGGAACAGCTCCTTGCCGCTCATCAGTTCCACCCCACGGTACTCCATTACGCCCGGATTGCCCATGCACGAGGCATCGACGGCCCATCCGTTCAGGTCGATCTCCGGGAATGCGAAATAGTCGGTCTTGGTCTCGATCCGGTCAGGCTGACGGGTCTTGGTTTTGTGCTCCGTAGCGTTCATGAGCAACGCGCCGATCTGCTGCGAGTCGGAACGGCTTTCGAAACGCCGGAATGCCTCGGCGGCATCCTGCGGCGACTGATAGCTCTTGAATACGGCACCCTCGAAACCATCCACCTGCTCCATGGCGTCGTTGAAATCGTCGTAGACGCCGGATTGCCGTCCCACGAAGACGGCATAGAATCGTTTGTCGTAACTCATGCCTCCGTACGGTAGTTGTAATCGTGACGTAACTTCTCGAACATGTCGGGATGCTGTCGCAACGGCTCGGTATCGTGCGCTGGATCATAGCTGTCCAGTATGCGCTTGGCCGACGGCAACTGAGCCGTGGCGAGGTCGTAGGCCGGTTCCAGTCCTGAGGTGTCCATGGGGATTCCGGAGTGGGTCTGGAGTGCTTCCAGCAGCATACGGGTGGCGCGTTCCTTGCCCTGGCGGGAATATCCCGCGATGTGGAACGTGCCGTAATCCACCAGACCGAGCAGCTCGCGGTTGATGACCGGCTCCCCTTCCCATACGTCGATTGCAGTGCGCAGCGACGGGTCGGCCTGGACACGGCGCAGCAAGGCGTCGTTATCCACCACCGGACCGCGTGCGGCGTTGATGAATATGCGGTTCTCCCCCATCAGTTCCAGTTCATGGTCGCCGACCAGATGGAACGTAGCATCCCGGCCGCTGCGGGTCAGCGGCGTGTGGAGCGTCACCGCCTTGCAGTTGGCCATTATGTCGTCCAACGTATGGTAATCGTCGGGAATCCCGGCACGCTGGCGCGGTGGGTCGGAAACCCAGATCTCGGCTCCCAAATGCTTGCCCCAGGCCTTGACGATGCTGCCGATGTTTCCGCAGCCCACCACGCCCAGACGGTCGGCCTGCGGGTCGAACCCCAGTCTGAGCATAGCGCTCCAGACATACTGCGCGACGCCCGGCGCGTTGCACCCGGGTGCGTTCACAGCCGTGATGCCGTTGGCCTTGAGCCAGGGCAGGTCCAGATGGTCGGTGCCGATGGTGCCGGTACCGACAAACCTTACGGACGAACCGCTCAAAAGGTCGGCGTTGCAACGCGTGCGGGTGCGTACCAGCAACGCGTCGGCATCGCGTACCAGCTCGGGGGTGATGTCGTCCTGGTCGACGTATGTGATGTCGCAACCTGCTCCGAAGCGGCCGCGTATGTAGGGAATGTTCTCGTCAACGATTATTTTCATAGGATTGCAATGATGAAGAAAGCCAGGTAGATGGCGCATAGGATCAGAGTGGGTATCCAGGGCTTGCGGATTTTCCAAAGCGCGAAGACATTGGCGTACTGGAACGCCGCTGCCATGTAGAACGAGGTGATGTAGGCCGTGAAGTTGTTGTAGTCCAGTACCATAAACAGAGCTGCGCTGAACTCGATGATTCCGATGGCGGTATTGAACGACTGACGCCGCACATTTCCGGCGAATAGTTTCAAGGCGTTGTTAAGTCCTAAGATCAGAGTCAGAACCGCGGTGAATGCGATATTGAGCAGCCCGGTCAGCATCATCTCCGGCGATAGTACACGTTCCCAGATTTTCGACAGGTTCGGAATCACGAAGGCGTCGAGGGGAATCAGTCCCAGTCCCACGCCAATCCAGTATGGAGCCAGGAGACCCATCAGGAACGCGAAGATCTCGCGCCAGTGTAGACTCTTGAACATTGCCGCAATCACCAGCATCGGCACGGCCATCAACATGAACCCGTATTGGATCATGGAGCCCAGCGACAGAATAGTGGCTACCAGGAAGACTCCCTGGGCGGCATTGCGGCTTCGGTAATTATTGAACAGTATCGCCAGACATGCCAGAAGGGCCGGCGCCATGAGGCTTGATGAGGTAAGCGAGCCGCTGATCCACGGGATGGAAGCGGACGTGAGCATGAACATCCCCGGCAGCATCGCGCCCGATCCGGGGACAATCGAGAAGTTCTTGTTAACCAGTGACAGTCCGACCGTGGTTCCGGCCAGGATGAACATGAACACTACCCATGACGCCAGCGGCGAGAGGTTCCACATGTTGGGTGACGGCAGGCATATTCCCATGTCTGCCGTCGGGTATCCGTGAAAACCGGTATAGAAAATGAGGGAGCACATAGCCAGCGCGGTCAGCGCGGTGATGATCACTCCCTTTGTGCCCATGGGCTGAGTCATTTAGTCTACGTTTTGCTCGTCGTTCTTCTCTTTGTTCTTACGGCTGCGGAAATATACGGGATTAACGGTATGGCTTTTGTCCTCGCTGATGCTTGGTCCTCGGTCCGAAGGAGTATACCGATCCTGACGGCGGTCGCGGTCGAATCCTCCCGGCTTGCGGTCACGGGTGAATCCGCCGCCCGGTTTGCGTTCGCGGTCATATGCGCCGTTGGACTTGCGGTCACGATTGAAGCCATCGTTGGGCTTGCGGTCGCGGTTGAAGCCGCCACCGGGCTTGCGGTCGCGGTCAAATCCTCCGTTAGGCTTGCGGTCGCGGTCGAATCCTCCGTTAGGCTTGCGGTCGCGGTTGAAGCTGCCGTTGGGCTTACGCTCGCGCTCGAAGCCGTTGTCGTAGGCGCCCTCGTTGTCGTAACCCTTGTCGTAGCTGCTGTTGCGGTCGTAGCTGCTGTTGCGGTCGTAGCCTCCCCTCTTGTCCTGACGGTCCTGTTTCTTCTTGTCCGGACCCGGTTTGCGCTGAGGCTTATGGTCGCCGAACTTCCGGGTCTCGGACTTCCATTCGTCGTCCGAGATCCGCCGCATCTTCTTTGGTTCGCGGTCGCGGCGGAAGTCCTCGTCGAACCCCTTGACTGTACCGCCGTCGGCGCGGAACTCATCGTAGCGTCCGTCGAACAGCACATACTCGCGCAGCGAGCATTCCAGCGATCCGTTCAGCATCGGGATCTTGATGGAAGGTTTCAGGCCGATGTTGTCGAAGTCCTCGGTGTCGGGACCTATGAGCCAGGCGTTCCATCCGGGGAAATTGCGTTTCAGGTTCGTGCCGATGGCGCGGAACATCTCCGTCATGTCTTCCTGCTTGAGGCGATGGTTGTAGGGAGGATTCGTCACCAGGCAGCCGCCCTCGGGGTTGTCGGTCCAGTCGGCCATTGGCTTGCATCCGATCTCCACCATATCCTCCACCTGGGCGTTCTTGATGTTGCGGCGGGCTATTGCTACGGCCTCCGGGTCGATGTCGCCGCCTCGGATCTTGAAGTTGAATGGACGCTCGGCGCTGTCGTCGTTGTAGAGTTCCTCGAAGAGTTCCTCGTCGAAATCAGGCCACTTCTCGAAGGCGAAGCTGGTTCGGTATATTCCGGGATTGATGTTGGCGGCGATGAGTGCGGCCTCGATCAGGAACGTGCCGGACCCGCACATGGGGTCGGCGAAGTCCGAGTCGCCGCGCCATCCGGTGGTCATGATTATTCCGGCAGCCAGGACCTCGTTGATCGGGGCCTCGGTCTGCTCCTCGCGGTATCCGCGTTTGTTAAGGGGCTCGCCGCTGGAATCCAGCGAGATGGTGACGCGGTCGCCGTCGATGTGGACATTGAACAGCAGGTCGTAGCCCGACACGCGGACCGAGGGACGCTCGCCGTTCAGGTCGCGGAAGTGGTCGACGATGCCGTCCTTGACGCGGTAGGTGGCGAAACGGCTGTGGGTGAAATCGGCGCTGTTGACCGTTGCGTCGATTGCGAATGTGGTCTGGGGAGTCATGTACTTCTCCCACGGAATATCACGGACAATGTCGTAGAGCTGGTCAGGATCCGTGGCCGTGAATTTCTCAATGGGCTTCAACACCCTGAGGGCTGTTCGAAGGCAAAGGTTTGCGCGGTACATCAGTTCGAGGTCACCCTCGAAACTTACCATACGCGTGCCCATCTCGACGTTCTCGGCTCCGAGACTGAGCAGTTCGTCGCGCAATACAGGTTCCAGTCCCTTGAAGGTTTTGGCAACCATTGAAAATGAATTCTCCATAACAGTTGTTCAGGTCTCCTTTTGGCCTGAATAAATGAGTTTGTATTTATGAATTAAAAAGATATTACTTCGGTACCGGGGCCGTCGTGCTGAACGACGGGTTTGGCCACGGGCTGTCCGGTCAGGCTGTCCAGCTGTTCGTTGAACTGTGAGGTACGCTTGTGGATCGGGATGCGTTCCAGCATTGCGATGACCTCGTGGTCGTCGAACTGCGAGGGTTTCAGAACGGCGTACTTCAGCTTGGCGGCCAGCTGCTGCTGCTGCTTCACCTTGTCCATCCCGTAGACCTTGGCGATCTCGGTCTCCTGGGCCTTCTGCTGCTTGGTGGCCTCCGTCTTGTCGGTTTCCTCCTCGTTCTTGAGTATGATGGTCTCCTTCTCGGGACCTTCGCTGATAGTCACGTCGAATCCCGAGGCCAGGACGGTGATCTTCACCTTGTTGCCCAGGGTCGGGTCATCTCCGATACCCCACTTCACGTCAATGCCGCTGAGCTTGGAGGTGAAGGCGGTGATTTCGTTGATTTCCTCGGTTCGGATGGGGTCGTCGCTGTCCTTGCTGCACATGAACTTCAGCAGCAGGCGCTTGGATGTGTTGATGTCGTGGTCCTTGAGCAGCGGCGAGTGTAGGGCGGCGTTGATGGCCTTGGTGATACGGCCCTCGCCCTCGCCCTCGGCCGTGGCTATGATTGCCGAGCCGGAATCCTTCAGGGTGGTCTTGACGTCCTGGAAGTCCACGTTGATGTAGCAGGACTCGGAGATGATCTCCGAGATGGAGCGTGCGGCGTTGGCCAGTGTGTCGTCGGCCTTGTGGAACGCGTTGAAGAAGTTCAGGTCCTTGTAGAGCTCCACCAGGTTCTCATTGTTGATGATCAGCAGGGCGTCGACATGCTTCTTGAGCTCCTTGGCGCCCTCCAGAGCCTTGAGGATCTTCTTCTCGCCCTCAAAGTAGAACGGGACGGTCACGATGCCGATCGTCAGCATGCCGGACTCCTTGGCGATTCGTGCCACGACGGGAGCGGCGCCGGTTCCGGTACCCCCGCCCAGAGTGGCTGTGACGAACACCATCTCGGTCTTGTCACGGAACAGGGCGCGGATGTCCTCGGCGCTTGCCTCGGCGCACTTGCGGCCCACTTCCGACACGTTGCCGGCGCCAAGTCCATGGGTTATGTCATATCCCAACAGGACCTGGGTAGGTACCGCCGAGCGGTTCAGCGCCTGTTGGTCCGTATTGCACACCACGAACTGGATGTGAGGAATCTTCTGTTCGAACATGTAGTTCACGGCGTTGCCGCCCCCACCGCCGACGCCTATCACCTTGATGATGTCGTCGATATCCTCCTTGTCGTTGAACGAGGATGCGTCGCTTATGTCCATTGCTGAATATATCGGGTCCATTGGTTGCGAATTTATTGTCGTTATTCAAAAAGGTCGGAATCGTCGGTGGAGTCTCCGCCGAACATGTTGGCCAGACGGCTTCCGATGTTCTGGATCCATCCGGAGCGTTTCTGCTTGGGTTTGGATTTGGTTTTCTCCTCCTTGGGCTGTTCCTCGGCGTTGGCCTCGCCCATTACGGGCAGGTCGTCGGACGAGATGACTTCCAGACATGACTCGTCGGAGTTTGTGGCGCCGATGTATAATATGCCGATGGCCTCCAGGATCTCGGCCTGCTGGGCGCGTGAGTCGGAGATGGTGATGTACTGTGGGACCTGGCCGCAACGGACGTTGAGGCCTGTCTTGTGTGCAAGGAGGTCCATGATGCCGTTCAGGCGGCAGCCGCCGCCGATGCAGACTATTCCTCCGGGCAGGTCGGTCTCCTTGAGTCCGGCGTAGGATATCTGCTCGATGATGTTTGCCACGATTTCCTCTGCACGGGCCACGATGATGTTCTGCAGGTCGGACATGCGAAGTCCGGCCACGCTGTGCGACGGAGCGGTGTTCTGCGGCATTGCGTTGCCCATCGAGGTCTTTATGTCCTCGGCCTTCTCCTCCAGGCCGCAGACGCTGCTCAGGTCACGGGTGATGTTGCGCCCTCCCATGGGCAGCGTGGCGAAGTACACCAGCGAGCCCTTGCGGTAGATGGTCACGGTCGTGGTCTCTGCGCCCATGTCCACCAGCATGCAGCCCTGGCGTTTCTCCTCGCTTGTCAGCACGATCGCAGCCGATGTCAGCGCCGTCACCAGGAAGCCCTTGACGTCGACCTTAACCTTCTCGGTCAGCGTCCGCGTCAGGTTGCGCTGCATCTCCGGGCGGCAGACAATCAGGTCGAATGTCGCGGAGATATCGGAACCGACCATTCCTCGGGGCGACAGAGTCTCGTACTTGCCGATGGTGTAGTTGCGCGGGATGGCGTCCACGATGGTCAGCGATGCGTCGATATCGGTCTGGCGCGCCTGGTCGCGCATCCTGTCCAGAATCTCCTGCGTGATCTCAGTATCGTTGGCCAGCTTGAGGCTGACGGTGGTGGGAATGGAGCGCATGGAGCGCCCCGACAGACCCACGAACAGACCCGTGATGGTGTTGGGGGCGATGGCCGGCTTACGTTCCAGCCGCTGAAGGATACGGTCGATGCGCAGGGCCGTCTCCTCCAGATTCTGGACTATGCCGTAACGGACGCTCTCCACGCCACGCTCATGGTCCGAGGCTATGACTTCGAAGCGACCGTCATCGGAAACCTTTCCGACAACAGCCATTATTTTGGAGCTGCTCACTTCAATCGCAGCGACATATCTTTCGTTATTCATCGGTTCTTTCGGTGTTTTCGGTAGTGGCTAAGATGGAGGTGCCCTGCAGAGTGGCCTCGTCGATATCCTCTTCGGGGACAGAGTCCACGGGCTGGGCCGGGCGGGTCTTGTCGCGGCGGGTTGCGATGACCTGGCCGCGGTATTTCACTGAGATTGTGTCGTAGAGTTCCCAGCCCTTATGGGGCATGACGCGGTGGTAGAACAGCAGCAGGGCGTTGCGTTTGTCCAGCAGGCGGGTTGTGTCGCCGAAATTCACTACATGACCGGTGACCTTGGGCACGATCAGCAGGTTGTGGGGACTGTTGGCCACAATCATTGAGGTCAGGTCGCTCATTATGGAGTCGGACTCCACGAAACGAACCAGCGGCAGCACGTCCTGCGGACGGAAACGGTGGTTGAAGTTGCCGCTCACCACGGGTACGTCGCTGAAGAACTCGGCGTTGGATGCGATGGTTTTGCCGTCTTTGTTGATGTAGTAGGAACTGTCGCCGAAGAAGACCCTCATCACGGGTATCATAGGGGAAACCTGGATGTGAATCGTACCTGCGCCAGAGACCATGCAGTTGACTGTCTCGAAAGTGTTTAGGTTGTCCAGATACCTCTCGATGGCGCGTGTGTCGATCTGGTCGATGGGTACACCGATGATACGGCTGGGGTAGAGTTTCATGACGTCCAGCACACCCTGACGCGTGATTGAGTCCATGGGAGGACGGGCATCGACGGCGATGTCTATGTTGCGGCACACGTGACGCGAAGCCTCGGCATGAGCCCATATCACGACCCATACCGAATACGCGAGCAGCAGCGCCAGGCATGCCCATTTCGCTATCGTTTTCCCTTTAACCATTCTCCTTCTCAGCCTTCTTCCCCTTCAGTATATGGGATATGTCCGGAACCAGCCGGTCGATATCGGCTGCTCCCAGTGTCATTAAAACGTCAAAGTTACAATTTTTTATCAGATTCAGCAAATCTTTTCGCTCACAGTAAGTTTTTTTCGGTCCCCGGACGGCGTCGAGGATGGTGTGCGAGGTGATTTCGGGTATGGGGAGTTCGCGTGCGGGGTAGATCTCGGGCATTATCAGGCGGTCGCAACCGGACAGTGCATCGGCGAAGTCAGGGGCGAAGTCGCGCGTGCGGGTATAGAGGTGGGGCTGGAAGACGACGGTCAGCTCACGGCCCGGGAACAGACGGCGCACGGACTCGATGCTGGCGCGTATCTCGTTGGGAGAGTGGGCGTAATCATCAATAAGCACGGGACGGCCGTCCTTGCCGTCGTTCCAGATCTCGAAGCGTCGTTTGGCGCCTCGGAACGAAGCCAGGCCGCGGCGCACGTCATCGGCGGTCGCGCCGGCCGTCAATGCCGCGGCGGCCGCCCCCACGGCGTTGTCGACGTTGATGTCCACGGGTACACCGGGGCTCAGTCCCTCGATGCGGAGACCGTCAGGTCCGACCAGCGTGAACGAGATGGTACCGTCGCCGTAGACGATGTCTTCGGTATGCCAGTCGCCCTCGCTGCCGTGACTGTATGTCTGCACTGTAACGTCGGGACCAGGCGCAGGTTTGAATTTCAGTCCGGTGTGCACCAGCAGATGGCCTCCAGGACGTATCAGCGAGGTGAAGATGGAGAATGCCTCCAGGTAATGCTCCTCGTCGCCGTAGATGTCCAGATGGTCGGGGTCGGTACTGGTGACCACGGCCAGCCAGGGATGCAGCTGATGGAACGAGCGGTCGTATTCGTCGGCCTCGACCACTGAGAAGCGCGAGCGTTCGTCCAGCACCAGGTTGGAGTCGGTGTTGCGCAGGATACCCCCTAAGAAGGCTGTGCATCCGCACTCGGAACCGCGCAGGATGTTGGCGATCATCGACGATGTCGTGGTCTTGCCGTGCGAACCGGCCACGCAGATGCCGTCGGTATGCTCCGTGATGCGGCCCAGAAGGGCCGCGCGCTTGATGACCGTGAACCCGTTCTCGCGGAAATATTTCAATATGTCGTTGTCCGCCGGTACGGCGGGGGTGTAGACCACGAGAGTCTCGGCAGGATCGCGGAATTCGGCCGGAATCTGCTCCCGGAGGGCGATGTCGGTGAAAATCAGCCCTTCCTGCTCCAGGGCATGCGTCAGTTCCGAAGGAGCGCGGTCATAGCCTGCCACACGTGCGCCGTGTGCCAGATAGTAACGGACCAGGTTGGCCATGCCGATGCCGCCGGCCCCTACGAAGTATAGTGTCTTTTCCAATTTTTAATTAGCTGCTTGTTTGCTGTTAAGAATCCTGACTACCTCGTCCACGATCTTCTCGTCGGAGTCGGCCAGGGCAAGTTCCCTGATGTTTGCGGTCATTCTGTCAAGTCGAGCCTTGTTGCCGATGAGATCCAGGGCAGTGTCTACCAATATGCCGCGTGCGTCGGCGTCGGTGACAAGGACGGCGGCCTGGTGGTCGGCCAGCGCACGTGCGTTCTTGGTCTGATGGTCCTCGGCCACGTTTGGCGAGGGCACCAGGATGCAGGGCTTGCCTAAGAGCTCCAGCTCGGAGATGGATCCTGCACCTGCACGGGATATGACGAGGTCGGCCGCGGCGTACGCCGCCGACATGTCGGTGATGAACTTTGTCACGACCACACCCTTCAGGCCCTGGACGGCCTGAATTCCGCGGTCGCCGAAGTTCTTGCCGGTCTGCCATATCACCTGAACGCCGCGTTCAGCCAGCCGGTGGATGCCCTGTTCCATGCTCTCGTTCAGCGTCAGGGCTCCGAGGCTTCCACCAATCACCAGCAGCGTCGGGAGGTCCGGGTTCAGGCCGAAGCTGTTGCGGGCCGTCCCGGGGTCAGGAGCATGGTCCAGCAGGTCGCGTCGCACCGGGTTACCCGTCATCACTATGCGCTCGGCAGGGAAGAAACGCCCCATGTCGGGATAGGCAACGCATATGGCCCGTGCCTTGTTCGCCAGCAGCTTGTTGGTGACCCCGGCGTAGGAGTTCTGCTCCTGGATCAACGTCGGGACCCCGGCCTTCTGTGCGGCCTTGAGTGTCGGTCCCGAGCAGTATCCTCCCACTCCAATGGCGATGTCGGGCTGGAAGTTGCTGATTATCTGGTCCGCCATCTTGATGGACTTGCGGAGTTTCAGCAACACTGAGATGTTGCGCCACAGATGTTTGCGGTCGAATCCGGCCACGGGAAGTCCCTTGATGGGATATCCGGCGGCGGGAACGCGTTCCATTTCCATACGGTTTTCGGCGCCGACGAATAGTATATCGGCGTCAAGGCGACGTTTCAGGGCGTTGGCGATGGACAGGGCCGGGAAGATGTGCCCTCCCGTACCCCCTCCCGAGATCAAAATATGAGGTTTACGTTTATTCATTGTCAGTTGCGTGAATCAGAATTTTTGGTGGCGCTGAAGTTCGCGGCCTGCATATCGGCCGGGAGCGCGCTGAGTTCGGCGGCGCTGATGGCCTTCTTGTCGTTATTGTAGGATGCGTAACGCGATACGGAGAGCATGATGCCGATCGCGGCGGACATCACTATTACCGATGTTCCACCCTTCGAGATGAATGGCAGAGGCTGTCCGGAGACGGGCATGACACCGGTTACGATACCCATGTGCACCAGAGCCTGAAGCACGATCATCAAGGCGCACCCCAGTATCAGGAAGGCCGGTAGGGCCCTGGTGCACCGGTATGCTATGCGCCCGGCGCGCGCCAGCAGGAGCAGGAACAGCATCAGTACCAGCGTGCCGCCGATGAAGCCGGTGTCCTCGATGATGATGGAGTAGATATAGTCCGAGAATGCCAGCGGCAGACGTGCGCTCTCGCGCGAGTTGCCGGGACCTTTGCCCACCAGGCCTCCGTTGGCCTGGGCGAAGCGGGCCATCATCACCTGGCGGTTCTCGTCGGTGATTGTGTCATCGGGATGGACTCCACGGAAGTAGTTGGCCATACGGTTCTTGCGTGTGCCGGTACGGTCAATCTTGGCTTTAGCGGGTTCAGCGGGTGTAATCTGGGTCACGGGGCCTCCCTGTGTGGAGGCCAGCATGCTCTGCTCCTTCTTGACCTGCTCGAACTCCGGGTTGGCCGAGCGGCCGATGTGCGAGGCCATGTACATGACGCCGATACCGGCGGCGTAGGCCATGAACACATAACCCATCTTGCGCCACTGGATGCCTCCGATCAGCATCATGGCCAGGCTGACGCCCATCAGCAGGATCATGTTGGTCATACCGTTGCGGATCAGGCATGCGCAGAACACCACGACCACAACAGCCGCGGTAATGACTCCCCGGTTTGTGACACCTCCGGGCAGCTGGTTCCGTCCCAGGATATATGCAAGCAGACACACCACGGCCAGCTTTGATATCTCCGCCGGCTGGATCGTGGAGCCGCCGATGGGGATGGCGCGCTGCGCGCCGTTGATCTCCACACCGATCACTGACGACAGTATCAGCAGTCCGAGCGTGAAGATGGCGAAAATCCAGGAATAACGGCCGATGATGGTGTAGGGGATCCGCTGTATCAGCAGCACCAGTCCGAGTCCGACCAGCAGGAAGCGTCCGTGGCGGATCAGCGGGGTGTAGACGTTGGCTCCCACCACCTCGGTGCTGGAGGCGGAGAAGAGCTCGATGACGCTGATCACCAGGAGTGTCAGGTATATGCCCCAGATGTACTTGTCGGCGTTGCGGATGCCTGCCATAGGCTTGCGGGGCTTGGATCGGCCGGAGGTTGTTCCGTCGGCTTCCGCCTCGGCACGGTCAGAGAGGGGAGCCGTGTCGGCGGCGCGTCGGCGGCCGTTGACGTCAACGCCGTCAACGGTCTCGCGGACTTCAATCGAGTTGTAGAGAGGTTCAGCCATATAGTAACAGTGTATAAAGGGATTATTTCTTCATGTCGCGGACAGCCTGCTTGAACAGGTCGCCCCGGTTCTCGTAGCTGGTGAACAGGTCGAAGCTGGCGCAGCAAGGGGACAGGAGCACCACGTCGCCCTCGGCGGCGATGCGTCGGCAAGCGGCCATGGCCTCTTGCAGCGAGTGTGTGTCCACGATTTCCGGCACCTTGTCGCCGAAGAAGTCCATCAGCTTGGCGTTGTCCTTGCCCATGCAGACTATGGCCTTGACCTTCTGTCGCACCAGGTCCTGAATCTCGGAGTAGTCGTTGCCTTTGTCCTTGCCCCCCAGGATCAGCACGGTGGGCTGCGTCATGCTCTCCAGGGCGTACCATGTGGAGTTGACGTTGGTGGCCTTGGAATCGTTGATGTAGCGTACGCCGTCGATGGTGTCGACGTACTCCAGACGGTGCTCCACGGCCTCGAAATCGGCCAGAGACTTGACAATCTGTCCGCCCGACACGCTCATCAGCGAGGCGCTGAGGCCGGCCGCCATGGAATTGTACAGGTTGTGCAGGCCGTGCAGCGACAGGCGGTCGCGAGGAATCTCGAACACGTCCAGCGGGGTGTGGAAATGGATTATGTTGTTGTCGTCTACCCATGCCGCGGACCCCTCCTCGCGCATCTCTCCGAATGGGAGACGGCGGGCCTCCTGCTGGATCTGGGCGATCTGAGCGGTCACCACGGGGTCGTCCTGCCAGTAGATGAAGAAGTCGTCGCCGGTCTGGTTCTGCAGGATGCGGAACTTGGCGGCGATGTAGTTCTCCATCTTATGGTCGTAGCGGTCCAGATGGTCGGGTGTTATGTTTGTGATCACGGCCACATCGGCCTTGAAGTCGTACATGTTCTCCAGTTGGAAGGAGCTCAGCTCGATGACGTAGACGTCATGCTGCTCGCGGGCCACCTGCAGGGCCAGGCTCTTGCCTACGTTTCCGGCCAGGCCCACGTTCAGGCCAGCGTCCTTCAGGATGTGGTAGGTCAGCAGCGTCGTTGTGGTCTTGCCGTTGGATCCGGTGATGCACACCATCTTGGCGTCGGTGTAGCGTCCGGCGAACTCGATCTCGCTCAGTATCGGTGTGCCCTGTGCGGCCAGCTTGGCCACCAGCGGGGCCGTCGGGGGAATGCCGGGACTTTTCACAACAATGCCGGCCGTCAGGATACGCTCCTCCGAATGGCCTCCCTGCTCGTATTCGATATGTTCATCCTCAAGCACATTGATATATTTCTCCGGTATATTGCCCGAGTCGGACAGGAGCACGTCGTATCCCTTCACCTTGCCGAGCACCGCGGCGCCCACGCCGCTCTCGCCGCCACCCAGGACGACCAGGAATTTATTGTCTTTCATCTGATTTTAAGCGTTACGAATGTTAATGCGGCCAGCAGGATGCTCACGATCCAGAAGCGGGTCGTGATCTTGGCCTCGTGCATGGCATGCACGGGATGGTTCCACAGCACGTGCGCCGTGGGGTCGGCGTCCTTCTGGAAATGATGGTGCAGGGGAGTCATCTTGAATATGCGGCGCCCCTCGCCGTATTTCTTTTTGGTGGCCTTGAAATAGGCCACCTGCATCATTACCGAGACGTCCTCCAGGAAGAACACCAGGCAGAGCAGCGGAATCAGCAGCTCCTTGCGGATCAGGATGGCGAAGACGGCCAGGATTCCACCCAATGTCAGGCTTCCGGTGTCGCCCATGAATACCTGAGCCGGGAATGCGTTGTACCATAGGAATCCCACCAGGGCGCCGATGAAGGCGCCGGCGTATACCACCAGCTCCTCCGAGCCGGGTATGTACATGATGTTCAGGTAACTGGAGTATATGACGTTGCCACCTAAGTATGCCATTATCAGCAGGGCGACTCCGATTATGGCGGAGGTTCCGGCGCAGAGGCCGTCGATGCCGTCGGTCAGGTTGGCTCCGTTGGACACTGCCGTGACACACAGGATTACAACCAGTACGAATACAATCCAGCCCAGGGTCTGGGCGGCGTTGGCGTCGCTGATCCAGCCGGTGAGCCACTCGTAGTTGAAGTTGTTGTTCTTGACAAACGGGATGGTGGTCTGCGGAGACTTGATTTGCTCGGCGCTGACAATCACCTCGGTGACGGCGTCGGGCGAGACGCTGCGGGTCTCGAAGTTCTCGCTCATCACGATCTGTGGCGACAGCCACATGGTGATGCCCACCACCAGGCCGAGGCCCACCTGTCCCAGCACCTTGTACTGGCCGCGGAGGCCGTCCTTGTTGTGGTACTTCAGCTTGCGGTAGTCGTCCAGGAAGCCGATGGCGCCCATCCAGAGTGTGGCCACGATCATCAGCAGCAGGTAGATGTTGGAGAGGTTGGCCATCAGCAGGCACGGCACCAGCGTGGCCAGGATGATGATGACACCGCCCATGGTGGGTGTTCCCTTCTTCTGCACCTGGCCCTCCAGGCCCAGGTTGCGGACCTCCTCGCCGATCTGCATGCGCTGCAGCCGGCGGATTATGTTATGGCCGAAAACCAGAGCCACCACCAATGCCAGCGCGAACGATATGCCAGCGCGGAACGTGATGTAGCTCATCAGGTTGTGTCCCGGAATGTTCCAGTCGTAATAGTTGAACAGCCAGTAGATCATTGCGATGGGTCAGCTTAGAGTTCCTTGAATGCGTTCATTACCTCCTCGCGGTCGTCGAAGTGATGGCGTACGCCCTTCACCTCCTGGTATGGCTCATGGCCCTTGCCGGCGATCAGCACCACGGCGCCGGGCACGGCTGTATGCAGGGCCGTGCGGATTGCCTCGTGTCGGTCGGTGATGCACAGTGTGTTGCGCAGCTCGTCGGCGGTGAGTCCGGCCTTCATGTCGGCGATGATCTGCGCGGGGTCCTCGTCGCGGGGGTTGTCGCTGGTCAGGATGA